>DYIT01000106.1 GCA_020723505.1 Candidatus Kuenenia stuttgartensis
CGTCGGCTAAGCGGCTTCGGCGGATCTGCGAGATTTCATTGGGATTTGGCTATTGGTTGTTGGGGTTTTACGCAGCGTTGGGTTGCGGACCCGCTGCGCCGTAGAGGTGTGAGTTGCTCGACTCTTTCGACATGCTGATTCTGGCGGCGGCCCTTGCGGCATTCGCCACCGGGTTTCGGAGGAGGGTACGGCTGTTGTCCGCGGGCGCCCCCGGCGGGGCGATGGGAAGCCCCTGGCCGCGGCTCTGGGGCATGGCCCGCGACGCGTTCCTCCATGGCCGCGTCATCCGGGACCGCGTTCCGGGTTTTTTGCATCTCATGCTGTTCATCGGATTCGTTCTTCCCTTGTGCGCGGTAATCCTCGCCGCCTCCGGGGCGAGGCTGCCGGTCTTCATAGCCGGCCCCGTCTCGCTCATGCTCGACGCCGCCGGGATTGCCGCGCTCTGCGCAATCGCCTGGTTCGCATGGCGCAGATACGTGTCGAAACCAGCCCATGTGGACAGGAAGAGCGAGGACTGGGTACTGATCGCGCTGGTCGCGGGGATTATCCTGTCCGGGTATTGCGTCGAGGGGTTCCGGTTCGCGAGGACCGGCGCGGATCCGCTCTGGTCCCCGGCGGGCTTCGTTCTCGGAAGGGCGCTCGCCGCGATCTTCCAGGATTCGGGTTTCCTGTCGGCGGCGTCGGCCTGGACCTGGAAGTTCCATTTCGCGTCCGCGATGCTCGCGCTGGGGCTTGCGCCGTACACCAAGCTCTGGCACGCGGCAGCCGTCCCGCTCAACGTCCTCCTTAAGGACGGCCGGGGGCCGGGAGTGTTCACCAAGCCCGACCTCGAGGACGAGAACGCCGAAGAATTCGGCGTGTCGCGCGTCCTGAGGTATTCTTGGAAGGACCTTCTCGACCTCGATTCATGCATGAGGTGCGGCAGGTGCGAAGCGGGCTGCCCCGCGCATCTGACGGAGAAGCCGCTGTCGCCGAAGAAGCTGGTCCAGTCCCTGAGGGCCGAGTGGCTCAAGAAAGCCGCTGCCGCGGGGGAGGACGGAAAGCCCGCGGAGGAGGACACGGACCTAATCGAGACCGTGGTGACGCGTGACGTCCTGTGGGCCTGCACGAACTGCCGCTACTGCGAAGAGCAGTGCCCTGCCATGATTAGGCACGTCGACAAGATTTCCGAGATCAGGCGGAACCTCGTGCTGATGGCGTCCGACTTCCCCAAGGAGCTCAGGGACACGTTCAAGAACGTGGAGAACAACGGCAATCCGTGGGGCGTGGGATTCTCCGCGCGGGCGGACTGGTGCGGCCCCGCCGGAGTGAAGGTCCTCGAGGCGGGCGGGGAGGCCGATGTGCTGTACTGGGTGGGCTGCGCGGGATCGTTCGACGACAGGAACAAGAAGATAAGCGCGGCCATGGCCAGGATCCTCGGAGCAGCGGGCGTGTCGTTCGGCGTCATGGGAACGGACGAGTCCTGCTGCGGCGATCCCGCGCGCAAGACGGGCAACGAGTACCTCTTTCAGATGCAGGCCGCGCAGAACGTGGAGAACCTGAAAGCGAGGAAGTTCAGGCTGATTATGACCCAGTGCCCGCACTGCCTCAACATGCTCAAGCGCGAGTATCCGCAGTTCGGGGGGGATTTCGAGGTCGTGTCGCACGTCGAGTTCCTCGACCGGCTGATCAGGGAAGGGAAGATTAGGCTCGGAAGGTTCGAGGAGCGGTTCAAGAGAATCTGCTACCACGACTCGTGCTTCCTCGGAAGGTACAACGGCGTGTATCTCGAGCCCCGGCGCCTGCTCGGCGCCGCCGCGCCGTCGGCCGCCATGGTCGAGGCGGACCGGAGCAAATCGAAGAGTTTCTGCTGCGGCGCAGGAGGCGGGAGGATGTGGCTCGAGGAAAGGATTGGGAAGAGGATTAACCTCGACAGGTTCGACCAGATTTCCGCAAAGAACCCGGACCTGGTCGCAACCGCATGCCCCTACTGCCTCACCATGATGCAGGACGCCGCAAAGGACAGGGGGAAGGAAGAGACCGTCAGGACCCTCGACATCGCCGAAATCGTCGCCGGGCTGATGCAGTGACCCGTATAATTCACGAAGGATCGTGAATTATACGGAGGGGCCGGACGCGGGAATGATCGACCGCGGGCAGCCTGCGGGCTGCTGTAAACCCCAATTGCCAAATTCCAAATCATAACGCAGCCGATCCGCAACCAAACGCTGCGTTAAATCCCAACAACCAATAGCCAAATCCCAATGAAATCCCAACTTCCAACCTCCAACAAGGATAGGGCCGCTGAATTGCGGGAAGGGGTGGTCACCGGACGCAGGAAGGGTGGTTTCCAGACGCAGGAAGGGGTGAGCGGTGTTCAGGAATGATTGAGGAGCGCATGCGGGTTCTATTCTTCCAACATCGAAGAACCACCATTCCTACATCGAGGGAACACAATTCCCGAATCAGGTAACCACCCTTCCCGCATCCGGCTACCGCCCTTCCCGCATCGATTTGACTTGACAGGATGGCGGGCGAGCCCCTAAAATTCGAACAAGCGTTCGACTATTTGGCGCCGGCAGGGCGCTCTGCCGGAGGACGATCCGAAGGGAAAGGGCGGGAAGATGCGATACGCGGAGACGGGATTCAACCTGGAAGTGGACCTTTCCAGAGGGAACATCGAGAGGGTGGAGACCGACCCGCAGCTTGCAAGGCTGCATCTCGGGGGGCTCGGGACCAGCGCGAAAATCCTGTGGGACCGGGTTCCGCCTGAAATCGGGCCGTTTTCCCCGGACAACCTCCTCATATTCAGCACCGGGCTGCTGGGCGGCACTCCCGCGCCGGGCGCTAACCGCACAATCGTCGCCACAATCTCCCCGCAGACGCTGTTCATGGCGTATTCGATGATGGGCGGGTTCTTCGCGCCCGAGCTGAAATACGCCGGGTATGACAAGATCGTCTTCCGCGGCAAGTCCCCGAACCTGGTTTATCTCTGGATCAACAACGACAAGGTGGAAATCCGCGACGCTGCCCATCTGAAGGGAAAGGGCTCCATCGAGACGGCGGAGATCATCAGGCGGGAGCTCAAGGAGCCCAAGGCGCAGGTCGCGGCCATCGGGCTCGCGGGCGAGAACAGGGTGTTCATGGCCTCGATAGAGCACGGGAAGTCGAGCGCTTCGAGGCTCGGAATCGGCGCCGTCATGGGCGACAAGAACCTCAAGGCGGTGGCGGTGCGCGGAACGAAGGACGTGAACGTCGCGAAACCCGCCGAATACATGGCGCTCTGCGAGAAAGTCCTCGAATACATACCAATCCGCAACAGCAAGCCCGTTCCCGGCGTCATGCCCATCCTGGCGGGGCTCGGTTCGCCGAAGGAGATGGCGGTCCACGACGAGAAGTGGCACACGGAGAACTTCTCCTGGGGCAACGCGCGGGAGCGCAGGAAGGACTTCTGGAACGCCGAGATCGAGAAGAAGTGGACGGAGGCCATGGAGTCGGTGCGGAAGCGGCTGGTGAGCTGCTACAACTGCCCGATGAAGTGCGGGGCCATCATATCCGTGCCCGGGCTCTCGACCTACATGATGAAATGCTTCTCCAAGCTGACCTACACGATGGCCGCGTATTCGGATTTGGATTTCGGCTTCAAAATCGCCCAGCGCGCCACGGAGTACGGCGTGGACGGCTTCTCCACTCCGCAGGTCATGGCGTTCGCGCTCGAGCTTCTCAAGGCGGGCATCCTCACGGACGCCGACATGCCGGGCATGCCTGCGGACAACGAGGGGCGGTTCTACTGGCTGCTCGACAGGATCGTCCGGCGCGAGGGAATCGGCGACGTGCTGGCCGACGGCACGCACTGGGCGGCTAAGCGCATCGGCAAGGGCGCCGAGGCGTACGCGCACAACAACATAAGGAAGCACGAGCAGCTGCCCCTCAAGCTGTCGATGCTGAATCCCATATACTTCCTCATGTACTGCACGGGCGAGAAGGCGAACATCACGCAAATCGAGGGAAACTTCCCGCAGGCGCCTTTCCCGACGATGGAGGAGAGGCAGGAGTTCGTGAAGGACTGGATTCAGGTCCCGCACGAGAAGTTCAAGCAGTACCTGCTCGAGTGGGAGCCGAGGGGCGAGAAATCGATGCCCTACTATCCGACAATCGAAGCCACGTGCGACATCGTGGACTGGCAGGAGACGATGCACTACATAGACGACTCGCTCGGCGTGTGCGCGGGCCTGTCGTCGTTCCCCCTCAAGCCGCCCTACCACATGCACAACTATCCGGCCTTCATCTCGGCGGCCGCGGGTTTCGACATGGACCAGGACGGGCTTGCGTTGGCGGCCCGGAGGAACAGGACCCTGGTCAGGGCGGTCAACGTGCGCAGGGGGCTCCGGAGGGCGGACGAGAGGCCGCCCGACGACCACTGGAAGAAGAGGTTCCCGGAGCTCGAAGCGAAGCTCCTCGACGCCTACTACCGGTTCAAGGGCTGGAACCTGGACGGCATTCCCACTGCGGAGTCGCTGCACGAGCTTTCCATGGACTACGTAGCCGAGGACCTGCTCCGGAGGGGCATCCTGGCGGAGGGCGGCCGCGCCCCGGCCGGGACGGCCCCCGCGGGGTCGAAGGGCGGCATGAACGGGGGGGCTTTGCAATGAGCGGCGCAAGGAAGAAGAGAGTCATAAAGACCATAAAAGTCGAAGTGGACAAGTGCAACGGCTGCCGCGCATGCGAAGTCATCTGCTCGGCCTTCCACTCCATGCCGAAATACGCGGGAAACAACCCGTCGAGATCCCGCATCAGGGTGATTCACGATCCTTTGAAGGACATATACGTCCCGGTGTACGCCGGGGAGTACACCGCGGCGGAATGCGCGGGCCGCGACAAGTACACGATTGACGGGAAGGCATACGAGGAGTGCTCGTTCTGCAGGGCATCGTGCCCCTCGAGGGATTTGTTCAAGGAGCCCGATTCCGGCCTTCCGCTCAAGTGCGACATGTGCGAGAGCGACCCGCCGCTCGCGGAGCCCATGTGCGTCAAGTGGTGCCTGAACGACGCCCTCTCGTACGAGCAGCGGGAAGAAGAGGCTCCCGAGGGCGAGGATATCGGGGAGATGGAAACGGGCCTCAAATCGCTCGCCGACAGGTTCGGCCTTAAGAAGATGGCGGAAGCGGTCGCCCGGATGTCCATCAGGGGAGAGAAGGCGAAGGGCCCGAAGAAAGAGGATTGACGTGGAGACGGCGGCCCCGTTCGGGGAAGTGATCGCTGAGATAAAGCAGGCGGGCGGCGACGTCTACAAGCTCTGCTACCAGTGCGGGAAATGCGACGCCGTATGCCCGTGGAACAGGGTCAGGCCCTTCAGCATGCGCAGGATAATCCGGGAGGCGGCCTTCGGCCTGACCGAGGTCGAGGGGGAGGACATCTGGCGGTGCACCACATGCGGGACCTGCCCTGCCGAATGCCCTAGGGGCGTCAAGCAGATCGGCCTCGGCGTGTCGCTCCGCAGGGTCGCGACGTCCTACGGCGTGTTCCCGGCATCGGTGAAGCCCGCGCGCGGGGCGGCCGCTAGCCTGGTTTCGGACGGGAATCCCCTCAGGGAGGACCGCGGGAAACGCGCGGACTGGGCGGCCGGCCTTCCCGTGAAGCCGTTCAAGGAGGGCATGGAGGTCCTGTACTTCGTCGGGTGCTATTACAGCTACGATCCGAGGCTCAGGAAGGCGGCGGTCGCGACGGCCGAGGTCCTGAACATGGCCGGGGTGGATTTCGGGATACTCGGGACTAAGGAGAGCTGCTGCGGCGAGAGCATACGCAAGACCGGCGCCGAGGACGTGTTCAAGACGCTGGCGAAGGAGAACATCAGGACGTTCATCGACCAAGGCGTGAAGAAAATCGTGGTTTCCTCCCCCCATTGCTATCACACGTTCAGGAACGAGTATCCGGAGTTCATGGTGAACTTCGAAATCGTGCACATGTCGCAGTATCTGCTCATGCTCATCAAGGAGGGCAGGCTCAGGCTTTCCGGGGAGTTCGCGAAGAAGGTCGCGTACCACGATCCATGCTACCTCGGGCGCCACAACGGCATATACGAGGAGCCCAGGGAGGTCCTGAAGAGCGTGCCGGGGCTGAATCTCGTAGAGCTCGAGGATTCGCGCAAGGCGAGCCTGTGCTGCGGGGGCGGCGGCGGCAGGATTTGGATGGAGACGCCGAAGAACGAGCGGTTCTCGAACCTGAGGATGGAGCAGGCCCGCGCCTCGGGCGCGGCGGTGCTGGCCACTTCCTGCCCGTACTGCATCACGAATTTCGAGGAGAGCAGGCTCACGCTGGGATATGAAGGGGCGATTGAAGTGAAGGAAATCGCCGAGATTGTGCGGGAAGCGGCCTTTGGGGCGGCGAAACCGGAGTCCGGGGCGGGCGGCGCGTGCGGGGAACGGCAGTGACGAGGCTTGAATGGCAGGGGACGGCATAATCATCGGGGACGTCATGGTCGTCGGCGGCGGAATCAGCGGAATCCAGGCCGCCCTGGACCTCGCGTCGTCAGGATTCAGGGTCTGCCTGGTCGAGAAGTCCCCGACCATCGGCGGCAAGATGGCGCAGCTCGACAAGACGTTCCCCACCAACGACTGCTCCATGTGCATCGAATCGCCGAAGTTCATCGAATGCGACAGGCATCCCAACATAGAGATTCTCACGTACACCGAGGTCGAGAGGGTCGAGGGGGAGGCAGGGGACTTCAAGGTCACTCTTAGGAAGAAGCCCCGCTACATCGACGAGGACAGGTGCAAGGGCTGCACCACCTGCGTCGAGTACTGCCCGGTGCGCGTCCCCGACCCGTTCAACCAGGGCCTCTCCTCGAACAAGGCGGTGCACATCTACTTCTCGCAGGCGGTCCCCCTGGTCCCGTACATAAACGAGCGCTGCCTGTACCTCGAGGACAGGAAATGCTCGATATGCATGGGAGTGTGCAAGAACGACGCGATTGACCTGAACCAGAAAGCCGAGCGGCTGGAACTCGACGTCGGCGCGATTGTCCTCGCGCCCGGGTACGAGGCGTTCGACCCCGGGCTCAGGGGCGATTACGGGTACGGGCGATTCAGGAACGTGGTGACGAGCCTGGATTTCGAGCGGCTGCTCTGCGCCACGGGGCCGCACGAGGGCGAAATCCTGCGCCCCTCCGACGGGAAGCACCCGCACAAAATCGCCTGGATCCACTGCGTGGGCTCGAGGCAGGTCATCGAGGGCGGCAGCAGCTACTGCTCCTCGGTGTGCTGGTCGTACATACAGAAGCAGGTGATACTGGCGAAGGACCACGACCCGGACGCCGAGGCGGCGATTTTCCACAACGACGTGAGATCCTACGGCAAGGACTTCGAGCGGTTCTACCAGAGGGCCGAGAAGCTGCCCGGGGTGAGGTTCATAAGGAGCTACGTCTCGGTCGGAAGGGAGATGCCGGGTACGAAGAACGTGACAATCAAGTACGCCACGGCGGACGACGGGGTGAAGGAGGAGGAGTTTGATCTCGTTGTTCTCGGCGTGGGCCTGAATCCCCCCGCCGGAGCCGGCACTTTTGCCGGCCTGTTCGGCGTGGAGCTTGATTCGCACGGCTTCTGCAAGGTCGACCCCGCGAACCCGGTCCAGTCGACCCGGCCGGGGATATTCGTCTCCGGGGCGTTCCAGGGGCCCATGGACATCCCCGAGGCCGTGGTGACCGCTTCCGCCGCGGGCGCGCTCGCGGGTGGCTTGCTCAAGAGCCGCCGCGGGGACCTCGCGAAGGAGAGGGTCTATCCCCCGGAAAGGGACGTCTCGGGGGAGAAGCCGCGGGTCGGGGTCTTCGTCTGCCACTGCGGGGCCAACATCGGGCGCGTGGTCGACGTGCCGTCGGTCGTGGACTACGCGCTCACGCTTGACGGCGTCGTCCACGCCGAGGAGGGCCTCTTCATATGCTCGACTGACGCGGCCGAGCAGATAGCGAACACAATCCGCGACAAGGGGCTCAACCGCGTTGTCGTGGCCGCGTGCACGCCGAGGACTCACGAGCCGCTCTTCAGGGACACGCTGAGGGAAGGCGGAATAAACCAGTATTTCTTCGACATGGCCAACATAAGGGAGCACTGCTCCTGGGTCCATTCGAGGCAGAAGGAGGAGGCGACCGGAAAGGCGAAGGACATAGTCAGGATGTCGGTCGCCAGGACGGCCCGCCTCGAGCCGCTCCGCGAGTACGATTTGCCGGTCGACAAGACCGCGCTGGTGGTCGGGGGCGGCCCGGCAGGGATGACCAGCGCCCTCGCCCTCGCGGGGCAGGGCTTCGAAGTCCACCTCGCCGAGAAGGAATCCGCGCTGGGCGGCATGGCAAGGAGAATCCGCAGGACGCTGGACGGCATCGACGTGCAGGCGTATCTGCGCGACCTCATAGCCAGGGTCTACCGCAACCCGATGATTCGCGTGCACCACGACGCGGTCATCGGCGACGTTTCGGGATACGTCGGGAATTTCACCACGACGCTGCAATCCGCGGGAAGCGCGATTGTGATCAGGCACGGCGCCGCGATACTGGCGACGGGCGCCGACGAGTACCGGCCTGCGGAGCACCTCTACGGCAGGGACGCCAGGGTGATGACCCAGCTCGAGCTCGAGGATCGCATCGCGGCGAAGGACGGGCTGGTCTCGTGCGGCCGCAGCGCCGTAATGATTCAGTGCGTGGGCTGCAGGGACGCGGACAGGAACTACTGCGCCAGAATCTGCTGCGGCCACGCGATGAAGAACGCGCTCGACCTGAAGCGCGTCAATCCCGGGATGGAGATATACGTGCTCTTCCGGGACATGAGGACCTACGGGTACATCGAGGACGCCTACCGCGAGGCCGCGGAGAGGGACGTGAAGTTCGTCCGGTTCGAGCCGGGGGATCCGCCGGTGGTGGAGCCGGCATCCGACGACGGGGGCAGGCCCGTCCTGCGCGTGACGGTCCCGGATTCCATCCTCGGCCGGAAGCTCGCGCTGGATGCGGATTTCGTCGTGCTCTCGGCCGCCGCGGTGCCGTCGGCGGGCAGCAGGGAAATCGCCCGGCTCTTCAAGGTCGCGCTGAGCCCCGACGGGTTCTTCCAGGAGGCCCACGTGAAGCTCAGGCCCGTCGACTTCGCGGCGGACGGCGTCTTCCTGTGCGGGACGGCGCACTATCCCAAGCACCTGTCCGAGGCAATCAGGCAGGCGTACGGCGCCGCGGGGCGCGCGGCGTGCCTGCTGTCGCGGGACACGGTCACCGCTTCGGGATCGGTATGCGAGGCGGACGAGGACAAGTGCGTGTCCTGCGGGGCGTGCATCAGGGCATGCGCGTACGGCGCGATAGAGTTCCGCGAGACGCCGAAGGGGCGCAAGGCGGGGATCAACCCGGTGCTCTGCAAGGGGGACGGCCTGTGCAATACCGTGTGCCCCGCGTCGGCGATATCGCTGAAGCACTACACCGACGAGGAGATTCTGGACCAGATCGACGCTGCGGTTCCGGGCGGCGGAAGTACCCCGGATCTGGTTCCGGCTCGTCCGGGTTTTGGAGGATGATCGGGTGAACGTGGAGTTCAAGCCGAGGATGCTCGGGTTCGTCTGCAACTGGTGAGCTTATGGGGCGGCGGACCTGTCTGGAGTTTCCAGGCTTCAATACGAGACCGGCATGAGGCTCATCCGCGTGATGTGCAGCGGGAGGGTGGACCTCGCGTTCGTCATACGCGCGTTCAGGAACGGGATGGACGGCGTGTTCATCGGCGGCTGCAGGCTCAACGAATGCCATTACATCACGGACGGGAACTACCACGCCCTCGGCATGGTGCTGCTGTGCAAGAGCATCATGGAGCACATCAAGCTCAGTCCGGAAAGGCTGAGGATTGAGGGGATATCGGCCGGCGAGGGCATACTGTTCGCCGGCGTCATGAACGAATTCGCGAAAAGACTCAAGGACCTCGGCCCGCTCGGCAAAGGCCCGGGAGAGGACGCGACGAATCTCGGGGCGAAGCTGGACGCGGTCGCGAGGCTGGTCCCGTACCTGCGGCTCGTGGAGAGGGAAAGGTTCGGGATTGGGGTGAAATCGGGGGAGGCGTACGAGAAGTTCTACGCGAGCGGCGAATTCAGGAGGCTGTTCAAAGAGCTGGTCGCGGACAAGCTTGCGATAGGCAGAATCATGGCTCTCCTCAGGAAGCGGCCCCTCACGACCGGCGAGATATCGGAAATCATGGGATTGAGCCCCTCCGAAACCGCGACCCATATGAACAGGTCCTCTATGCAGGGGCTGGTCAGGTTCGACGCCGCAATCGGGCGCTACGTCCCGGCCGCCGACGAGGGAGCAGTCTGAAAGGAACGGGGAACCTCAGATGGACATCGGGAGAATCGACGCGATAATCGACCGGCACCGCAGCGAAGCATCCTCGCTCATACAAATCCTTCTGGACATCCAGGCCGAGAACCGCTGGATTCCCGGGGAGGCGATCTCGAGAATCGGCGAGCGGCTCGAGGTCCCGGCCGCCCGAATCCGCCACGTGGCGACGTTCTACAAGGCGTTCAGCCTCGTTCCCAGGGGGCGCCACGAAATCCACGTGTGCATGGGCACCGCCTGCCACGTGCGCGGCGCGTCGCGCGTCCTGGACGCCTCGCAGGACGCAACGGGAATAAGGCCCGGGGAGACCGACCCGGGCATGAAGTTCAGCCTGGAGACCGTCAACTGCCTCGGCTGCTGCGCCCTGGGTCCGGTCGTGGAAATCGACGGGAAGATACACGGCAGGATGACGGCCGCGAGGGCGGCGGAGACCGTGAAGGGGCTCGAAGGCCCCCGGAAAACGGAATGACTGCGAAGCCAAGATGAGAAGACTCAATTCGCCGGGAGAAGTGGAGAAGTTCAGGCGGGAAATCCTTTCCGCGAGGAATCCCGCCGAGCCGTGCATATCCGTATGCGCCGGGACAGGCTGCCTCGCCTCCGGGGCAATGGAGGTCCTGGAAGCCTTCAAGGCGGAGCTCGATAGGCAGGGGCTCAAGACCCGTGTGGACGTCAAGGGGAGCGGGTGTCCCGGATTCTGCGAGAGGGGGCCGGTCGTTGTCGTGTTCCCCGAGGAGATATGCTATCTCCAGGTCGCGGCCGGCGACGTCCCCGAAATCGTAGCGCGGACCATCGGGGAGAAGAAGGTGGTCGAACGCCTGCTCTACGTCGACCCGGCGACAGGCGGGAGGGCGGTCCGCGAGTCCGACATTCCGTTCTACAGGAACCAGACCCGCAACCTCCTCTGCAGCAACGTAAGGATTGATTCCAAGAAGATCGAGGACTACGTTGCCGCGGGCGGCTATTCCGCCCTGGCAAAGGCCCTTTCCGGCATGACGCCGGTCCAGGTGCTGGATGAGGTGCGGAAATCCAACCTCAGGGGAAGGGGAGGAGCGGGATTCCCGACCGGCGAGAAATGGAAGGGATCGAGGAACGCGCCCGACCCCGTCAAATACGTGATTGTCAACGCGGACGAGGGCGACCCCGGGGCCTTCATGGACCGGGCGCTGCTCGAAGGCAACCCCCATTCGGTCCTCGAGGGCCTGATTATCGGGGCGTATTGCGTCGGATCGCGCGAAGGGTACGTCTACGTGCGGCAGGAATACCCGCTGGCCGTGGAGAACGTGAACCTCGCCATCAGGCAGGCCGGGGAATGCGGTTTCCTGGGGAAGGACATCCTCGGGTCGGGATTCGACTTCGAGGTGAAGGTGCACAAGGGCGCGGGCGCGTTCGTCTGCGGCGAATCCACCGCGCTCATGACCGCCCTCGAGGGAAGGCCAGGTGAGCCGAGGCCGAAGTACGTGCGGTCGAACATAAAGGGCCTGTGGAACAGGCCGAGCGTCCTCAACAACGTGGAGACATGGGCGAACGTGCCGCTCATAATCAACAACGGCGCGGACTGGTTCGCGAAAATCGGGACCAGGACCAGCACCGGAACGAAGATATTCTCGCTGGTCGGCAAGATAAACAACACGGGCCTCGTCGAGGTCCCGATGGGCATCAGGCTCAGGGACATCATATACGGAATCGGCGGCGGAATCCCAGGCGGCAAGAAGTTCAAGGCGGTTCAGACCGGCGGGCCCTCGGGGGGATGCATACCCGGGGAGCTGCTCGACCTCGAGGTGGGCTTCGACGAGCTGACAAAGGCCGGATCGATGATGGGATCGGGCGGGATGATTGTCATGGACGAGGACACGTGCATGGTGGACGTGGCCCGGTATTTCATCGAATTCCTCACCGACGAGTCCTGCGGCAAGTGCGTCCCATGCCGCGAGGGCCTCAGGCAGATGCACAGGATTCTCGCCGACATCACGAAGGGCAGGGGGAAGGAAGGGGACCTCGAAATCCTCGAGGAGCTGTCGGAAACCGCCGTCGAGGCCTCGTTGTGCGCGCTCGGCAAGAGCGCGCCGAATCCATTCCTAAGCACCCTCCGCCACTTCAGGAACGAGTACGAGGCCCACATCAGGGAGAAGCGGTGCCCCGCCCTGTCCTGCAAGGATTTGATTTCGTACTGGGTCGATCCCGGAAAATGCAGGGGATGCATGTCGTGCCTGAGGAAATGCCCCGCCGGGGCGATTGACGGCGGGAAGAAGAAGATACATATAATCAGCCAGGAGAAATGCACCAGGTGCGGGACCTGCATGGATGCATGCCCGTCCAAGTACGGCGCCGTGACGAAGATTTCCGGCAGGCCGGTGCCGCCTCCCGTGCCCGAGGAGAACAGGGCTATTGCCGGAAAGAGCAGCGAAGAATGAAGGAAATCCGCCTGAGGATTGACGGGAAGGAAGTCGCCGCCCCCGAAGGAGCGACCGTGCTCGAAGCGGCGAAAACCGCGGGAATCCGCATACCCACGCTCTGCCACCACGACGGACTGGAGCCTTTCGGAGCATGCAGGATTTGCATCGTCGAGGCCGAGGCCCGCGGGTCGTCGAGGCTCGTCGTCTCCTGCGTCTACCCGGTCGAGGAGAACCTGGCCGTCCGGACGAGGTCCCCCAGGATTGACAGGATACGCAAGACCATCCTCGATCTGCTGCTCGCCCACGCGCCCGACTCGCCGCAGGTGAGCGGCCTTGCCGCGGAGTACGGCGCGCTCAGGGACAGGTTCGAGAAGGAGGGCTCCTTCTGCATCCACTGCGGGCTGTGCGTCAGGTACTGCGCCGAGGTGAAGAAGAAGCACGCCGTCGGATTCATCGGCAGGGGAATCCGCAAGGAGATTTGCTTCATCCCGGAGGTCGCGTCCAGGGAATGCAAAGGCTGCAAGGAGTGCTTCCCCCTGTGCCCGACCTCGTACCTCCAGGCCGCCTATGCGCTGGCCGAATCGCTCGCGCTCCCCTGCGTGATCAACCGCGGTCATTGTTGCAGCCACGGCGCTCAGTCGCCGTGATCGGCGAGCCCTGACTGCCCGATTCACCACCGAAGACGCCGAAGACACCGAAGGGAGAGGGAACGGCCGCAGGGGCGACGCATGCGTCGCCCGTGGATCTGTAAACGGTAAACGGTAAGCTGTGAATTTTGGAAATAGACTGTAAGCAGTAATACATCCATTCCATTTCCCAATGCGTTACGGCTACTGTTTGCGTGTCAAGTCCTGGTTTCAGGTTGACACTGCTTGCCTGGATTCCGGCTTTCGCCGGAATGACGATAATGTAACCGCTCACCGGTTACCGCTTGCGGCGCATAGCGCATTCTACTGCAGCTCCCTCCTCTTGCTTCCCTCTATGAAATCGCGGCACAGGCTTTCCGGAAGCCCCCTGTCCCCTATCGCTTCGACCACGCGGGCCACGTCGTACGAGAAGCGCACGAGCCTGACCGACGGTTTGCGGCCTGGAGCGGCGTCCAGGAGGGCATAGGAGGGTCTCGGGTCCCCGTCGACCGGAAAACCCGCGGACCCGCAGTTGACCACCGCGACGCCGGATATCGAGCGGGCGAAAGGAATGTGCGTATGCCCGCATGCGAGGACGTCCGGCTTCTCGACGCCGAGTTTTCCCGACAGTCCGCGGGCCGTGACGCTTGGGTATATGTTGTCCACGTCGGAAAGGGGGCTTCCATGCACCACGAGAAGCCCGGCGCTGCCGGGAAGACGCATGCTGATCCTCGGCGGCAGCTTCCTTAAGAACCGTGCGGCTTCCAAAACAGTATGCTTCCTGGTCCATTCCAGCACCTTCCGCTTCTCCGATTTCATCTTCTTCTCGAGGAAGCCCGGCCTGTCGATGGACTCGATGACCTTCCTGTCGTAGTTGCCCAGGACCGTATCGATGCCGCGATCTTCGATGAACGCGCAGACCTCGGTGGGGAACGGACCGTATCCGACCAGGTCGCCTGCGCAGACAATCCTGTCAGCGCTACGGCGTTCCGCGTCGGCGACCGCGGCTTCGAGGGCTGGAAGGTTGCCGTGGATGTCGGAGATGATGGCGATTCTCATCGAGGCCATATTCTTGCATGAAAAGGGACCCATTTGAAGGGGCTTGAGAGATACATCTTGAACCTCGTATCCGGAATGCATGAATGTTCACCCCTCTCTCCCCCGATTTCCGGGGGAGAGAGGGGAATCCGTGCACGAGAACTTGGACGGTAACGGCAATCCCCCTCACCCTTCCCCTCTCCCGCGGCGGGGAGAGGGTAAGCGTTTCACAGTGGTTCATCTCCGTGTCTCCGCGCCCTAGTGAAGGCTCTGCACATGAATCCTCGTATTTCGTGTGAATGGATTGATGATCCGGCCCTTGCGCTCTCTCCCCCGCGGTTCGGGGGAGAGGGAGGGGTGAGCCCTGCTTCGCCGATTGGTCAA
>DYIT01000107.1:0-4869 GCA_020723505.1 Candidatus Kuenenia stuttgartensis
ACCTCCATCGCACGCGTTGACGAGGCCATCCAGAGGCTCGCGTGGCTCAAGATGCCCGAGCCGCTCAGGAAATGGATTGGCGCCGCGGACCAGGTCCTCGGCGGGATTCCGTCCAAGGGAGCGGCGCCGTTCACGTGCGAGGTCACGATTCTCAACGCCGAATGGCAGAAGGACCTCTCCGAGAGGACGGGCAAGACCTTCGACGCGGTGAGCGCGCTCCCGATATGGAGATCAGTGGCCCTGTTCCAAGGCAAGGACATGGTCGCGAAGCGGCAGCCGACGGACCCCAAGGAGGACAAGGTGCTGGGTTCGTTCACATATCCGGCGGGCGCGGTAAGGGTGGCGTTCTACAAGACGCCGTCCGACGTGAACGAGAGCAGGAGCATCGAGGAGGCTGATCCATGGGGGCCGCTTTTGCTGATTCACAGGAACTCCGCGCAGCGCAAGGAGGGCAATCTCTGGATTGTCCCGCTCCAGGCCAAGGACGCCAAGGGCTTCGACCGGGTATTCTTCCTCCAGTTCAAGTTCGAGAAGCCCCTGCCGGATCTGAAGGACTGGCCGGCGAGGTGAGGTTCTCCACTGAATTTCCGCGCGGATGTCGGGAGGACGAGGGAGGCTCCACTGACGTGGAGCCTGGGGATGGGGAGGAGGGCTAAGTTCCAGCCGCAGCCAAGTTCCATGTTTTTCCCATGCCACAGTCATGGAATCGTGCCCAGCGAGGCAGAGGTGTGCCCGATGGTGAGGTCATTTGGGAAATCGTGGATTAATACAATCCTGCTTTTCATAATCTCGATCCAACTGGCCGCGTTTTCCGCCTCATGCGAGAGGGAAGCCGAGATGTTCGAGGAGGCGCTGAAACTCGTTGCGAAAGACAACGACAGTGAGCGGCAGGCCGCCGCAACGGCCCTATGCATACACGGCAAGATTGAGTATCCGCACCTTATTGAAGCCCTCAAAGACAGGAATGATTTCGTCAGGAAAACTGCAATCGAATCCTGCAAGGAATACGGGGACGAGAGGGCGGTCCATGCCCTCCTTTGCGGGGCAATTTGGGGTCAGTCCCCGCATTTAAGCATTCTTCGTTCGGCCCTGGCATTCTGAGGTTTCGTGGACTTTCGCTCCAATCCTAAACTTGCCGGGTCTGAACCAGATTTAACCGATCCCGATTAAAAAATTGCTCAAATGCGGGGACTGACCCCAGATCTCATGCGTGGGCGTTCCCTCGAGTAGTTCATGGCGCAGTTCGCTGACCGAGTTCCTCTCAATCCGTGGCTTTGCTTTTCTCAGGTCTTATAGCTTTCATTGAAAATCGCCGCCTATCTGCCCAGTATTTCCTGGCGGTTCCTACCTCAGACGTTCCAATGACATTTTGCGGCGGTTGCCGTGATTGACGTGAAACGGAAAGGGGCGGTTCGAAAACCGCCCCTTCTGAGTTTTTAACGCCTCAGGCGCGAAATACTAGCGTTCGTTGACCCACCACTTGCCGTCTTCGAAGGAGACGTTCATCTTGGGCAGCTTCTTGTCTTTGAACGTGCCGATTACCCTGCCCTTCTTGTCGTCGCCCTCGTAGGTGAACTTGAAGTCCGCGAGCTTGAAGTCGGCGCCGAGGAGCTTCTTCACGTCCCCGCCGAATTCCTTGTAGGCGCCTTCCCATCCGTCCTTCTCGAGCTCCGCGGCGCGCTCCTTGGACCATACTTTCTTGAAGTCGTCGATTTTGTCGTCGCGGATTGCGATGAACAGGGCCCATACGGGCTCGGCCTGGGCGACGTCCGGCTTCTCGACTGCCTTCTCCGGCTCCTTCTTGGTCTCGCCCTCCTTCTTTTCCCCTTCCTTGGACCCGCAACCTGCTACGACCAGGGCGAATACGGCCGCAAACAGGACCAGTAACGCAATCGATTTCCTCATGTCTTTCCCTTTCAAAAGCTGAATATGGGATGAATCCTTGTCTATTTTGGTTTATCGGCCGGTTTGCCAGCCGGTTTGTCGGCTGGTTTGTCGGCCGGCTTTTCGGCTGGTTTTTCGGCCGGTTTCTCTCCCGGCTTTCCAGGCAGGTCCTTGGGTTTATCCTCGGGTTTGCCTGCGGGCTTGTCAGATGGTTTATCGCCCGGCTTTTCGCCTGCCTTTCCCGGCGAATCCGTCGGTTTCTCTCCGCTCTTTCCCGGCGGATTCACGGGTTGATCCGTCGGTTTCTTCCCAGGCGCACCCGACGGATCGGCGGGCTTATCGGCCGGTTTCTTGGATGAATCCGCCGGTTTTACCCCAGGCGCACCGGGCGGATCTGACGGCTTGTCCTCGGGCTTCTTTGCCGGCGGCTCCGGCGGCTTTGGCACAAAGAGTCCCGGAATCCAGGGTGTCGCGGCCGGCTTGACGAGGGGCTTCAGGTCCTTGCCGAGCATCGCGGCGAAACTGACGAATTGCGAGGTTATGTATCCTTCCAGTTCGGACCAGTCCACGGATTTGTCCTTGTTGAGGTCGGCGCTGCCGGCAAGCCCGTCGAACACGAGCCTCGTCAACACGCCGAAGCCGCCGGTGTCCTCGACCGCCTCGAGCCCGGGCTGCGCTCCAATCAACACGGTCGAGGGGGTATCGGCCAGGACCTTGGTCATGCTTCCAGGATCAGGCTTGCCCGGCGATTCCACCGATCTGCCGCCTCCTGCGGGGTCGAAGCCCGCGTCCACGATCAGCGCGGACATGCGGAACGGCCTGAGCGCGTCCACCAGCGCCGCCACGGGAATCAGCTTTTCCCTGCCTGCGCTGGCGACAACCACCGGCTGGCCGTTCGGGCCGGTCGTGCCCCTCGACGCGATGTAGATGAAGGCAGTGTCGCGCTCGGGAAAATCCAGGCTCTTCCATTCGTCGAGGCTCTTCTGTATTAGATCCGACGCCTTTGCCCGGGATTCGGCCTTGTTGGCGGGTTCCTTCGCGGCGATGGTGGATTCGGTAATCAGCGTTGCCTTTTCTTTCTTATACCCGGCCTTCTCGACAATGAACCGCATGGCCTGTTCGGCGTCCTTGATGCACCCCTCGCCGCCCACGCCCACCACGAGCGCCCGGTTCTCCGAGGGAGGCTTCCATCCCGATTCGGCGACGGCCGCGGGTATCTCCTTGGCGAGCGCTTCGATTGCCTTCGGCCGCATTTCCCGCCATAACGGCGCGTCGAGGTGCATGGCGGCATCGCGGTAGTTCCCGTCGTCGAAGGACCCGTTGAAGATGGAAAGGATGTTCCAGCCCCTCTCGAAGTCGTTCAGGTGCCTGAGCGCTTCGGCCGAGAACGCTTTCCTGTAGATGACCTTCTTGGACCTTGCATCCTGAACCGCGACCTCGATTTCCAGGGAAGCCGAGAAAATCTCGTCCGGCACCCACCAGTCGCCAATCCATGTGAAGAACCAGACCACGATGTTGGGGTAGAACCAGAAGTTGACGCCCTTGTACGCGACGTCGTGCTTGAGGACGCTGATTGTCAGGATGAAATCCGCCTCCGGACCCCCTGAATCCCTGGCCGGGTCCGTAATCTCCATTTTCTTGAATACCCCGGTCTCGATGAGCGGATCGGCAATCATGGTCTTCACCCGGTCGGAGTCCATGGGGACCGAGCATGATTTGGCCGCGGCATCGAGTTTAATTTCGACTCCGGAACTGATTCCGACCAGCGCCCTGGCAGCGACCGTGGCGGCTTTTGGCGGAGGGGGGAAGCGGAACTCCTCTGAACCGCATCCGGCGGCGAGGAACGCAAGCAGCAAGAAACCCGTCAGAATTCTGGTTTTCGGCATCTACGCTTCCTTTCCGAATCGAGTACTGGCCGGCGGACACCGCATCAATCCCCGCCGACGGCAATCAAACCCTTTCTACCTGTTCTCTTCGGTCCCTGCCGCGCCGACGACCGGTTCCGGATTCGCGTACAGACGCCGCTGGGCATGTGCCGCGATTTCACCGGAAGGAAGGGCGCGGTCGTATATCCGCACTTCGTCGATTGATCCGCTCAGGCAGGCGCCCCCGCCGTCGAGACCGCCTATGGTCAAAGGCGAAGTGCACGGCAGTATATCCCCGGTGGCGGCCATCGTCTTCGACAGGGCGCCGTCGATGTAGACGCTCAACGCCGCACCGTCATAGGTCATGGCGACGTGGTGCCATCCGCCGGCATCCGCAATCGCGTTCGACGAGGCGGAGAACGTGCCGTCCTCCGTGTTCAGGATCGCCTTAATCCCGCCGAGCGCGCCCCCGAACGATCCGTCGAACCCTGCCGACGACCAGGAAAGCCTGAAGGCCGCATCCGGGCCCGTGGTATCGTACCTGAGCACTTCGGCGCTATACCCGGCCCCGTTATGGTACGGGGTGAAGTACAGGTAACGGCCGTCGGAAACCCCGCCGACGAATCCGCGCGGGGCATTGCCCACGCCGAGCGCGTTGGCGTCTACTGCGGACCATGAGCGCGAATCCTTGAAGTCCCCCCTGGTGTCGAAGCGCAGGACCTCGCCGTGTTGAGTCAGGCCGTTATAGTAGGGAACGAAGTAGACGAAGCGGCCGTCTGACATGGCCCCGTAATACCCGTCCGGATCGGCTCCTACCCCGAAGCTGCCGGGATCGAACGTGTCCCAGGACTGGGAATCCTTGAACGATTTGCGCGTGTCGTACCGGAGGACTTGCCCGAAAACCCCGCCCTGGTTGTTGTAGGGCGCGAAGTAGACGTATCTGCCGTCGAACACGCCGCCCGTGTATCCGGCGGGGTCGAATTCAGGATACGCGTTGTTGTTCGAGACCGGGCCCGATCCTCCGATTACGTAGAACCTGCCGTTCACGGTCTCCGCGATTGCCATGGTTCTGCTTGCCGCGTGAGGGCTGGTCTCCCAGGTGTTGTTGGCAGTGTTGTAG
>DYIT01000107.1:4879-7441 GCA_020723505.1 Candidatus Kuenenia stuttgartensis
CTCGACTATGTTGGCCAGTCCGCCGCCCTGCCAGGTGCCGCTGATGACGTAGATGTTCCGCCCGAGCGCCGCGCAACTGCAGCCGTATCGCCCGCCGCCGGGCAAGGCGGGGAGATTTGTCCAGGTTCCCGTGGCAGGATTGAAATATTCACACGCAGCAGTCGCGACTCCGCCGTTTTGTATGCCTCCGAATACATAGATCTTCCCGTCCACAACTGTATGTGCGAAGAACCCCCGGGTCACGTTCATCGGAACTCCGCCCGACCAGAGATTGCTGCCGGGATTGTAGATGTTGACCGTGTTCGTCCAGTTCATTGCTCCGTCGTAACCCCCCATGGCATATACCAGCCCGTTCAGGGCAGAGCAGCGAAGCCCGGCACGCGGGACCGGCATGGCAGTGAGCCCGGTCGTCCAGGTGTTCGAAGCGAAGTTGTACCTCTCCAGAGTATTGAGGAACCCTCCGTTGAATCCCCCGACGACGTAGGCTGCGTCCCCGACAACGGCGCATCCTGTGTCGCCCCTGCCCGTCGGCATCGTCGCACGGCCGAGCCATGAATCAGTTGCCGGAGTGTATTCCTCGTTTGTCTGCAGATTCAAGATGCCGCCGAAGCAGTAAATTTTATTGTTGTACACCGTGCTGGTTAGTCGTTCTCTTGCTGTAGGCATGCTCGCCCTTGCCGGCCATGGCTGGTATCCCCCGGGCGCGAGGTCGAAGGTCTCCCACGACGCAGCTGTGTTGAAATCGGATTTCGTGTCGTACCTGAGCACCTCTCCGGTATGGACCGTTCCGTTGTGGTGGGGCGAGAAATAGATGTATCTCCCGTCGAACACCGCGGCCTGGTAGCCGTCCGGATCGGTTCCCACGCCCGCGGATCCGGCATCGAACGCGGTCCACGACGCTGTTTCCCTGAATGCTCCTTTGGTGTCGTACCTGAGCACGGCTCCGTTTACGGCGGCGGGTCCGCTGGTATTCGGGACGGCATATACGTATCTGCCGTCGAACACGCCTCCGCGGAAACCGTCGAGGTCCATGCCCAGGGAGGCGTCCAGATACATGCCCGGGTCGAAGGCGGACCAAGAGTTAACGTCCGCGAAAGCCGACTGCGTGTCGTATCTCAGCATGCATCCATGCGATCCCAACCCGTTCCAGTACGGGAAGAAGTACATGTATCTGCCGTCGAAGGCGGCGCCCATGTACCCGTTCAGGCTGTGGCCCGTCCAGTCGCGCTCGGGAAAGTAGATTTCGACCACGCCGTACGGAGATGCCGCGGTTCCGCCCGCGGCGTAGATCTTCCCGCCGGTCGCGTTGATTGAGAAGTCCCTTCTCGCGGTCGGCATGGAATATACCGCTCGCCATGCGTTCGAAACCGGGTCGTATTCCTCCACGACGTTTGTATCCCCCGCCGCGAATCCTCCTGCGGCGATGATGCGGCCTTCCAGCACGTCGCAGCCCACGTGTCTGCGCGCTGTTGGAATCACGGCTGTCGTCCCCCACGTGTCGTTGGACGGATTATAGACCTCGACGGAGTTGAAGTTCGCCCCGCCGGCATAGCCCGAAACTATGTAGATGAGGCCGTTCAGCACTGCGCAACCGTGCTCACCTCTCGCAGTGGCCAAGCTCGTCCTGGCGGTCCAGCCCGAAGCGGGGTTCAGCTCTTCCACGGTGGCGTAATACGTGCCCGCGCCGTCGTCGCCGCCGATTGCGTAGATTAGGCCGTTCACCGTGGCGGCGCTGAGCGTCTCCCTCGCCGTGGGCATGGCAGTGCCCGTTGACCAGGTGTTGTTGACCGTGTCGTAGATCTCAACGGTGTTGACCGCCGTGGTTCCGTCAAAGCCGCCTATCACGTAAATCAGGTTGCCGACCGCGGCGGCGGCGGCTTCGGTGCGCGGGGTGGGCATCGCCGTCCTGCCCGTCCACGTGTCGTTCGATGGATTGTATTCCTCGCACAGGTTCAGAATCGTATCCGCGGTATCCCTTCCGCCGAACACGTAAATCCTGCCGTTCACGACCGCGGAAGCATGTTCCCTGCGAGGAGCAGTCATGGCGTTCGAAGCCGTGGTCCAGGGGGGCGACGAGGGCCATGCGGCCCCGGGATAGAACCTGCTCCAGGAAGACGACACCTGGAAGCTACCCCTGGTATCGTAGCGGAGGAAGTCTCCGTGATATCCGCCGTTGTCCATAGGCACGAAGTAGACGTACCTGCCGTCGAAGCCTGCGCCATGGTATCCGCCCGGCGCATTAACGGGGGCGAGGCCTGCCCTGAAGGACTTCCAGTTCGAAGCCTGGAAGAAGCCGGAATTCTGGAGGTTCCAGCGCGCCGCGATTGTCCTGTCCGATCCGCCGTATGTGGAACCGTCGCCGCGTACCCATGCCTCGACAGTCATAAGGCTTGCGACCGCCAGGCTGCTCCCGCCCCCGCAGTCCACCGCGTCGTCCACTCCGTCGAGCCACAAGGAGTCCCCGGTCCGGAACCGGATGTCGCTGCGGTCGCCCCAGCCGCCGCCGTCGAATCCGGTCCATCCGTACGGCAGGGCGAATCCGCCCAGGAGGCCGTGGTTGTC
>DYIT01000107.1:7451-14669 GCA_020723505.1 Candidatus Kuenenia stuttgartensis
AAGCCCGAGGAATCGAAGGCGCCCGCCCCGCCCGCGTCGTCGAGATGCCACAGGCCGATAATCCCGGATTCGCCGAAATCCCGCGTGAAGGTCGAGTCGAAGTCCGACGCGGAGGCTGCGGACGCGTTGCCGTAGTAGTACCTGATATCAACTGATCCTGGCGAGGCCGGGATGCGCGGCGCCTTCACCCAGAACCTGGCCTGGGTCGATGCCGTGGAACTCTCCATCCAGAAGGGGATTTCCGTCTCGACGCCGCCCTCCACCGAGGTGAAGCGGACGTCGTCGAAGTCGGCCTGCATGTCGGAATCGTAGGCTATGTCCACGCGGACCTGGTAGTCGACCAGTTCTCCGGCAGTCGATCCCGAGACAGTGACGGCTTTGCGGTGGTTCCAGTCGATGTTCCACCACTGGATATAGGCGAATCCGGCAGCGAGGGCCCCCTCCCTGCGGTTCGGGCCGGACACGGCCACTTCCACCTGCCCGGTCGCCTGCCCGGCGGGCGTGACGCATGTAATCTGCCCCTCGTTGGCCACGACCACGGCCGATGCGTACGCGGAGCCGAAGCGGACGATTGATCCGGCCTCGAAGTTGGATCCGGTAATCGTCACCTGCGTTCCTCCGCCCACCGCGCCCTGGGATGGCGTCACCGAAGATACGGCGGTCTGCGGAAGCGGCGGTGCTTCCTCTTCCTTGGAACACGAGGCGGAAAGGGCGGCCGCCACCGCGGCGGCCAGAAGCATCATCGCTGGTTTCTTCATTGCTTCCCCTTGGCTATAAGCCACATCGACTATTGGTTATTGGCTTTTGATTATTGATTATTGATTATTGATTATTACTTTCTCTCCTCCTCGCTAACCGCGCCGGCCTGCGGCTCGGGAGACGCGTACTTGCGCCTCTGGGCATGTGCGAGCACCTCCCCTTGAGGTAGGGCGCGGTCAAGGACTCTGGCCTCGTCCACCCATCCTGAAAAGGCAGCCTTGCCGCCGTAGAATCCCCCAATCTGCACCGGAGCCGTTGATGTATTCAGGGTGCCGGTAGCGGTCTTCGAAGCCGCCTGGGCGCCTCCGACGTACAACGTGAGCGAGGAACCGTCGTACGTCATGGCAACGTGCGTCCACATGCCCGCCGGAAGAGCGCTGTTCGTCGCCGCCTGGAACGCCCCTGCGCTCGTGTTTATCATCCCGACGATTCCGAAGGGCGCTCCGGCGAAACCGCCGGACTGGTTGGCCGCGGAATATTGCAACTTGAAGGTCGAGTCCGATCCGGTGGTGTCGAATTTCAACATTTCGCCGGTATGCGTCGTCCCGTTGTTATACATCGGGAAATAAATGTTGCGGCCATCGAACACTGCCCCGAGCAATCCGTCGGGGTCGACTCCCACTCCGTTCGATCCGGGGTCGAAGTTCGTCCAGTATGCGTTGTTCTTGAAATCGCCCCTGGTGTCGTAGCGCAGGAAGTTGCCGTGGTCGACGCCGTTGTTCCTGGCCACGAACAGGACGTGTGTGCCGTCGAAAACAGCGCCCCAGTATCCGCCCGAAGCGCCGGCCGGGGTGAACGCTGCCCAGGAAGACGCCTGGGCGAAATCCCCCCAAGTGTCGAAGCGCAGGACCTCTGCATGGTACGCGGTACCGTTGTGCCACGGCGTGAAATACGCGTATCTGCCGTCGAAAACGCCGCCCGTGTATCCTTCCGCATCCAATCCTACCCCGTTCTCGCCCGGATCATACGCCTTCCAGGAATCCGGAGAGCCGAATTCCGCCCTGGTGTCGTATCTGAGGAATTCCCCCATGATGGCGGGATAGGGGCAGAAGTACATGTAGGTCCCGTCGAACACCATGCCGTTGTATCCCTTGCCACGCGAAACTCCCGCTCCAAGGGCATCGAACGCCTCCCACGAAGATGCGGCGTTGAAAACTCCCTTGGAGTCGTACCTGAGAACTTTTCCCGAATAGTCGGTCCCGTGGTTCATCGGCACGAAATACACGTACCTGCCGTCGAACCCGCAGCCGTGATAGCCGTCGACGTCGCCTAGCGGGCTTTCCGCCGCGGAGTCGTACGCTTCGGCGGTCGGGAACAAGGTCGGGCCCGCGATCTGCCCGCCGATTACGTAGACCCTGCCGTTGACGGACGCCGAGGCCAGGTGCTCGCGCGTTCCCGAAAGCGGCTCGCCCTGCGACCATGAGTCGGTTTCCGGATTGTATATGTCCACGCGGCTCAGGTATGACGACCCGTTCCACCCGCCCATGGCATATATCTTGCCGCGCGCCGCCTCGCAGATAAGGCCGTGTCTTGGGCCGGGCATCGGAGAGCCGGTGCTCCACGTGTTCGTCTCGGGATTATAGATTTCCACGGCTCCCGTGTACGTGCCTGGCGGACCCTGCCCGCCGATTACGTATATCTTCCCTCCGCATTCCGCGGCGCCGCCCATGTACCGTGCGGTCGGCATTGCGGCAAGCGGGCCGCTCCAGGTGTTGGTAGCCGGGTTGTAGGCTTCGACTGCTCCGGTGTAGATGTTCCCGGCCCCGTTGGTCGCCCCGCCGAAGCAGTATATTTTGCCCTTGTGCACCGCGCAGACGTGGCCCCAGCGGGCGGTGGGCATGGGGAGACGCGGGACCCAGGCGTCGCCCACGGGGTCGTATTCCTCGACCGAGTTGAGCGGCACGGCGGAGAGATATCCGCCGATGGCATACACCTTCCCGCCCACCGAGGCGGCTGCGGGCGACCTCCTGCCCGAGGCCATGGATGCAAGCGGCGTGGAGTTCCATGTGCCGGCCACGATGTCGTAAGCCTCGCACAGGTTCAGGTCAGGCGTCCCCAGCCCGCCGATTACATAGATTTTCCCCCCGGTCTCGGCGGCCCTGCAGTAGGACCTTGCCGTCGGCATTGATGCGAGCGTCGCCCACACAGGTGTTGGAATTCCCGGGTCGAAGGCGGACCATGAAGCTGCTGCGTTGAAAGTGCCCTGTGTATCGAACCTCAATACTTCGCCGTGGTAGTCCGATCCGTTGTAGGTCGGCGTGAAATAGACGTACCGCCCGTCGAAAGTCGACCCGGAAAAGCCGTCCGGGTCGATGCCGATTCCGTTTGCGCCGGGATCGTAGGCGGACCAGGATCCCACCTGGTCGAACGCCAAGGACGTGTCGAATCGGAGGACCCCCCCCGCGTACTCGGATCCGTTATAATACTGGCTGAAATACGCATATTTGCCGTCGAACGATCCACCCCAGAACCCGTCGAGGTCCAGGCCGAGCAGCGCGTCCAGGCCGTCGGTCCCGTTGGTGCCGTAGCCCGGGTCGAACGCCGACCAGTTGCCGGCGGTGGAGAACCTCGTCCCGTCCAGGTTCCACTGCGAAATAATCGTCTGGTCGATAGGAGCCATTCCGCTCCGCGTCCCCCGGATCCAGGCTTCAACCGTCAATCCCGATCCGGGCGTGACGGTGTTCAGGGACGAGAGGCGGTCGTCCGCGCCGTCGAGGAACAGGGCCGATCCCGTGGAGAATCCGACCGTGCCGCGTGTCCCCCATCCCCCGCCGTCCGCCAGGGTCCAGCCGTGGGGAGAGGTGAAGCCGGACAGGGTCATCGGATTGCCGATTGCAGTCGAATCGCCGGCCGTAAGCCCGGTCCCCTCGTCCATGTGCCACAGGTCAATGAGCCCGTTCTCGCCGAAATCCTTGACGAAGGTCGCGTCGAAGTCGGATGCGGAGATTGCGTCCGGATTGCCGTAATAGACGTATACCGATGTCCCCGAGGACGGGATGGATGGAATCTTGAGCCAAATCACCGCCTGGGACGAGGGGGAAACGGACTCGAACCAGAAGGGAACCTGCGTGCCGACGTATCCGATTTCCTGCACGAACCTCAAGTCGCTGAAATCGGGTTTCATGTCGGAATCGTAGGCGAGCACGACCTTCACCTGGTAGTCCGTCTGGTCGCCCGCCGCGGATCCGGAAACCGATATCTCGCGCCTGCAAGGCCAGTCCTGGCCGAACCAGTCGGTGTACGTGAAGGCGTTCGCCAGGGTCCCGATTTGCCCTCCCGGATTCCTTGCGCTCACGTGCGCGGGCCCGGTCGCTCCGGCAGGCGTGACGCAGGTCAGCTCCGAGGACGTCAGGCGCGTAATCTGCGACGCGGGTATGCCGTCGAAATCCACGGCAATCCCGTCCTTGAAGCCGAAGCCGTACACGTGCACGTGCGTGCCGCCGGCGGACGGGCCGGAATCCGGACTCACCCCGGTCACGACCGCGTCCTTCGGCCACTCGACGGTGATTGTGTCCGGGCAGCCCGAAGCCAGGGCCGCGACCAGGGCCAGCATTACCAAGGTCAGCGCTCTTTTCGATTGAGTCATGTCGCCTGTTCCTGAAAATCCGGCCGGAAGTCCCCGGCCGTCCGAATGCAAACTAGGGCCTGGTCTCCTCGGCGCCGGCTGCCGCGGAAGGTTCGGTCGGCGCATAGGCGCGCCTCTCGAACTGCGCCCTGATCTCGCCAGCGGACAGCGCCCTGCTCCAGAACCTCGCCTCGTCCATGCTCCCGGCGAAATTCATCATGCCGCCCGCGATTGCCCCGAGCGTGAACGGGGCAGAAGAGGCCGCAACATTGCCCGACGCGGCCGCCGTGGCCGCAACGGCTCCGTCCGCATACAGGCTGATTGCCGCGCCGTCGTAGGTCAGGGCCGCATGGTGCCACTCACCGGCGGACAAGGCTGCTTTCGCCGACGCGGTGAAGGTCCCGGACGCCGTGTTGACGATTCCCGCGAGCCCCGGGCAGCCTCCGGAAAGCCCGCCCGAGGACGGGTATGCCGACCAGGAGAGCCTGAAGGAGGAATCGTCGCCGGAGGAGTCGTAGCGCAGGACCTGCGCGTTGTACGCCTTCCCCGCCCCTGCATAGTACGGGGCGAAATAGGTTCTTCGGCCGTCCGACACCGCCCCGTGGAAACCGTCCAGGTCGGTAACGGGCGGACCCGGACCGTCGAACCATGCCGACCCCGGATCGACGCAGGTCCAGGAGTCGATTGAGTTGAACGATCCGAGAGTGTCATACCTGAGGAAGGCTCCGCAGCTGTCCGATCCGTTGAAGTATGCGGTGAAGATTACGTACCTGCCGTCGAACGAAGCGCCCGTGAACCCGTCGAGGTCTATCCCGTACAGCGCGTCAAGCCCGTTCGAACCGTTCGTCCCGAAGCCGGGGTCGAACACCGTCCAGGAGGAGAGGTTCTGGAATTCGCGGTCCGTGTCGAACCTGAGGACCGCGCCGTGCCGCGCGGTCCCGTTGTCGAACGGCGCGAAATAGATGTACTTGCCGTCGAACGCGGCCCCGAAGTAGCCGTCGAGGTCCATTCCAAGCTGCAAATCGAAACCGTCGGCGCCGTTGGTGCCGTAGCCCGGGTCGAACGCCTTCCAGGAGGACGGGTCGCCGAAATCGCCGTTCGTGTCATACCTGGCGATTTCCCCGTGGAATGACGCGGCTCCGTTGCTGAAGGGTATATAATACATGTACCTGCCGTCGAACACCGCTCCATGGTATCCGCCGCCTTCTCGGAAGGCCGAATATCTGTCGGCGCGGAATGAAGTCCAGGACGACTTGGAATTGAACGTGCCGAGCGTATCGTAGCGCAGCATCTCGCCGTGATATTCGACGCCGTTGTAGAACGGGGCGAAATAGACGTACCTGCCGTCGAACGCGCAGCCGCCGTAGCCCTTCGGATTGGCTCCAAGGCCGTCGGCCGCCGGGTCGTAGATCTCGGTCCTAGTAAGGGATGTCTGCACCCCGTCGCGGCCTCCGAACACATACATGCGGCCGTTGTATGCGGTCCCGCAGACTTGGGACCTGGCTCCGCCGGGCATTGCGGTCTCGGTCGACCATGCGTCGAGGACGGGGTCGTACTCCTCGACCTCCGCCCTGTACGTGCCGTTGTACCCGCCTATGGCGTAAATCCTGCCGTTTACCGCCGCGCAGGCGAAATGCTCCCTGGCCGTGGGCATGGGCGATTTCGTGGACCACAGGTCCGTAGCCGGATCGTACATCTCGACGGTTGCGAGATAGGCGCCGTTGAATCCGCCGATGACGTAGACTTTGCCGCCGACCACCGCGCAGCTCATGCTCTGCCGGGACGTGGGCATGGTGCTCTTCGAGGTCCACGTTCCGCCTGCCCCCACTGTGGGGTCGAATTCGTACACGACGGGCGTGTACGCGGCCCCGTTGTGGCCTCCGAAGACGTATATCTTCCCGTTCACCGCCGCGCAGGTCAGGTACCGCCGTGCGCCGGGCATGGCGGTCACGGACGCCCAAGGTGTGGATGCTCCGGGCGTGAATTCCTCGACAGTGGCGATTGCCCCGCCGTTGTCCCCGCCCACGGCGTAGATTTTCCCGTTCAGTACCGCGCAGCCGAACAGCTGCCTGGCGGTCGGCATGTCCGAGGGGAATTGCAGCCACGAATTCGAAGAAGGATTGAACTCGTACACCTCGCTCACGTTCCCGGTGCCGTCGTTTCCGCCGATGACGTAAATCCTGCCGCCAGCCTCCGCGCATCCGGACGCGCGGCGGGAGGCTATCATGTTCGCCCCGGACTGCCAGGTCGAGCCGAGCGCAAGGCCCGGGTCGAACACCGACCAGGAAGCGAGCGCGTCGAACTGGGCCTGGGTGTCATACCTGAGGAAGTTGCCGTGCGGCGCCGTCGGGTTCCTGTCCGGCACGAAGTACACGTACCTTCCGTCGAACACCGCTCCCCTGTAGCCCTTGAGGTCGGTCCCGAGGCCCTGGGTTCCAGGATCATACACCAAATAGGACGAGGCGGACTGGAGATCCGCCCGCGTGTCGTATCTCAGGACCTCGCCGTGGTAGCCGGGGTTCCTGAACGGGGCGAAGTAGACGTACCTGCCGTCGAAAGCCCCGCCGGCATAACCGCCGACGGCGCCGGGCGGATTCGCTCCCGCGTCGTAATACGCCCACCTCGAGGGATTCCAGAAACCGTCGTCAAGCTTCCATTTCGCGGCAATGACCTGTTCCCGTCCGTTCGCCCAGGAGCAGTCGGCCTTAATCCATGCTTCGACCGTGAAGGCGGAGGTCACCGCGAATCCGGAGCCGTTTCCCATGTCGGCGACGTCGTCGCGGCCGTCGAACGCGAGTCCCGATCCGGCAGCGAACCTGACGTCGGACCTGCCTGCCCACTGGCCGCCGTCGAGGCCGAGCCAGCCGTGAGGGGCTGCGAAGCTCATGAGCGTC
>DYIT01000108.1 GCA_020723505.1 Candidatus Kuenenia stuttgartensis
ACCCTTCCACGCTTCACCCTTCACCCTTTCCCCCTTCTCTACCCTCGACCCTCGATCCTCGACACTCCCTTTCCTGCGATATGCAATTATAAGCAGGTACGATCCCATGGGCAGCTTGAACGGCGCGATTGGCGTCTTCCCAAGGTACAGCCCCTCCTTCGGGCGGAAAGGAGACCCTGCATCGTAGAGGCGGTCGAGAACTGAGCGTGGAAGGGTGGAAGGGCTGAAGGGGACACGGGAGGAAGGGGAGACGGGTGGAGGGGTGGATGGGCGGATGAGTCGGGGTCTTGCATAATCAGGTAAATCAGTCTGCCGCGGAGCGGCATCAGGAGAATCAGGCAATGAAGGAAGTGTCGGCACTAGAATCTTGTCCCTATCCTCGTACCTGAACAGCCAGACGTCCGCGCCTTCGATCGGTTCAGCCCGGCAATCCGATCGGTGCATCCTGAGGAAGACCGGTTCATCGGGCTCGAGGTCCGGAAGGCCCTCAGCGCCCTTGAAGCCCGCAAGCACCCTGCCTGACATCGGGTGGTAGCCCATTACTCCGCCGTGTAAAGTGTCCAGTGTGGAGTGTTTAGAAGGAGCCACCTCCTGCCTCTCTACACTCGACACTCCACACTCGAGACTACTGCCGAATTCCCCCGGCTCCACGATGCGCCCGTCCAGCAGGCAACGGCAGGGGAAGGCCCGCGTCGAGATTTCCAGCGTCCCGTCGCCTTCCAGACGCGCGTCGTACTGGCCGTCGTTGTATTCCCTGACCACGGCTTCGCTCTGAATCGTCTCCGCCCGGTCGCCTGCGGCCTCCCCGCGCAGATACCGGGCCCAGTACAAATCCGCCATCGCGGACCGCGCCTCCCGGTTGTCCCGCTCGAACTCGAGCGCCGCATGGAACGCGTGGCTCGCTGCGGCGAAATCTCTTGCGACCTTGTCGCGCAGGTTCCTGACGCGCTCCTCCATCCCCCAGAGATCCTTCTTCTTCTCCACGGGCCAGTAGGGCTTCGTTTCGGCCTTCTTGTCCTCGACTTCCTTCTCCAGCGCATCAGCTTCCTCACGGGCTTTTTCCATGCAATCGACGAGGTTCCTTCCCTCGGATACCATGTTCAGAACCATGCGGCGGTTGTATTCGCGCTGCTTCTCGCCCTCGAGGAAGCGCTGGATTTCATCATGCAGCTCCCTGGCCGAGGAGTACCGGTCCTGCTTGTCCCTGGCCAGAGCCTTGAGAACCACGTCGTCCAGTTCGGGCGGAACTTCCTCAAAGCCCGGCAAGGCGCGGTCGAAACAAATTCCGGCCGAGACACGGGTTTCAGAGATTCTCGACGACGGGGGCGTCACCGTCCCTTCGAGCACCTTTGCAAGCACCTCTTGCATGCTCCGGCCTTCGAAAGGAGGCCGAAGCGTGAGCATCTCGTACAATATCGCGCCTAGGGAGTAGATGTCCGAGCGAGCGTCTATTTCGGATATCTTCCCCTCCGCCTGCTCCGGAGGCATGTAGGCGGGCGTGCCCATGACAGTGCCTTCGAGGGTGAGCGCTGGCGTGTCCTGATTCTCCTGATGCGCGCGGAGCGAAGCCCGCCGAAGTCCCTCCGAGTCACCCTGACGAAGGCGGGGCGCAGACTGATTCTCCTGATTGGAACCCAATACTCCTTCCATCTCTTCAACCAGCGGGCAGTGTTTAATGCCGAAGTATTCTCCTCCCGCCGTAGGTGCTGCATTATCAGGAGAATCAGTTTTCCGCGAAGCGGCATCAGGAGAATCAGGCACTCTTCCTATCTTCGCAAGGCCCCAGTCGACCACGTATACCTCGCCGTAGTTCCCGACCATGATATTGGCGGGCTTCAGGTCGCGGTGGATGACGCCGTGATCATGCGCGTAGGCTATCGCGTTGCACACGTCCTGGAAGATTCGCAGCAGCCGGTGGCGGGTATACTGCTTGCAAGGATCTTTTATATCAGGTAAATCAGTCTGCCGCGGAGCGGCATCAGGAGAATCAGGTTCAAAGAAACCGTGCTCCAACGCACGCAGTATCTTCCCCAAATCGCGACCGACTATCCTGGTCATCGTGAAATACGGCAGACTCCGCTCCACGCCATCTGCCCCAGGCCCCGGCAGGGCCAGAACACCGATTTCATGAATCGGCACGATGTTCGGGTGCGACAGCTTCCCTGCCGCCCTGCATTCAAGGAGGAACCGTTCCACCGCGGCAGGGCTCTTGAGTCCTGGAAGCATCATCTTCACGGCCACTTCGCGGCCCAGGTCCGTGTCCATTGCCTCGATGACGCGCCCAAGGCCGCCCCTGCCCAGTTCCGGACCGAATTCATACTTCTCCGTGCCCGTGCGGCTTAGTCCTGCCAGCTTCGAGGAGCCATGCGGTTGCATCGCAGGGGTTTCGACTAAAGTCCCGGCTCCTGACTCGAATGCGGCCTTCAGTCCGGCTTCGGTCCGCACATCCTTCCCGGCTTCGCAGCCCTTCCAGCGCAGGAGCGTCCCGTCGTCAGGCCTTGGCGGGAGAAACTCCTCAATCAATCCGCGGAGGTCGTCTTCCACATGCAGGGTGGAAAAGCACTTCCCGGGATTTCCGCCTGCTTTCTCGACCTGTTCGGCGACCAGGGCCTCCAGGGCCGCGCGGATGCCCTTTTTGAGGTATCCCTTCTCTTCCAGGATGTCGGCGAGCCGTCTTGACCGGTCCCGGGCAAGGATTGCGCCGCATTCCAGGACCTGCTCCTTTGTGAAGGAGTTCGCCTGCAGGCCGAGGAGGACCAGCAGAAATTCGGATTCCATTGCCATGTCCGTCATGTTTCGATTGATCCGACGAGCTGCGGCTGCGGCGGGAACGCTGTCTGCATTGGCGAATATGCTTTCATGACGGAGCGATTATAGCACTGCAATCTGGTTGCCGTAAGTATGGTCGGTTCGAGGCATCACGCGAACAGGGCGAACCCGAGGCGGAAGGCCAGGGCTGCGGCGGTTGCCGCGGCCGTGGCCAGGACGAGCGAGAAGAGCATGGCGCGAGTCCCTGCGACCGCCCGCATCATGGCGAGCGTGGCGAGGCAGGGGATGTAGAACATGGTGAAGACCGTGAAAACCGAGAGCTGGGCCGCGCTCATGACCGAGGGGAAGTCGCTCGTGCCCAGAGCCTGGACGAGCATCACCACGGTAAGCTCCTTCCTCAGCACGCCGAAGACGAGCGGCACGCCGGTCGCCTCGGGCAATCCGAGCACGCCCTCCGTGAACGGCGAGAGAACCCCGTCGACCGTCTCCGTGAGCTCGAAGAACTTGAGCAGGCTCAAGGCCGCGCTGCCGGCAATCAGGATGGGCCATGCCACAACGATGAACTCGCGGAGCCGGAACCAGAGCTTCTTCGCCACTGCCGAGGGCGTCGGAACCTTGTAGCCCGGAAGCTCGAGCACCATGCCAGGCGACGCCTCGGGCCGGAGCAGGAGGAGGAGGCGCCCCGCGGCGGCGACTACGAACAGGTTCATGACGTACATCCCGAGGGCCGGCAGGGGTCCTAGCGCGAATCCCACCAGGGCGAATATCACGGTGCTGCGGGCCGCGCAGGGGATGAAATTCACCAGCGTCGCGGCCACGACCCGGTCCCTGGGGCTCTCGAGAATCCTTGTGCTCATGATCGCCGGCACTGTGCAGCCGTAGCCGAGGACTAAGGGGATGACGGCCTTCCCGTGCAGGCCTATGCGGTGCATGAACGTGTCCATGAGGAAGGCAGCCCGCGGCACGTACCCCACGTCCTCGAGTATCGAAAGACCCAGCAGGAATGGCACCAGGTAGGGGAGCACGATGGCCACGCCGCCGGAGAAACCCTGCAGAAGGCCGGAGAGGAGCGCGGCCGGGAGCGATCCGGATCCAAGGCTCCCCTCGAGGCCGGATTCGACCGCCTTGAAGAGCGCGAGCAGCGGCTCCTCGGCGTACTTGCCCAGGCCGAACACGAGCTCGAACAGGCCGAAGAGCACGCCCGCGAGGATCGCGTAGCCCCAGACCGGATGAGTGGTGAAGTCGTCCAGCCGATCCTGGACCGTCCGCCGGCCGGCTTTCCGTACTTTCGCGACGCGCTCGAAAAGCCCGACAGAAAGGCCGTGGCGGTCGGCGGATAGCACGACGTCCGCAGGCTTCCCGCCGCACGAGGAGAGGGCTTCCCGAAGGGACATGACCTTCTCCAGCAGGGCCGGGTCGCCCCTCCCGGCGGCATCCTCCGCCATCTCGTCGCCTTCGAGCAGGTGCAGCGCGAGAGACCGGGGAGTAAGGCCGGTAGAGGCGCATGCCTTCGCCGCTCCCGACGCGATAATCGCCTCCACCGCCGCTTCCACGCGGGGGCTGCGCGCAGGCGGCCTGGCCGCTTTCCCCGAGGAGGCCGCGTCTCTCGCCGCCCGGAAGAGATCGTCTATCCCGCGCCCGCGGCTCGCCACCGTGGGGACGACCGGAACGCCGAGCGCCTCGGACAGGCCTTTGGCGTCGATTTCTATCCCCTTTCGCCCGGCCTCGTCCATCATGTTCAGGGCTACCACGATTGGCACGCTGAGCTCCATGAGCTCCAGCGTGAGCTCGAGGCTCCTGCACAGGACCACCGCGTCCACCACGTGCACGATTGCGTCCGGACGGGCGTGAAGGAGCTGCTCGCGGGCCGCGGCCTCCTCGGCCATGGGGTTCACGAGCGAGTATATGCCGGGGAGGTCGAGCACCTCGAACGGGACACCGTCCATCACGACGCGGCTGCGGAGCGTCACGACCGTCTTGCCTGCGTAGTTCGCGACCTCGGCCTTGTAGCCGGCGACGGCGTTGAAGATTGTGCTTTTGCCGCTGTTGGGCTGGCCCACGAGCGCGATTTTCATGCGGTCTCCGAGGGCTCCAGGCGGATTCGCTGCGCTATGTCGCGCCCGATGGCAAGCTCGGTCCCGCCGATTTCGACCAGCACGGGGCCCATGAACGGCGCCGACCTCATCACCCTGATCGTGTCGCCGGGCCTGACGCCAAGGGCCGACAGGCGCTGGCGCATGCCCCGCCCGCCGTGGATTTCCGCCACTGTCCCCGACTGCCCCTTCTTCATCTCGTTCAACGCTACGGTCATGCCTTCTTCCTTCTCTTCCTGCTCACGAAGAATTTGCGGAACTCGCCCGGCCAGTCCAGGTCCCCGTGGGCGTCGCCCAGGAGGAACTCCGCCATCGCGCCCAGGCGCCCCAGGGTCTCCGGGCTCACCGCGTGCTCGATTCGGCAGGCGTCCTCGGAAGCGGCCTCCGGATCGAGGCCGAGCACGTCCTCCAGGAAGCCCTGGAGTACCTCGTGCCTGTGGACGACCGACGCCGCGGCCCTGCCGCCGGCCTCTGTCAGCCGGACGTAGCCGTACGGCTCCTGGTCGGCGAGGCCCTTCTCCTTCAGGGTGCGGATGGCCCCGACCACGCTGGCCGTCGAGACTTCGATGCGGCGCGCGATGTCGCGGACCCGCGCCACCCCGTCGTCGCGGCAGAGGTTCTCGATGGCTTCCAGGTAGTCCTCCATCTGGGCGCTCAGCTCGGGCTCCATGGCTCCTCCTGAAGTTAAGTCAACCTAATATTATGAACTAAGTCTAAAAAAGTCAATAGTGGCAATAAAAAACTGTGCGGCGGAGGCATGGTCGGCTTTTCATCAGCGTTGCAGGTGTCAAACGCCATGGTCCGGTAAACACTATTCCGCACTTGTTGGCATGACCCGGACGAGCCGGATTCATCCTTCTTGTGAACCGTAAACGCGGCAGGGCGGCTCATGCGGTGATCACGATTCGCTGGACGCCGACAAACACATTGGCCGTGGGCTTCTCGACTTCCATGCAGAGCTCTATGGCCTCGCGAATGCGCTTCATCAGCACGTCAAGGGACCTGGCCTGCGTGTGGCAGCCCTTGAGTGCAGGGACGGATGCGACGAAATAACCGTCCGGGTCCTTCTCGATTACGACGTTGAACTCATGGTCCATTGCGGGATCCTCCCTTGCTGCCTCACTAAAGTATATCAGGTTCGACGGCGGAAGTCTGCCTCCAGTGCACACCATTAAAGGCACCTCCAGTTGAAACTGCCGCACAGCACAAGGCACGGCTCGATATTCCCGGACGCGGGCGCGGCGAGGGCTTCTTCGGAATCCGGAACCTCGTCATACGCGTTCGGGAGCTTGCGGCGAGGGCTACGCAGAGTCGCCCCGACGGGTCTTCCGACTCTGCTTCGCCTCGCGCCTGCCGTAATGGCCTCTCAGTTCACAGTGAAGACCGCGAATCGACAAGGCAGCGATCTGATTCAATCGACAATCATCAATGATCTAATTGAAGAAGATCTCGTAATTGCCGACCTCACCGAGCACAATCCTAACGTTATGTTTGAACTCGGCATACGCATGGCAGAGGACAAGCCCGTCGTACTCATCAAGGCTCTGGGCACTGGCCCGCTGTTCGATGTCGACAACATGTTGCGTGTCTTCGAGTACAGCTCCAATCTATGGCAAACGACGATAGAAAAGGACATGCCAAGTCTTAGAGAATTCATCAAAGGCGCTTGGGAGAATCGAGCATCAGAGAAGTCATATATGAAGATACTCAGAGGTGCGAAGTTCAAGGCTGTCTAATAACAGCATTATTCAGTCGGTGCTGCGCTCCGCCTATGATAATGAGCCTTCGAGATTACCTTCGTTGACGAATCAGACACACAATGCCTGCTGGCTTCGGGCAATGAAGGTTCACATATCGCAATGAAATACGTCAAGAGGATGATGCCGGGCCGCCTCTATTGATGGTCGTTTGGTAATCAAGGATATAGAATGAGCCAAGAAAGACGCTCACACGAAACCCAGCTGACTCGATGTAGGGGTGACAACATGCTCAACAAGCCCCTGGAAGGACCAGAATGAAACGAAAACGAGAAGCTAGCAAGAAGCGAAGAGTGATTCTGAGGAACGAGGAGACTGAGGAGCCCGATGATGATTAGCCGCCACTAAGCTATCCGATGCGTTTACGAGAACGTCTATGCCGTCGGCGTGGCTCGCCTCCCAGTTCATGGATTTCAATAATAAGGCCATGCTTGTCATGGGCCCACTTTATCAGAGCGGCTCGCCCAGGCTGAAAGCACTTCTTTATCGCCCCAGATCGAGATATGAAGAACAACCGACTCACGACCTTGTGATTATATTCACGCGCCACAATCGCCTTAAGGATGTCTTTCTCGAACTCGCTCAAGGGATTCGGAAGTCCCAAGGCAACCTCGACAATGGTTTGTTCATCATCGAAGTAGAAGTCGGCTGCCATCGACGTATCGCCGCATATCTTTGCCTCGCTGTAGTTTGTTCCAAATGCCTTCAGGGCATCTTCTCTAAGGATTTGCATAAATCGAGATGTGGCTTTATTCCCGGCTCCGGGCCCTCGCACTTTCTGGAACTCGGGACTTTCGGCCGCTATCTTCCGCGCCAGGGCAAGGAGCTTCGCTGATTTGGCGCATTTCAATGGATCCTCCTGAACTATGCTTGCTTCTCCTCGAATTCTTCCTTCTGGTAATACCATTCAACTCCATCGAGATTGCCCCTGGAGTAATTATCCCTGGGGCGTGTTGAAAGGATTAGCATCGCCTCGACAGCATTCATCAAATCATTTACATCGGTAGTAAACTCGAATTTCCATTTATCGACATCATCTTTTTTCAGGTCACTCGTACTATAGAATCCGAACCATGTGAACCTTTCCCACAAGCAGAAGAGGTAATCATCATTAACATGTGTCTTGAGTCTATGAAAAAGACCAGTATTTTCCCCGCTGCCGGCCTGTCCGATATAAATCGGCTCGACCTGCGGATTATAGAGAACGTATATACCAGCCTGGTAAGTGAAATCTTCTGGTTCGCCGTTTGAATCATGTTCTGGATATCCAATCAGAGCTTTTCCGGACGCGTTCCAGTCTACGTACTTCCTGTGCCACATATACCCGATGCTTTTTATCAGCTGACTGTTCTTCCTGCTTGAATTCATAGAACCCTCCTTGAATCAAGATTTGGAATCATCCACGCACGCCAGCATCCAGAACATGGAGTAAGCGGCAAGGACCATCTCCTTGTCGAACAGCTTAGACATCCAGCTCCAGGCGAACTTCTCGGCTTCCTGTTCCTGTCTTGACTCCGATCTCTTGCTGCCGTTCTTGTGGAAGTAGCGCGCATGGCCGAGCTCGTGGAGATAGACCTTGGCGAGATATGCTGTCCAGGCCTTTCTCACGAATTCTCTCGTGAAGAGCCTAGGCAGGTGGAACCTCAGAATCCCGAGATCAACGTCCTTCATGGCTTCTCGGTCGGGATTGTCGAGGAACAGGACTTCAACCCTTTGACGGCCTTCGGCGCCGTAGATGCAGCATCCAAGTGAGTTCAAGTTCCGGTTAGCCTCTCCGGTCAGCACGATTACCTCCGACCCCAGCTTCGGCATCCCCCGGCGTTCGACGATGTCAATCCATGACTTCGACGCCTTTCCGGATCCATAGATCAGGAAATCGCCTTGGTGCTCCAGCAGTTCCGCCGTGCTGTTTTCCTTCTTGAACCGCTTTATGAATCTGTCAGAGGGCATGGAAAGGCCCAGAAGATTTCCTTAGAGCTTCGATAATTCTATCAATTGTCTTACTCCGGACGATTCCCTTTTCATGCTTGACTGGCTCGATGCCAAGATTTCGAGCCATTCTGACAATGGACTCAATAGGTGTCTTGTTTCTATTTCTCAACTGTTCCTCCAAATCGATCAAGTAATTATTATCCACAGAAGATCCCCCGGAAATCAAATCAGGAAAGCCGCTGGAACTAATTGCCTTATCTGATGAATCTATATTCATCGCATCTGTTTGCGAGAAATTATCATTGCTTTCATCAACTGTAATTTGACTGTCAGTCGATTCATCAGCTTGATTAGTAACACTCTCAGTATCTTCATTTATTTGTGAAGTTGAACCTTTGACTGGGAGTTTCTTTTCCAGCCTATTCAAGTATTCTGATAGATTTGGAATGCTATTGTACTTACTGGCTTGCCATACCAAACGAATAGCTTCGCCAACGTCACCTCGAGATTCAGCCTCTTTTGCCAACGCCAAGTCTCTTCTAGCTCTTGCGCGAGATATTAATGAACGTGCTTCAGTTGACTCTTTATTTGCAAGAGCTTTTGTAGAAAGCATGATTGTCTTGATCCAATCGCTTGCTGCATCGCTTTCTTCTGCTTGGTTTAGCAAGAGTCTTGCTGCTTCCATGTTCTGTTCGTATGTTGAATCAACACTGCCGATATCTTTTTGGTAATCATATTCATCATCAACTACATTTGTAGAAATATTTGAAGATAATCTATTTTCTGCTGAATATGATGTTGATCTCGTATTCTCTTCAATTTTGAATACCACGATGAGCATTTCACAAATGAAACGCCATATTACCATTATAATTGCCCATAGCAAAAAGCATGCTGCCAGTGATGCCAATGCTACTAAAATAGAACTGCCATTCTCGGAATGTCTGTATCTATCACCACTTCCACTGGAGGACAAAAGAGGCAATGTAATTAGCCCCATAATGCAGAATGGTGCCAATGTTAGAACGACTGCACCCACCCAATAGATTACTTTTATGTATGTTGAGATTAGAAAAATGTCGAAGTTGGCATACCTTGAAAACCAGCTATCTTTATTTCTGTTCATGAGAAAGGATTCCTCCTTCGCTCCGAAAGCCGATGGCTATGACCCCTCTTTAAACAAGAATGCCATGCGCCTTCAATCTCATACTGTGCCCTATACAAAACGCTCAGCAGCCTGAACCTTCAACTCGCCCCGAGTTCATCGGAAAGCTCGCTCAGGGCTGGCTTTCGACTTTGACTTCAGACTTTGTACCTGCAACCTGTAACTTGTAACCTGCAACCCGCGTGAACTACTTTCGACTTTCGACCTTCGGCTTTCGACCTTCGACCTTGGACTTTAGACCTTCGACAACACGCATTCAGTCTCTCTGCGCCTTCACCCCCCTCCTATGCCCCTCCGCAACCATCTCGCGCAGTTCCTTCGGGGTCAGGAAGGAACAGTCCCCGCCGAAGGACATGACCTAGGCGGCGAGCTCTTCGAGGGCGGTCACGTTCATCTCGAGAATGCAGTCATCGCCTCGCCAGGAGACCTTCTGGGAAGGATGCCAGCGCCGTTCGCATGCGTAGCGGGCCAAGGGACCGCGGAACAGGAGCCGAACCTTCCTGGGCTTCCCCGGCCCGCGCATGACTTTGAACGCGCCGGACATGTACTCGTCGAAATCGAAGCCCATAGGCGCGTCGAACTTCTCGCCAGTCTCCTCGAAGCTGCTTATTCTCTCCGGCACGAAAAGCCGCACCTCCTTGCGCGTATGACAGTATGCCACAAGGTACCATGCACCGTCCAGGCACGCCATCCTGTACGGGTCCACGACGCGATCGCCGGGCTTCGGACTCGCAAGGCTCTGGTACACAATCCGGAGCCTCTTGCGGTTTCTGACAGCGTCTGTCAAGCCCTGGAAGGTCTTCAAATCCGAAGGCCTAGGCGCCGTGATGCTGAATTCCGTGGCCGAGGCAAGCTCGCCGAGGCGCATGCTCAGTTCCTCTGGCAGCATGGCCTCAATCTTGCCGAAGGCCCTCTTTAAATCCGATTCGAACGGCGTCCCCTTGTATTGATTCATCACCCTGGTGCCAATCAGGAGCGACACGAGCTCGCCCTCGGTCAGCTCCACATTCGGCAGGGTGAAGCCGGGCTTCGCGTAGAAGTACATGTTCCTCTGCTGGTCCCACTCGATGGGCGCGCCCAGGCTCTCGCGCATGAACTCGATGTCGCGCTGGACCGTTCTTGGGGAGACCTCGAGGAACCTGGCGATGCGGTTCGCCGTCGGGCTCTTCCCGCCCCTTATCTCCTCGTCAATCCTGCGAATTCGTAGAAGCGCAGGCCTCGTGGGGTACAGGCGCATGGCTGCCTCGCGATTCAGACTGAAGGCTGAAGACTGAAGGCGTCAGATTTCAGACTTCACCCTGATGATGCAAGAAACTTGCCTCGGTCGACGATGTAATCTCATTCACCGCCGAAGACACTGAAAACACCGAAGGGGGAATGATGATTTTCAAGCCTCGTAATCCTCGGTGTATTCGGCGCATTCGGTGGTTAATCTTTATCCTGAGTGTCCTTCTTCTTCCTTTTCGCCGGTTTCTTCTTCCGATTCGCCTCCAGAGCCTTGGCGGAAGAGCGCAGATCGTCCAGATATCGCGTCTCGGCAGCGGCTTCCGCCTCCAGACGACGACGCGTGGCGAATCCATCGTACTGCTCCTCCGCCCATTCGACCGCCTCCTCGTGGCTCACTGAGCCCTGACCTGCCAGCACGGGCAATTCCGTGTCGCGGAGGAACTTGTCGAGAAAGACCTCCCAGTCCCGCATCTTGATATCCTGCCTGCGCTGGGCGCGGAACTCGGCCTGGTCCAGGAACATGACCACGATCCGGTTCAGCGTGTCGATTTCCTGAGCAGTGAGATAGTTTTTGGCCGTGCCCACGTCGCGCTTCAGGACCCGCGATCCGGTCCATGATGTGAGCCCCATGTTCCGCTTTCCCGAGTCGGCCCGCCTGCGGACAATCTCGGCCGCGGTCAGCCCGGCGGCGGCATAGTGCATCTTGTTCTGCATCGTAGCGAAGAAGACCTGCGCTTCCTGGTCGCCCTCGCGGTAGTCCGAGGCCAGGGCGAAGATTTCACGGATGCGCTGGTACACCCGTTTCTCGCTCGCCCGGATTTCCCGGATTCGCGCGAGCAGCTCGTCGAAGTAGTCAGCAAGCTTGTCGCGGCCCTTCAGCCGCTCGTCGTCGAGCGCGAAGCCCTTGACGATGTACTCCCGCAGGCGCTGCGTGGCCCACTGGCGGAATTGCGTGCCGCGAGGGGACTTGACCCGATAACCAATGGATATGATTACGTCGAGGTTATAGTGGTTCGTATCGTACGTCTTACCATCGCCGGCAGTTATCCGGAATTTCCGGATGACTGAATCTGCCTGCAACTCTCCTTCATCGAGTATGTTCTGGATGTGCTCGTTGATGGTCCTGACGTCCTTCTGGAACAACTCGGCCATGTGCTTCTGCGTCAGCCAGACCGTCTCATTCTCCAAGCGCACGTGAATGCGATTGCCCCCGTCTTCAGTCTGGTATAGGACTATCTCGGACCGGGGCTCCGACTGCATGCTCTCAGATGTCATTCATCCTCCTGGACTGGCTATTGGCCTTTGACTGCCTTTCCAGTTGTACTCCCGCGGGCTTACGCCCGGCGGCTGTGTTGTGCGCCATTGTTTACCGTTTACGGCTCACGGTTGACGGCTCACCGCTCACCGCTACTACAGCCTCCGGTCTACAGTCTCTCATTATACTCCCCGAGGGTACGTCAAACATTGATTCGCCCGTAAAAAGCCTTCCTTTCGGGCGAATCAACCCCGAGCGGAGCGCAGCGCAGTCGAGGGGTTCGCTAAACCCTTCGACTCAGGGCGCTTGCGCACCCTTCGCTCAGGGTTGATTCCGCCGAAAGACCGGAAAGGGGTTTTTGCGGCGGAATCAACATTGACGTCTGGGAAAAATATTTTCGCCGGGGGCCACGTCCATGTACGTCGCCCCCCCCTGGGTAGAATAATTCCGCCGCTGGACCCGGTTTCAACCAGCGGCGGAATCGACCGTTTTTCCCCCCGCGAAGCGGGATGGTATAGCGCAGCAGTGCGTGGGCATCCTGGCCTGATTGCGGCCCTGCTGCGCTATTGAGGAGGACAAAGGATGCGAGGCATCATCAGGAACAGGTGGTTTCGCCCCGGGAGAAGCCGCGGCGGGGAGCCGGATCCCCGGCCTGCGCCGCGCAAGGCGAAGCCTTTCGAGACGGACGACGATCTCCTGAACCAGGCAATGCAGATGTTCCTTGCCCGGAAGGACCCGAAACGGGGCAAAGGGCGGCGCGGGGCCGGGGAAGCCTGGACTCGGGCGTGGCACAGGTCTTTCGAGGCCTCGGCCGGCAGCGTCTTGATTGTCGATTTATGCAGGAGAAACGGCCTGGAGGAGGTCGAGAGGGAGATTGTCGTGGTCCTGGCCCTTAGCAGGCTCGGGATGCTGGAGGAGCCGCTGTACACCTGCAGCGACGTGGTGAATTTCATGCAGCGCAGGGACATAGTCGCAGTGCACAAGGCCTTGTCGCAGGAGGGCAGGCTGGCGGGTTCAGGAGTGCTGGAGTTCGACAACCCGGGGTACAGGGACCTGGACAGGGACGTGGACTTCAGCTTCGACATAGCTGAATTCCTCATGAACAAGGGCAGGCTATCCGCTTCCCGCAAGGTCGACACGGAGAAGGACCTGCTGAATCTCGTGAAGCAGCTCACGCGATCCATGAGGATTCGGGCGAGGGATTTCGACTGGATTGAGATTCAGAGAATGGGCCCGCCGGACCGGGACCCGGGATCGAGGCGGGTGATTCGCAGGACTCTGCGCGACCTGGAGGCGGCGATGGAGTCGAAGCCGGAGTGGCCGCTGTCGCGGTTCTTCGGCAAGGACTGGAAGCTGAGCATGGAGGAGAAGCTTATCGCAATCGCGCTCCTGGCCAAGGATCTCGGCTACTTCCCGCCCGGGGACGACCTGTTCACGGGCATGGGCATGGCAAAGGCGGCGAACCAGAAGGATGGCGATTCGGACGAACTTCTCCGCCTTCTCCTGCCCGGCATGCCGCTGCTTTCATCGAACATCCTCCGGCCCTGCTCGGGCTGGTCCGACTTGCTTGCCGGGAACCCGGACGAACTCAAGGAAACCGAGTTCGAGCTCACCGAGGAGACGCTCGGCAAGATTGGAGTCGAGAAGACGCACAGGAAGAAGCGGTCGGGCGGGAGCATGATGCGAGATCCTGTTATGCGCATGGACCAGCTCGTCCTGACGGAGAGGGTGAAACAGGCGCTTGCCATGGCAGCGGCGCAGGTCAGGAACTCCGAGGTGCTGTTCAACCGCTGGGGGCTGGGGAGGGTCTTCTCCTACGGGAAGGGCATGACCATGCTATTCTCGGGCCCGCCGGGCACGGGAAAGACAGCATGCGCGGAGGCGCTGGCGGCGGAGCTCGGCAGGCCGATACTGGTAGCCGACTACCCGCAACGGACTACGACTTGGACCTTGGCCCTTAGACTTAGGACCTTGGACAGCCCTAGTACGGCCTAAGGCCTACAGCCTACGGTCTACAGTCTTCAGTCAGGGGCCGTCCTGTTCTGGGACGAGGCGGACGCCATGTTCTATGACCGGGACATGGCGCAGAGGTCCTGGGAGGCGCGGGAGGTGAACGTGCTCCTGTCCGAGCTCGAGCGGTTCGAGGGTGTGTGCATCCTCGCGACGAACCGCAAAGTCTCCCTTGACAAGGCGCTAGCCCGCAGGATAAGGTTGATTCCGCCGTAAAAACCCCTTTCCGGTCTTTCGGCGGAATCAA
>DYIT01000109.1 GCA_020723505.1 Candidatus Kuenenia stuttgartensis
CCCTTACATCCCTTCCCGAAACGCGTGATTCGGTCCTGGCTACGACGCGCGCCAGAAGATCCCTTGCGCCGAGAACCGGCCTGATACCGCGGATTTCGCACGGCTTCCCGGCCGAAGGCCGCGCGGGCTCCATGACCCCGGGTCTCACCGTGGTCATCTGGGGCCTCGTGGTCTTCGAGAGAATCGTGGCCGTCACGTTCCCGCCGAATGCCGGCCTCGTCTGCCTGAGGTTTCCCGATTCGCCGTCTATCTCGAGGCCTGTGCAGTCGGCAGTGAGGCCGACACAAAGCCTCCTCGCAATCCTCGGGGCTAGGTCCCTGCCTGCATGCGTCGCGCTGAAGAGAACAACGGACGGTTTGCGATCCTGAATCAGGGACGAGATTGCAGAGGCGAAGGGCATGGTCCTGTATTCGGCGAGTTCCGGATCATCGATTGCGTGGACCACCGAAGCCCCGTACCGGGCGATTTCGGCCGCCGCTTTCATGGCTCCTGAACCCGCGACCACGGCTTCGAGCGGTTCGCGCGCCGCGGCCGAAAGCCTGCAACCGGCGCCCAGCAGCTCGATTGATGCGGGATGCGGGGACTGACCCCTCAGCTCGCAGACCACGAGCATGCCGGACCATCCCGTCAGGTCGGGGACCGCGGAGGAGGCGTCCGTCCTGATGCAGGAATGCTTGCAGGATTCGACGCAGGCCCCGCAGCCCGTGCAGCGGTCGTTGAGCGCAGCCTTGCGGTCGATGACTTCGACCGCCCCGTACGGGCAGGCCTTGACGCACAGCCTGCATCCGGTGCATTCGCCTGTCTCAATCCAGACTGCCATCGTTCAATCCGCCCGCCATGAGCGGGTCAAGAGAGATTCCTCTTCTTCAGAATCGCCGCAAGGGCCTGAGCCTGCACGGCGGGAGATCCCTTCAGCATCTCGCACCGCCTCTCGCTCTTCGGCGTCTCTGTCTTCCACACAACGGTCGGGGATCCCCTGAGGCCGGTCTTCTCGGCCCTGGCTCCGATGTCCGCGGCGTTCATGACGGACAACCTGTCCTTCGAGGAGCACGCGTCGATGATTCCGGGAACGGTCGGGAGCCTGGGCGAGTTCAGGGATCCGAGCACCGTGACCAGCGCCGGAAGCGGCGTCTCGATTGTCTCGGTTCCGGCATCGAGGCGGCGCACGGCTCGGAGGACGCCGTCCCTGATCTCTATTTCCTGGACGTAGGTCGCCTGGGGGATTCCGAGATACTCCGCCACCTGGGGGCCTATCTGCGCGGTGTCGCCGTCTATTGCCTGCCTCCCGCAGATTACGAGGTCGAAGGGGCCGAGCTTCTCGACCGCTTTCCCGAGGGTATAAGAGGTGGCAAGAGTGTCGGCGCCTGCGAAGGCCTTGTCTGTGAGATGCACGGCCCTGTCGGCGCCCATGGCAAGGGTCTCTAACAGCGCTTCGCGGGCCTGGGGCGGGCCCATGGTCAGGACGGTCACACATCCGCCGTGCCGGGCTTTGAGAACCAGCGCGGCCTCGACTGCGTTAAGGTCCTCGGGATTCACGACCCCCTCGACGCCCTCGCGGATGAGGGTACCAGTCTTGGGGTCGATTTTCACTTCCGCGGTGTCGGGGACCTGCTTCACCAGAACTGCGATTTCCATGCTCAGGAACCGCCAAACGCGCCCCGGCCCAATAGGCTTGCCGGCCGGCAAGGGGGGATTATACACGCCGTGCGCCGGTTGCGAAAGCCCTGGTTGTCCGCCGCTATGAATCCCGCCCTTTTCCCTGCCGGAGGTCATTGCCGGGCAAGGCAGACTCGAACGAACCCCGGCCTCCCTGCTTTAACATGATCGAACAGGAGGGGCTTGTAGCCGTACATTGAAAAATCGAGAAAAAGGGAGTTCTGCTCCGTAAACTGGAGTTCGAATTCGCCTCTTTCATCCGACATGGAATCACCGGCGCTGGAAAACCCCGATTGGGTCCTATTTACTATACTAATATGAACACCGGCCAGGGGTCTCCCTTCTTCGTCGGTAACGGCTCCGCGGATAACTGAAAACCGCCCGATGAGGAAATGCGCTTTCGTTGTTTCGCCCTCTGAGATCATCGCCGTCTGCCTGTGAGGCGCATAGGCGCCCCAGGCAGGGAACACAAAAGTCCATTCGCCGGGGCAGAGGTTCCGTATGAAAAAAGTCCCGTCTGGTCCGGTTTCGGTTCCGCGCATGCGCTCCTTGGTGACTGGATGCTCCCGAAGACCCGAGGGCAGATTTTCGGAAAGGAATAGCTCGTAGTCGACCTTTACGCCGGACAGGGGCGCGCCGTCCGGATTCGTGACGATGCCGCTCAGCTGCCCGCCACGGCAGATCTTCGCCTCGAAATCCCCAATCACCGCCCCAGGGGCGAGTTCGCCCAAGGCAAATGAGGACGGGGCATGAGAGGGACCGAGAATCAGCAGCCTCGCATCAGGGCCGATTCCCCCCGATATCATGAATGCCCCGTCGGGGCCTGAGACCGCCCTGACGGGGTTCTCCCCGAACTGGGCGCGGTCCTCGTGAAGCATGTCTCCGCCTTCAGCGAAGATCTCGGCGCCCTCAACGGGCTTGCCGCGGGAATCAACGACTCTGCCTGCGACGCGGGCGGCTTTCAGGAGCGGCACCTCCAGGTTCTCGAGGCCCGGCACCCCCTCTTCCACCTGAACGACCATGTAATCGCCCTGGACCCAGCCCGGTTTCAGCGCGCGCAGGACGACGCAGGGGACCGTATGCCACTCGCCGTCCTCTTTCCTGATTTCACGGGGTATTACCGGCGCAGCGACTATTGTGAATTCCCCCTCAGGACCGCTCATGGCCTCCGGAGCCCGCCCTTCCACCATGAAATCCCCGAGTTGGTTGCATGCATGCACCCTGGCCCCCTCAAGCGGAGAGCGAGTCGCCATGTCAATCACCTTGCCCCTGACCTTCGCGCCCTTTCGGATGCGGAAATCGTGGTTCATTGAGCTGCCGGGCACGCCCTCAATCGTCTCGCTGTGCAAAGGATAGCCGAGTGCTGATATCTTCACCTCGACATAGCCTGGGCCGGTCTCGTCCACCCGGTAGAGACCGTTCCCATCGGCGGCGATGCGCATGAATCCCGTGCCTCCCAGCGGCAGGATTAGCATTCTCGCATTTGGAAGAGTCGCTCCTGTTTCAATGTCGAGCACCCTGCCCTCGACTCGAAATCCGTGACCGAACCTGATTTTTATCTCGCTCTGCCGCGGTGAAATCCAGTCCAGATAGTTGCCGAGCCCCGTCTTTGTCACGAAGATTAGGATGTCGTCCCATCCGGATTCGGGAAGCCCGTCGATTATGAAAAGCCCTTCCGAATCGGATTGAGTGCGGAATTTCCTGAATTCGGCGCGTGCCGTCGCCTTCGATAGGTTCTCCACCACCATGATAACCTGTGCGCCCTCGACCGGATTTCCCGTCGCGTCCATGACTTCGCCGCGCAGAGTGAAGGCAGCTTCAAGAACGAGTTCGAGGTCCCTGCCTCTCCATGGAATCCTCACCCCCCCGCGGAAAGTGCTTCCCTTGCCGTGCGACGCGGCATGCAAGCAGTAGAAACCCTCATCTGCGTTCCCGGAGGAAAGGACGAACCGCCCGTCCGTTTCTGTGAGGGCGCTTGCGGTTTCAACGTCAGCCCGGATCTTGTATTCCCATAAATCGAAACTGTCTCTGATCCCGCGCGCGATGGAATCGTCTTCCCGGTGGAGAACAACCCTTGCCCCAGAAACTGTTTTTCCCGAACGGTCAAGCACCTTGCCGCTGACCAGATTGAGCCCGACAGCCGGAGGGGCGGATGATTCAGAGCGGGAAGCGGATTCGGTATCGACTGCGGCTTCCGAAGTGGAGGTCCGGCTGCCTGAGCCTTCCGCATCCCGGTCATGGAGGTCGCCGCCTGAACCGGTTCCGGCTGGAATTCCGTCAACGAGCGAAGGATTGTAATCCCGACCAGGCAGGAAGATTGCGAGGATGACTGCAATCAGAATTATGGCTGCCAGGATAGCTGCCGAAAACCTGAATCGCCTGCCCGGGTCCATCCGTTCTCCGAACAGAAGGCCGGGATTTCCGGGTCCCGGTCTATTCGAACCTGTCTCCCCTGGGCGGCCTTCCGCCGCGGTCTCCGTGGCCTTCGCCACCGCCTCCGCGCGGGGGCCTGCCGGAATCACGACCGCCCCTGGGGGGCCTGTCCGAATCCTGCCTGGGCCTCCTCGGAGCAGGCGGGCGAGCCGAGTCCGGATTCCAGTTCGGATCCGCGGCGGCGCGCATCGAGAGCTTAATCTTGCCGCGGTCGTCGAAGCCGATGAGCCTTACGTTGACCACGTCGCCTTCCCTGACCACGTCTTCGGCCCTGTTGACGAACCCTTCGCCCAGCTCGGAGATGTGGCATAGCCCATCCTGGCCGGGAAGGAACTCGATGAACGCGCCGAAATCCTTGATTGAGACGACTTTCCCGGTGTACACCTTGCCGAGCTCGGGTTCGGCCACGACACCCTCGACCTGGAGCCTCGCCCTCTCGACCTTGTCCGGGTCGTCGCCCGAGATGGTCAGGCGGCCGTCATCCTCGATGTCGATTGCCACCGAGTACTCCGTCTGAATCCGGTTGATGTTCTTTCCGCCCGGCCCGATGATCATGCCGATTTTATCGGGCGGCACCTTCATGAACACGAGCTTCGGCGCGTACGGGGAAAGGCGCGTCCTGGGGGTGTCAAGCGCCTTGAGCATCTCGCCGAGGACGTGCAGGCGGGCCTCCTTGGCTTGGATAAGCGCCTTCTCGAGCACTTCGCGCGGAATGCCGTCGATCTTGATGTCCATCTGGAGGCCGCACACGCCCTTCTCTGTGCCCGCGACCTTGAAGTCCATGTCCCCGTTGTGGTCCTCGGCGCCCATGATGTCGGTGAGCACGTGGTATTGACCGTCCTCGCGGATGAGCCCCATCGCGATGCCGGCAATCGGCCGGACGATGGGTACGCCGCCGTCCATGAGCGCCAGCGTGGATCCGCAGACCGTCGCCATCGAGCTCGATCCGTTGGATTCCAGGATGTCCGATTCGACCCTGATTGTGTAGGGGAATCGCTCCCAAGGCGGGATGACGGCAGCGAGCGACCTCTCGGCGAGCATGCCGTGACCTATTTCCCTCCTGCCTGGCCCGCGAATCGGCCTCACCTCGCCGACGCAGAAGGGCGGGAAGTTGTAGTGCAGAAGGAACTTCTTCTTGTACTCCTCGGTCAGCCCTTCGATTCTCTGCTCGTCGTCGATGGTCCCCAGCGTCAGCACAACCAGGGCCTGGGTCTCGCCCCTCGTGAAAAGAGCGGATCCGTGGGTCCTGGGCAGGAGGCCGACCTCTATGTCGATGGGCCTGACGTCCTTGTGGCCGCGGCCGTCGAGCCTGTCGCCGCCGGCTATAATCTTCCTGGTCGCCTTCTTGAGCAGCTCCTCGAAGGCAGCCTTGAGCCGCTTCTCGGAGAGAGCCTCGTTCTGTTCGGATCCCGGGCCGGCGGGAAGGAGGGTTTCAAGGGTCTTCTTGCGGACCGCGTCGACGGCCTCGCGTCTCGCCACCTTCTCGCCCGTCCTCAAGGCCGCCATGATGCCGCCCCATGCCGTTGCGCGGACTTTGTCCAGTGCCGGGCCGTTGTCGTCCGGAACGGGCTTGACCTTCTCGGGAATCCTGACCTTTTCCATGAGCTCCATCTGCAGGTCCACGAGCTCGGATATCACTCCCTGGGCGAAATCCAGCGCCTCGATGACCTCGGCCTCGCCCACCTCGTCCATGAACCCCTCGACCATGAGGAGCATGCCGCGCTTGCCGGCGACCACGAGGTCGAACTTGCCCTGTTCGGTCTCGGCGTACGTCGGGAAAGCGACCAGCTTCCCGTCGACCTTGCCTATCCTGACTGCGCCAATCGGGCCTTCGAAGGGGATTCTCGAAACGCAAAGGCAGGCGGATGTGCCAATCATTGTCAGCACGTCGGCCTTGTTCTGCCGGTCCGATGAGAGGACAATCGCCTGTATCTGGACCTCGTCGTTGTACCCGTCGGGGAACAGGGGCCTGACCGGCCTGTCCACGAGCCTCATCGTCAGTATCTCTTCGGTCGTGGGCCTTCCTTCCCTCTTGAAGAACCCTCCCGGGAACTTGCCGACCGCGGATGATTTCTCCCGGTAATCCACGAAGAGGGGGAAGAAGTCCATCTCGTCCCTTCCCTTCGCGGATATGACGGTCACGAGGACCATTGTGTCGCCGTAGCGCACTATTGCGGCCCCGTCCGCCTGTTTAGCGACTCCTCCGACTTCGATGGAAAGGGTCTTTCCCCTGAACTGCCTTTCAACTTTCACGCTTTGCACTGTACTCCTCCATGTGTTGCGTTCGAAACGGGACATCCTGCAAGGAAGGGCCTTCCTTCCCGTGCTATCGAAGGGGAACGGGTCTCGGAATGCAATAACCCCGGGAGTGGAGAGGGAAGATGCGGAAGGAAGCCAAGCGCCCGGCTTGCCTTCCTTCCAAATCTTCCGACTCCCGCAGCAAGGGCGACTACCTTCTGAGCTTTAGACGATCCAGAATCGACCTGTACCGTTCGAACTGGTTTTTCTTGAGATATTTCAGAAGCTTCGAGCGCCGCCCGACCATCATGAGGAGCCCCCTGCGAGATGCGAAGTCCTTCTTGTGCATCTGGAGATGATCGGAAAGGTGCTTTATTCTCTCGGTGAGAAGCGCGATTTGGACCTCGGGCGAGCCCGTGTCCGACTCGTGAACCTTGAATTCCTGCAGAATCTCGTTCTTGGTTTTCATTTCTCTACCTTAGACCGAATCCTGAAAAATTTCAATATATGCGGATTCAATGCGGTTTGCAAGGCGAAAATCCGAAAAAGTTGGAAATCGTCAGGCCTTTCCCTTTTCTCCGCCCTTTTCGGTTTCCTCTTCGTCCTCCGGTCCGGCTTTCCCGGAGTCGCCGGAATCCTCTGCGGTCTCCCCGGCCTCCTCGGCGTCCATCTGCCTGAGCATGGTCCCGAGAAGCCCGGTCTTCAAGTCTGTAACAGGCGGCTGCTGACCGGTTTCGCGGTTCTCCTTGCGCGTGTCAAGATCCCCCAGCCCCTTGACGAGGTTCCCGAGCAGACCGGTCTTGACTTCTTTTGAAGCTGAATCCCGGTCAGCAGGATCACCGGATACCGGCGGTTCCGGCGCGACCGTATCCCCGTCCGCGGCGGCGGGAGCAGGCTTGAGGTCGAATTCCGCGAGGGCCTTCGCGAGGTCGTCCTGGACCAGCCCCTCCGATTCCGGCGGGGAGGGTTCGGTCCCGGGCGCCGCCTCCGGCTCAGGGGGCAGGAGGAGGGGCCGGGGCGCTTCCTCGAAGTCATCGGAATCGGACTCCGCCGGTCCGGCGGGCAGGGGCGGTTCCTCGGCCCGCGTATCGGCGGCCGGCCCGGGTTCCGCCGCAGCCGGGACAGGGCCAGGAGATTCTCCGGCGGCTCCGGCGGCGGTCGCATCCGGAGCCTGAGGAGCCGCGCCCTCCCAGGGTTCCATATCGATGCCCGGAGGAGTATCAGGCGCCTTCAAAGGCGCCTTCTCCTCCCACGAATCCCCCTGCGCGGATCCTGCGCCGAGGTCCAGTGCAATCCCGTCGATGTCGAGATCCCCGGGAGCGGCCTGCGCATCGGCGCCGGATGCGGCGTCCGGCTTGCCGCCGGACTTCTGCAGCTTCTTCTCCATGGACCCGAAAAGCGATTCGAGGATGGACGGACCCTGCGCCGGTCCGGGCGCATCATCAGCGTGGACTGCGGGTGCAATCAGCCTGGCCGCGGGAATCTCCTCCGCCTCGCCGGCCTGCCAGGCGCTAATCCGGGTCCTCCTCGACTCCCTGCTCAGCCTGATTTCGTGCTGCAGCAGGTTCTGCGGAAGCACGACCCTGAGGAAATGGGCGAGGATGCCGGTCATGAGAAGCCCCGATCCCGCAAGGACGTACATGCCCGCTGCCCCCTGCCAGGAAGGGTACTCGTATCTGAAGGAAGAGGCCGAGGAGAACTCGTAGACGCCGGCCTGGTGGAAGAAGTCCACACCCACGAAGTTGTGGAGGGCGACGATGACCGGGTTCAATCCTATGCAGGCCCTGATTGATGTCTCCCTGAACGTCTCCGAAACGAGTTCCCCTTCGATGAGCGGGTTGAAGTACAGCACGGTTCCGACCATGGCCAGCCCGATTGACGTGGCCGCGAGCTGGGAAGCGTTGCCGCCTGCGCCGGCTCCCTCGCACAGGTAGAAGACCGAGGAAAGCAGGAATGCGAAGGAGAACAGGAAGATGTGGAGGTTGACAGCGTTGAGCACGGCCCGGGGCTCGAGTGACGGCGAGAGAAGCAGCGAACAGACGAAGGAGACTGCGGCGAAGCCGGCGAAGCGCAGCAGTCCCGAATACGCGGCCGCCCGGGAGAAGTTGTTGTGCGCGGTCCGGTTCAGGAAAAGGGGCAGAAGTACGGCGGCCAGGAAGAATGCGAACTGCCAGGACGCGAAGAGCGTCCGAGCCCCGGCATGGCCGCCGTCGCGCGCCTCGATCCCAGGCAGCAGGAGGCCGGCTGCGAAGACCGACGCGGGATAGACGACTGCCACGCCGGCAAGGTAGGGCGCAACCGCCCATAACCGCGTCGAAATTCCCCTCTTTCCCCGGATTTGTTCCATTTCAGCCTTCAGGATTCGGCTACTTCTTCAGCGCGAAAGACATGGCCATGACAGCGTAGCAAGTCGCCAGAGGGGGCATGCCTTCCCACCATCTCTGGTGCCAGGTGTTCTTCCATGATCCGTCCTCGTTCTGCAACGCCACGACGGTCCTTATGAGTTCCTCCCTCCAGTCGTGAGTCGCGCCCTTGTCGTCGGTTATGAAGTCCCTGCCCATGGCGTGCAGCGCCTTGGCGAACGTCACGTAATAGTAGAAGAGCCCCTGCTTGCCCTGGTTCAGATCGCGCGTCACGTCGAATCCGGGATTAACGTCCAGCGTCCAGTTCTTCTTAATCCAATCCACGGCCGCAAGCACCCGGGGGTCGTCCTTGAGCAGGTTGGCGTAGATCATGCTCTTGATGCCCGCGTAGGTCACGGATCCGTAGGGGAGAAGCACCTTGCTTCCGTCGGGCATCGTCAGGTCCCCGGCCTTGCTCTCGCCGGGGTGGTAGACGAAGCCGCCCGTGTATTTGCCCGTGGTGTCCGCCCATGGCACCGGATTGTACTCGCTCTGATGCTGGCAGCGGCTCAGGAACTCCACCGCCCTGATCCAGACGGGATTGTCCCTGGGCAGGCCCGAAGCCTGCAGCGCTTCGAGCGCGAACTCGGTGTTCACGATGTCGGCGTAGGGACCCTCCGGCTTGTCCTTTCTGTCCTGGTAGCCGAACCCGCCGGAATACTTGTTTCCCGGCTCGAACACCTGGGAATCGACGAGATACTGCCTGGCCTTGGCAATCGCGTCGGTGTATTTCTGGTCCCCGGACAGCACGAAGGCCATGAGGGACACCGAGGTGACGTAAGTGGCATTGCCGTGGAGGTAGATTGCACCGTCCCGCTTCTGTAAGGAGACGAGCTTGTCAAGGCCCTTCGAGATGAACGCCCGTGCCGAAGGTCCCGGCTTTTCCGGGCTCTCGAGGAAGGCGATCATGACGAGAGCCGAGATGCCCGGGTCGCCCCAGTCGCCCGAACCGGGTTCGACCTGGCATTTCTCGAGGAATCCGAGCCCCTTGGCGATGGACCGGTGCGCGGCTTCCCGGAAGTCCGCGTCCAAGCCCTTGCCGCCGCTGATTTCCACCGCGGGTTCGGCCTGGCGCTTGCATCCGCAAGGAGAAATCGCCGCGAAAAACGTCGAAAACGCGGCGAGTGCCATCGCGCATCTTCTCATGGGTCCGCTCCAAATAAAAACCGAGGCGGAGTCTAACGGATACCGGCTGATGTGGATAACGCTTTGCGCCCGATAACGGTTCGGTTTGTAACAAAAAGCGGCGCCTGGCGCAAGACAGGGGGATGAAGAGCCGCGGGCGTTCGTGCCAGCCGGGCATACGAATGGCGCCGGACAGAGCCCTTCCATGCCCGCCCCGCTTTCTCCCTGCAAGCTCCGCGCACGCCCATCCATCAAGGGGTAGGAGGGTGCAGTGCGCGCATACGCGCTTAAAAAGACTTGACCGTCGCCGTCGCGCAAGATATCTCTCATATTGTCCCTCTCCGGTTCCGGCCCGTCCGGATTATGGAGCGTACGGATGCAGGAAAACCACGAAGGCCCGGCAAAGGAATCGTCTGGAGACCAGACCGCCGCTAAACTTGCCGGTCTCAAGTCCAAAGTCAGCTCGGAACTCGCCTCTATCTCGGACAAAATTGAGAAGGAAATCATCCAGGCGAGGGATTGGCCGCCCCCTCCAATGGTCTCGCAGGCCATAAAGCAGGGGGTGCTCGCCTTCGGTCAGAGAGCCGTCAAGCTGATTACGGCGCTGGAGAAGGCCGACGTGAAGATTGCCGAGCTCGACCGCGAGCTCAAGGATCTCAAGAAGAAGGGCCCCGGCGCCGATTCCACGGAAGTCGCCCATCTGAAGATGGAGAACAAGGTGCTCAAGGAGCATCTCGACGAGCTCTCGGCAGCGGCCGACGGAGGGAAATCGCTCCGGGACGAGAACGTGGACCTCAAACTCAAGCTGGACAACCTCGAAGCAGAGCTCAACCGCCTCCTCGTGCAGGCGGCTGACAGCCAGGAGATGAACGAGGAGAACGAATCCCTGAAGCGGGAAATCAACGAGCTCAACGCGAAGCTCGAGAGCATGCAAAAGGACCCGAAGAAGACCTCGAAATCCGGCCGTCTCCTCGCCCAGATTTGGGACATGGCCGAAGTCGACGGCAAGAAGGTCGAAGAGAATCCCGAACTCGCCGCCATGATGGATGAGCTCGACCGGCTGAGGGGCGACCTGGAAAAGACGAAAAAGAAGGCGGAAGCGCTCAAGGCGCAGAACGAGAACCTGTCCTCCAAGGTCATGGAGCTTGCGGAAGCGGCCGCGCTGAGGGCCGAATCGGCGATGGAGGAGATAAACTCGCTCCGCGACGAGAGGAACATGCTCGAACAGGAGAGGGACCGCTACAGGTCCTCCCTCGAGAACATGGAGTGCGGGAAGGAAGCCGCGCTTTCCACCTCCAATCCGGAGGCGGAGGAGCTCAGGCGGAGGGTCGCCGAGCTGGAGGAAGCCCAGGCCGCATGCCTGGACAGCGTGAAATCGATGAACGAGGCGGTGGCGGAGTCCGACGCCGCGAGGGCTTCCTGCGAAGACGTCCTGGCAACCCTCAGGACCGGCTCGACCGGGGAGGGCGCGGAGTCCAGGCTCAAGAAGGCCGTGATAGATTTGATTTCCAGGTGCGAGGCGCTCGAGAAGAGGGAAAAGGACTATGCCAGGGAGATTGAAGGCCTGAGGAAATCGGCGCGGTCCGGACGCAATGCCGCGGCGCCGGCCGGGGAAGACATGGACAAGGTCATGGAAGCCCTGAAGAAGCGCATAGGCGAGCTCGAGGAGGAACTGGACCAGAAGGACGAGGAACTCGAGAAACACCGGGGCGAGACGTCGAAGGTCAACGGCGAATGAAATCGCGGTCCGCGGGCCCGGGAACCGCCGGGGGGATTATTCCGCGCCGCCGCCTTCGCCGAGCGCGTTGCGGATCGAAGAAATCACGCTTCCCGAGAGCTTGCCGGCTTTGATAACCTGCCGGAACGCTTTGTTTATCCCCTCGATTTCGCATGTGACCTTGTACACCTTCTCGTTCACCTCTTCCCATGCGTCCATGAGGCTCAAATATTCCACGAAGAGGTTCTCGCGCCGGGTGAGGAGGGCCATCGCCTGCTCCTCGGTCTTGATGAGCACCGGATCAGACATTGCGCCATCCTCGAATGCCGGCCGGGCATTCCCGGCCTCCGCCTGCATTGTAACCCGGATAATCCGCGCAGGAGCGCGAATTATCAGAGTCAGATGTTGAATCGTATCTCGAGTATCGTCTCGTCGGGAATCGGGAAATCCCTGTCCACCAGCCTCGTGAATCCCCTGGACCTGGCCTCCTGCATGCTCCGGACTTTCATCATGTCGGAGTAAGCGACGATTTCCGCCTTCACGAAACCCCTGGCCAGGTCGGAATGAATCCTGCCGGCGCACGTCACTGCGTCGGTATTCCTGCCCACCAGCCAGGAGTGGACCTCCTCTTTTCCTACTGTGTAGAAGAACATCATGCTCGCCTTCTCGAGAACCGCCCTGGCGACTTCCGCGGGCCCGGCAGACGCGTCGCGGATCACTGCCGTCGGTTTGAGGCTCAACGGCCCGATGGTCTTGATGACGCTCAGCTCGGCTGCTTCGAACGTCATGTCGCATATGGGCTTCTGTTCCTCTATATGCCTGAGGCATCTCGACAGCACGTTCTTCTCCAGGTCGGTCTCAGCCCTCAAAAGCCTTCCCTCGAGCTTCTCCATGTCGAGAATGAGCAGGTCGAGGATGCTCTCTTCCGCCACGGCTATTGCCGCGGCCGGGGCGTAGCCCTGCGGGAGGAATTCGAAGAAATAGGACGTCTGTTTCAAAGGTTTGAACTTCTCGACCATGTCCAAGAACACCCGGTCTTCGTACTTGAACTTGCCCTCCGGCAATTCAAGTCCCGCGAACGCTATCTTCATGAAGAGTCTCCAGATAATGCCTGCAGCGGGAGCCGTAGAGGGGGGAATGATATGGGGGCGGCGGAGAGGATGCAACAAGATTTCAAAATCCGCACGAAGCGCGCGGACTCAGGCTTCGTGCGGATTCAATCATTCGTTCTTGGACATCTTCGAGAGCATTTCGAAGTACTTCTGTATGAGGTCCTCGTATTTCCTGGGCTTGGGGAAGTCCTGGGGATGGATTATGTCGTCGAACACCTTGGCAGGGAGCGTGCCCCAGCGGCCGGCACCGTCGGACTTCCCGGCCGGCTTCTCAGGCTTGTCGGCGGGCTTCTTGTTGGCATAGTTCTGCTCCGCCTGCCCGCCCTTTTCGGTCTCCTCCTTGCCCCCGCGCCCTGCGTCGTCCTTCTTGCCGTCCTGCTTTCCGGTCTTCTCGAGCTTGTCGTCCTTCTTGCCGTCCTTCTTCTGCTCCCCCTTGCTTTCCTTCGGCTTGCCCGACTCCGGCATCTCCATTTCGCTTTTCTGGGGCCCTTCGGAGAATTTCATGTTCTCCACGAACTTCTGGATTGCGGTCACGATGTCGGCCATGCGTTTCTCGACGCTCTCGAGCTGCTTCGACAGCCCCTCCACGGCCTTCTCCTGGCTGCCGTCGACTTTCGGCTGAATCTTCTCGAGGTCCTCCTCGATTTTCCTGGCGGCCTCCGACCCCTTCTCCAGGGCGACCTTGGCGAGGAGTTTCTCGGCGTACTGCATCTCCTTCAGGATTTTCTTGAGCGCGTCGAGGGGATCTTCCTCCTCTGCCGGATCCTGCGCCGCAAGGAACCCGCACGGGACCAGCAGCGACAACGCGATGACAACCGCAATCCTGCGCATCGTATCCTCCATGGGCTTCCGCCCGAAAAGCGCCAGCCCCTGCGGGCTATTTCCTGCTCCCCTCCGTCTCCCTGGAGGCGGCTTCTATCAAATCCTTCAGCATCTGGCCTATGTTGCCCTGCTCGTGCGTCAGCCTCTCGACCATCTTCTTCTGGACAGGAGTGAGCTCCGACGCGTCCGAGAGCGCGGAGAGGAGGTTCTTTGTGCGCGCCCTGAGGCCCTCCTCCATGAACTTGAGCATCTGGATTTCGGCGAGCGGATGGACGAGCGGCGGCTTCATGGACTGGCCCTGCGGCTTCTTGGGCTGGCCGCCCTTCTTCGACTCGTCCCGCTTCTTGAGCTCCATCTTGAAGGCGCTGAGGAGCTCGTTCAGCCTCGCGACGATTTCCTTCTGTATCCCCCTGGTGTACTGGCTCACGTCCGGCGGGTATTCGTCCAGGAGCCCGGCCACCGTCTCCATGTCGACTCCTATCGATTTAATGACCCACGTGAAGACCATGGCTTCCTTCTCTATCTTCTTTTCAATCTCCCCGCGCACGACCCCGGCAAGCTCCCTCTGCCTCTCGGCCTCCTTCTTCAGGTCCTTGATTTCCGGACGCGATATCCTCGCGCCCATGTCCGCCCTGGCGCCGACTCTCTCCGTAGCCGCGTTAATCTCCTCCTGGATCTTGAGGACCTCCTGGAGCTTTGATTTAATCAGGAAAATCAGCTGCTCCTGCGCGAGGTTCGCGTACTCCCTTTCGGCTTCGTCCAGCCTGTCCTTGGCTTTCTCGAGGTAGTCCCGCGCCTCCTCCATCTTCTCCTTCGCGGGCTTGAGCTCCATCTGGCTCACTTTGCGGCCCGCCTGGTCCATGGAATTCGCGGCCCTCTC
>DYIT01000110.1 GCA_020723505.1 Candidatus Kuenenia stuttgartensis
CCGCGTTGCATGCCAGAGGGTGATCTTCTGAGGGCAGGCCGCGGTCGATCATTAAAGCCGGGTATGCCTTCAGCGTGGGATGATGAACTGTCCGAAGTCCGAGACCTGGGATTCGGCAAGTCCCCTAGGCAAATATTCCGCACGAAGCGCAAAGCCCCATGCTTCGTGTGGATTCGTCATTCCGGCGAAAGCAGGAATCCAGACTGAATGCCCGTTTATTCTCCCCTCACCGCGAAACGAAAGCAGGTCAACGGCAGCAGCATTCGAGCCCGCGTAATCGGATTACGGGATGTACGACCAGGTCCCTTTGAGCACCAGCGCGCCCAGCAAATAGAGCACGAATCCGCCTGCGGCATAGTATGCGTTGCGTGCAGGCGTGTTCCTGTCCTTGCGTTCCTTCCTCATGCTGTCGATGAGGTAGATGCCGAAGATGATTAATCCCGAGAATGCATTGAAACTCATCAGTACGAGAAAGAACCCGTGAATTTGCAGGAGAAGGTATGTGTTGTCGCCTTTTTCGTACTCGAAGAAGGATTTCGGCATTCGCGTTATGGAGAAGGTATAGTAGAACAGGACAAGATTCAGAAGCAGAGTCACTGCTCCATATAGAAGCTGGTACATCCCATTGTCCGGAAAAGGCGCAGGGCTTCGAATCGCTAACTAAAGCATCATAATGGACCTTCATTTCCCGAGCATAGCGGATTCCGCCGTTCCAGCCAAAGCTCCTCAAGGGATTTCAATCCTGATGGGCTTCCAGCCATTTCCTGCCGGCTCTATTGAGATCCGGCTGGCTGGAATTGTAGTACCCTTCGGCAACGAATCTGTTCCCGTAGGCTTCGAGGAGATACACCATTTCCGGGATGCGCGATTCGTCGCCATGCTCGGCAAGTTTCAGGCATGCATTCCGCACTTCCTCCAGGATGTTGTATTGAACCTCGGAGAAGAGCGATACCGCAGCTAGCGCGTCGCCGAGAATCTGCATCGTTGCGCCATGGCCGGTTGCAGCGGTGAAAATCTCTTTTAATGATTTGGAATTCGCCCTCCTCGCGGCGGCCAGACGCATAGCTCCGTCCTTTGCGCATCCTGCGACCCGTTCCAGAGAAGCGATGTCGTCCAGCTTCGAAAGGATGATTTTAAGCACTTCATGGTCAAGGGAACGGACGGCTGCCTGTTCCACCGCGACAAAATCGCTGAGATTCCTGGCCGCCTCTGAGCGAAGAACGTCGATTTCTCCTTCAAGGGCCAGCGCGAGAAGTCCACTGGCGTCGTTTTCAGCGGGCAACGCACTGATTCTCGATTTCAGACTCTCCAGCGCCTCGGTCGAATCCGCGACGTCGCATTTCTTTTCACGCAGGAGTCGCAATGCATGCTCGCGGATTTTCAATCGACTGGCGCTTTTCGCAACCTCCCGCAAGGAGTCAATCTCGTGCAGATTATCGACGATGGCCTCGCGCACCGCAGCCGAGTGCTCTGAGGAGAGCCGCTTTAGAAGAAAACCGTCGTCTTCAATTCGCTTTACCGAACTCAGGCGGATTGCAGCAAGCGGATCGTGCTCCGCCAGGTGGCAGAGAAGCGCATGGTCGTCCAACCTGCCGATTGCCGAGATGCGCGAGTAGACGTTTCCCGGTTGCACAGCTTTCTTACAAAGCTGGATCTGCTCGGCGAGCTTTGATCCTGCAGCGGCACGGACTTCCTCATCCTTGGCTTCTGCAGCAATCCTTGCAAGCAAAGCAAGATCCTTCACTCGCCTCGTCAGTTCAGGATGAATCCACATTCCTGTTTTCGAAAGGATGAGCTTATCAACGAGTCTATCAACAGCAGCGGTGCGGATTTCAGGATCCTCTTCCTCCAAGGCTATCCTCGCCAGAAGAGCCTGATCCGTAACCATTTCAACGGCAAAACCTCGGACCCGCCAATCCTTGTCATCAAGGAGAATCCTTGAGAGCAATGACTGGTCGGTGAGCTTGTCCACAGCAGCGCAGCGTACATATCCATCGGCATCCTTTACCGCGATATATGACAGCAAGTCCTCGTCGACAAGCCGCTCCGTTGCTGCATGCCGCACGAAGACATCGCTGTCCTCCCTGGCAATCCTCGCAAGCAGTTCCTGGTCCTTCACGTTCTCTACAGCAGTTCGTCTGACGTCTTCATCCTTGTCCTGCAAAGCGATTTTCGCCCACAATGCCTGGCTGTCGAGGTTTCCTGCTGCAGTTCTCCGGACGTCTTCATCGAGGTCATGTAAAGCGCTCTTTTCCAGTAAAGACCTGTCGTCCATCCTGGAAACAGATGACAAGCGGACCTGCCAATCCACGTTACTTGCGGCAATTTTCGCCAGCAGAGCCTGATTCGTGATTCGCTCCACTGCAGTGCGGCGTACGTCCAAAGACGCGTCCACTTCCGCAATTAAGGCCAGCAAGGCCTGGTCTACAAGCTTCGATACTGCGGCACGACGTACGTCCTTGTCTCTGTCTTTCAGGGCAATGCTTCCGATATGAAGGCAATCAGTCAACTTCATCACGGCGCCAAGGCGGACGCGCCAATCCCCGGCATCCAGCGCAATCACTTCAAGTATGGACTGGTCCGCGACTCTCTCCAAAGCGGCGAGACGTATGCCGTGGTCCTTTGCCGTCATGGCAAGTATGGAAAGCAGAACAGGATCGTCAATCACATCCACTGCTGTATGGCGTACATCTCCATTCCTGTCGTTCATTGCGATTCTGGTCAGCAAAGCCTGATTGATGAGCTTTGCAGTTGCTGACTGACGGTTACGCCAACTCGGCGCGCTCTCTGCGACTCTTGCCAGGGATATCTGGATATCCTCTTGTCTGCGGCGTAACGAACACACTCGATCCCCGTCATTCAAGGCAATCCGGGCAAGCAAGGCAAGATCAGTCAGCTTCGATGCTGCTGCCTGGCGGACAGGTCCATTTCGGGCCTCCAGGGCGATTTTACCCAGCAAAACCTGGTCGGCCAGCTTTTCTACGGCTGCGCAGCCGAGGAATTCATCGTCGGTTCCGATAGCAATCAACGATATCAACACCTTGTCGGCAAGTGTATCCAGCGATGCGTCGCGAACCTGCCAATCTCTGCCCTCAACGGCAACCCTCGCAAGCAAAGCGGGATCAGAAAGACCTCGAACCGCAGCGAGACGTACCTGCAGGTTATTGTGCTCCAATGCGTTTCTTCGGATAAAGTCATGCGAGGGATTGCATCCGGTCCGACAAAAAAACACCGTACCCAGGACTGACACAAGAAATGCAGACAGGTGTATGAATTCATTTTTCATGTAGCTACCCAGCCTGTGATATTGTAAAGCGCTCGTTCAACCTGTCGCAAACCTGTTTCGATATCAGACATTCGACTTGCGCTTAACGTCGCTCCTCAACCGCCTCGGCGTCGGTCGGGAGGGCCGTTTCTCCGATTATCTCATCGCTTCGTCGATCTCGAAGTCGTCTTCCGGCGTAGCCTCGCCCGTAATGCATGTGAAACACGCGTTGCCCATTACGGCAGAGCCGATGACCCAAATAGGATTCCCACATTCGCATCTTACGCCAGCCTTGTGATTAGCGAGTGCCTCACGCAGACCAGATTCGATTTCCTCTCGTGTGGTACCGGGATTCCTGCGCAAGTGACGCTGGATGAAGTCTTCCATGCTTATGGACGTAAAGCCTGCCTTGATATGTTTCATACCTTCATCCTTCTTCAACGGAGAACGCCCGCGCGTCAGCAGCTGCGCCTGAATTCTAACCTATTCTCCATGCTTATGCGCGGCTGGCTGCATGCGCATGTTGTAGACACCCGTTCTCCTGGTTTGAATATACTGCTCCCAACTCAAAGGTTCTCCCGCCCAACCGAGAAGGGCAAGTGCGCTGGTTGCCAGACCTCTTACATTGTCCCATGCAGGATGGCCTATTACCGCCTCCTCGGTCCAGAGAGCGGCGTTTGCCTGACCACTCATCGCATCAAGTGCGCCGTCCACTGCTGTGAGTGCATCGCGTTGCTCTTTTGTGAAAAGCTCATGAATTTCCCCCAAAGCCGCAGCTAGGAAATCACAGTAGATCAGCGCGAGTTCATCGGCTTTGACCGTTCCTGCAGGCTGGGTTGCCAATGCAACCTGCCCCGGTGATGCAAGAGCACGAAGACCCTGCTTCAGTTCCCATAGGACCCATTCCTGATTGATGTCGTTCTTCATTCTCGGATCAGCTTGCCTGCCTAACGTGCCGCTCTTCGGCTGGCGGAAGCGCGCGAGCACTGGAGCCAGTCCGTTGTGCAGCGCAAGGTTCAGCCTTCAGTTTGACTGGACGTCGTAGTCGCCCATTTTTGTATTGAATTTCCTTCATATGGTCCGCATATCACTTTTGTCAAATGCACACAAATTTTCCGAATGTTCTTCGTGCATATGATGCTGCGTTGGATTCCAATCCTCGGTGTCTTCGGCGTCTTCGGTGGTGAATCCTGGTCCATTGTGCCCATATGGCAAGGAATGTGGATTCTGCGGAACGTCATAATCCGCGGAAAGCGGAGCCTCAGCCGATGATGCGAATCGCGGCAGCCTCACCCCTTCATCAGGAGCTCGATGCACCGGTTCACCTGGCCGATTTGCTCCTCGAGGAAGGGAGATATCTTGTCCTTGTCCCCGGCCGCCGTCTCGAGCAGCTCGCGCGAGGCGCGGAACTCGGCGAGCGCGGACATGGCGAGCGATTTCCTCTTCTCGTTCAGAGCCGCCTCCTCCTCGGGCTTGAGCCGCTTTTGAATGTTGAAAGCCCCGTCGCGGAGCAGGGCAAGGCCCTTGCGGAAATGCCTCCCTGCCGCGAACTCCGGCCGTCCCTGCGAATCCGGCGGCACCTCGGGCTCCTGCGCGGGGAAATACTCCTCCTGCTTCGACTTGGTCTCGCTCACCTTGTCCACGTGCCAGATTTCGAACAGAGCGGGCTCTCCGATTTCAGACCCGTTCATGAACCTGCCGAAAAACTCCACTTCTGCATCCTTCTTGAGCCCGGACAGGCGCTCGTCGATTTCCGCGTACTTGTACGACCACACGAACCGGTCGAGATACGCGTAGTCGTCGCCCATCTTGAGCTTCGCGAGAATCGTCTGCCTCTCGTGACCCTTGGCCGTCCAGTAGATGCAGCGGAGCGGGATTCTCGATCCGCTTCCCGCCAGCATCACCCACTTGAACGAGTCGTCGTCCCAGTCGAGCCCGTCCCTGCGCCTCTGCTGCCTCAGTATCCTCCCCCGCACGGAGATCCACCGCTCGTCGAAGACGGTCGGGAGCGCGGAGACTATTTCCGGCGGGAACGGAATCGAATCGGCTCTGAGGTCGTAGGGCGACTTCTCCTTGAGCGTCCTCGGCTTCACTTTCTGCATGAACAGCGGCCTGAGGAACCTCGCGGCCTCTGCTGCAATCGAGACCAGGAACTTGTGCTTGTCGACGAGCGACGCGCCCTCCCAGAACTTCGCTAGCGAGGGGCGGTCGGCAAGCGATTCGTCCGGCGGGATGAGCTTGACCACGTCCTTGGCGCCGGCGACCTTGAATTCCGCAGGAAGGTGCAGCCCCAGCTCGACCACCTTCGCCCATGTTTTATTGATGGCTTCCCAGGAGTCCTTCTTTTCGAGGAGCTGCTGGATGCATGACCCCATCAGCTTGAATCTCTTGCCGATCTTTTCGGGCATTATCTCGTGGTTCGCGCCCATGCCCAAGCATTTCTTGCAGATCTCCCCGCCCGTGCCCTTGCATTGCGGGCACTCTATGTCGACCACCTCCTCCTTCTTGTATTCCGATCCCTCGATGCCCGTCACGAGCTCCGCCCCCTTCCTGCCCTTCACCTTTCCAGACCCCTGGCACTTCGTGCATGCCTGATAGCAGGTCGCGCCGCACACGGAACAGGCCGATACTATGTCCTTGCCGTCGAGCCTCCTGATTTCCGCGCCCTCCTCGAACCGCACGAACGCGAGCTTGAGCAGAAGCTCCTCGTCCGACTGGTCCTCTACTCCGCCCGGCATGCGGAAGCACGCCTCCAGGGTCTTGATTGCGGGCTCGTACTCCCTCTGGGCCAGGAACCTGTTGCCCCTTTCCAGGTTCTCCTTCTTCTTCCCCCCCTGGGCTTCCACCAGCTCTGCAAGTCTCCGTCCGGCGGACTCGTGGCCGGCCGCAGCGGCCTCGGAAAGAAGCCGCCATGCCTTCTTCGCGTCATGGTAGGTCCTCCCCTGCGTGAGGCAGAAGACCGCCAGCTGGTGCCTGGCCGACGCGGCCGTGGCGCCCGTACCCCGGGCGATAATCATCTCCAGCAGGTCCCTTCCTTTCCTCTTGAGTTGCGCGTCGCCGTCCATGCACCAGGTCGCGAGCTTGAGCAAGCCGTCGAAGTCGCCCTCGGCAAGCTCCTTGAGCCGCCTCTCGTACTCGGGATTCTCGGCAGGAGCCGGAGAAGGGAAGACGGCTGCGGCGCAGAGCGCTGCAACGGCCAGAACGGAGGCAAGGAATCTTGAGTTGTTCAGGATCATCGGAAACCTCCTGGATTCCGGCCTTCGCCGGAATGACGAACGACACCGGCGCGCCCGCGGCACGGGAACGATTCGAGTACGCACATCCGGAATGCCTCGCCCCGTCCCCCGCGGCAGCTTAAAGCCGTTGCCGTTTCGTCCCGTCACTTCGTAATCTTCAGGGACTCCCGCGACTTCTTGAAGTACTTCTCGTAGTACTTCTCCCATTTCTGTTCCTCGACTTCCCAGACTATGGTGATGAGCCCGTCCGCGGTCTTAACCCAGATTTCAATCTTGTGGGTCCTCGGCGCGTTGTCTTTCGCTTCCTTGGCGAGGGAAAGCTCCAGCTCGACTCCGTCGTGGCTCCCGAACTTCATCTTCTCCTTTTTTACGACCTTGAACGACTTCTCCCAGTCCTTGAGCTTGCGCTTCTTGAAGTTGTTCTGCGTGTCCCGCTGCTTTCGCGTGATCTCCTCGGCAATGAGGGTATCGATGCTCTTCGTCGACTTGTCGTAACTGGCGGTTATGTACCCCATGTTGTCCGTGAACGTGCCCGGAGTCCCCGGCACGTTCGTGAAATCCTTGGGTTTCTTCAGACTCACGCCAATCGACGTGCTCGAGTAATCCTCCCATTCCACGGGTGCGTCGCTCTTGGCCGGAGGCTTGCCTCCCCCCCCGCCGCATGCAGGCAGGAAGACCATTGATGCCAGCGAAACGAGCAGAAACGCATGTGCCGGGCTACTCATAGATCCTTCTCCTCCATGAATAACAGAGCTCCCTTCCCTTGATAATAATAGGCGATTCCGGGAAAAGCTTCAACCCAGATCCCGTCAATTATGACGAGGCAGAGCCGCAACCACAACTCGCCAGGAAGAACACGGAGGGAGTTGAAAAAACCAGATTGAATCAGGAACTCAGGAACTCAGGAAAAGAACAAAGCTCTTTGGCTCCAGCGTATGCTTGGACTTCGGACCTTGGACTTTCGACCTTAGACTGCAAATTTCAGGCGTTGACAGTTGCCTATCGACTATCACGCGTCTTCGTTTGCGGTCCACAGCCAACGCCTCTTTGCCGGCACAGAGAGGTGGCGCAGGTTTATTATTTAGAAATATATATTGCATACGCCCCGGGAAATAGGGTAAACTTTGAGAATGCGAACATGTGCGCAGAAGACCATCTGCATTATTTCCGATATGGAGGCGATATGATGATTCCCAAATCCCGACTTCTGATTGCTTTCGCGTTTTCTGCCGCCATTGCCCTCATGGGCTGCGGTGGCGGAGGCGACGACGACCCTGTCGCTCCCACGCCTCCCGGACTCAACAGCGCCTCAGCCACGCCGCCGTCCGTAATCCAGGGCAACGGCGTGCTCTTTACGACATTGGCCGTGCCGGGATCAGGGACAATCACATCGGTCACCATCAATATCTCCGTCTTCAACGCGGCCCTTGCCGCGCAGCCCATGTACGACAACGGGACCAACGGCGACCTGGTTGCGGGCAACAACGTGTATTCGTTCCTGTACTCGATGCCCGGAGCCGCACCGGTCGGCCCTGCTTCCCTCGCAATCACTGCGACCGACAGCAACGGCCTTACGGCATCAGCCAACGCTTCGGTCACCGTGGTTGTCAACAATCCCCCCGTTGTCTCGAACGGGACGATTTCCCGCAATCCAGTCCCGCCAGGCGCGCGCGTGCTGATAACCGTCGACGCTTCAGACGCTGACGGGAACTTGACTTCCGTCACCGCCGACCTGACCGCAATCGGAGGGGTCGCGAGCGCCACGCTCTACGACGACGGCACGCACGGCGACGCCTTCACCGCTGACGGCACCTGGTCGTTCGAAGCTACCGCCTCCCCGGCCTCCACTCCCGGAACAGGCAAGAGCATACTCTTCACGGCGCAGGACTCGGCAGGAACCAGCGACACGGACTCGGTAACGTTCGACGTGTCCTCCAATGTCGCGCCCGCCATGAGCGGGGAAAGCGTGGTTCCTTCGCACCAGATTCAGAGGCTCAAGGTACTCTTCTCAGTGCACGTCACCGACTCCGACGGCCTCAACTTCGTGCAGCTCAACCTCACGCCAATCAACGGATCCGCGACACAGGCCATGTACGACAACGGGACAAACGGGGATCCGACAGCGCTCGACGGAACGTACTGCTTCGAATACACTCTTCCCGACGCCTGCCCGGTGGGTTCCTTCAAAATCTACATGAACGCCGAGGACACGCTCGGCGAGACCAACTTCGCCTACGTGAACCTGTCCACCGAAGCCAACTTCCCGCCGCAGGTGTCGAACCCGCTCGCTACGCCCTCCACGACCCCCAGGAACAAGAACGTGCTCTTCACAATCACGGCAACCGATTCCGACGGGACCGTCGCTTCGGTGAGAATCGACCTGAGCGGCCTCGGAGGGACCGCCACGGAGACCATGTACGACAACGGAACCAACGGAGACGTCACGGCCTCGGATTCCACATGGTCGCTCCAGTGGTACATAGCCCCGACCGCGACGCCGAATTCATACAACCTGAACGTGACCGCGACCGACAACGATACAGTGACCGCGTCCGGGGTCATAGCCCTTACCGTGCAGACCAACGTGGCGCCCACGCTGCAGAATCCCGCCGCGTCGGTCAATCCGGTCGAAGTCGGGGCATTGACCAAGTTCACCGTCGACGTCTCGGACGACTCCCCGCCCGTGGCATCCGTCACAATTGACCTGTCGAGCATAGGCGGGTCTGCGTCCGCCTCCATGTACGACAACGGCACCAACGGCGACATGATCGCCGGGAACGGCACGTGGTCATTGAACTACACGGTGCCCGGAGCCACGTCCTCCGGCGCGAAAACCCTCAACGTGACGGCCACGGACAGCGGAGGCGCCTCCAACTCGACCTCGATTTCGCTGACGGTCAACGCCAACCAGCCTCCGTCCTTGTCGAACGCCTCCGCAACCCCGGCCGTAGCCATGCCGCACACGCAAATCACCGTCACCGTGACCGTCACCGACATGCACGGCCTTTCCTCGGTCACCGCCGACGCGTCCGCGGTCGGCAGAGGCAGCAGCATCACCATGTACGACGACGGATTGACCGGCGGAGACGCCTCCGCCGGAGACAACGTCTGGACATGCCAGTTCGACGCCGCCGGCCTCACGACCCCAGGCGCCAAGTCGATTCCCATCGCGGCCACAGATACGCTCGGCCTCGGCGGAAACTCGTCCGCATCGCCCATAATCGCCCGGTTCCGTCTCGAACACGCGCTGTTCCTCGAGGACATCCACGGCAACTCCTCGTCCGACATCTACGCGGTCGGCGAGAAATGCCAGGTCTACAGGTACGACGGGACCCAGTGGCGAATGATGGACGCTTACCCGGGAACGTCGGTCTCCTGGTGGTCCGTGTGGTGCGAGTCCGCGAGCAGCGTGTGGGTCGGTGGTTCCGGCGGCAACATCCGCGTGTTCGACGGCAAGGACTGGTCGTCCAGGAATCCGACCGGCATGGGATCCCTCGAAATCCGCGGAATCTGGGCCGACGGCGCAGGCAATGCGTGGGCCGCAGGCGGAGCCAACGGCGTCGCTACCGACAACGGCGGATACAACGTATGGAACGGATCCTCCTGGGGATCGGTCACGCTCGACGGCAACGACGATCTCAACGACGTGTTCGGCGTGGGATCGAACGACGTGATGGTCGTCGGCGCGGACGGGCAGGTGCATCACTGGAACGGGACCGCATGGAGCACAGAGAGCGCCGGAGCGCTCGACTGCCAGGGCGTCTGGGGCTATAAGGACGCGACAACGACGCGCTACTGGGCCGTGGCCGGGAACGACAGCACCACGGTTGCCGCAGCCGCCATCTACACGACCAGCTACCCCAACGGATCCCCGTCGGGCACCTGGAGTGCAATCGGCAGCCTGCCATACACGAACGTGGACCTGAGAGGAATCTACGGATCGGTCACCGGCACCACCCTGAACGCCATCTACGTGGTCGGCACATACCTCAACGCCAACCTCTATGCCACCGTCTGGGTCTCCACCAACGGGACGTCATTCTCCCAGGTCACGTCAGGCAACAACTACTTCCCCAACGCCCCCTACCGGCTCATCCTCTCGGACGCATGGATGGCGGCCGGCGCGTCCGACGTCTGGATCGGCGGACACCGCACTATACAGCACTACAGCTCCTCGGCGTCGCCGCCATGGTCCGAGTACTCCCGCGGTACCTATGACAACACCCGCGCGCTCGACGTGCTCTCCTCCACGCGCGCAATCACGTGGGACTACCCCGTAAGACCGGGCGGAACGAATCCGGTCCAACTCTCCAGCATCGTTCATGACTACAACAGCGGCACATGGAACGAATACACGGACCTCACAGGCACCGTCGGAGCGGAACTGAGGACGTACACCATGCTCAACCCGCCCTCCGGTTCGCAGGGAGCAATCTGCCCGCGCATGTACGCGGTCAAGATGTTCTCCTCCTCGGCCGTGTACGGCGTGGGCGACGACGGCCACGTGTTCTCCTGGGACGGCCAGAACGTCGTCAGCCACGACTTCGTCAGCCAGCACCAGTTCGGAACCCCGACCAACCAGCAGCGGCTTTACGCGCTGTGGGGGACGGGTCAGACGGACTTCTGGTTCGGCGGCGAGGGCGTCAACGTGTTCCGCTACACGGGCTCCTGGTCCCCTGCGCCTGCAGCCACCCAGCTCTCCGGCTCGGGCAACGACGTCACGGGCATCTGGGGAAGCTCGAACACCGACGTCTACGCCGTCGTCTCGGACACCGCAGTCGGCACGCCTGCAGGCACCCTCGGAGAGGTTCACCACTTCAACGGAACATGGTCCTCCCTCGCGGGGACCAACGGTCTGCCCAACGCGGGCAGCATCCCTAACCTGAACTCCGTGTACGGGACCTCCTCGACCAACGTCTTCATCGCGGGCGCGAACGGGTTCTTCCGGCAGTACTCCGGCAATCCGCTTGCGTGGACTGACCTCAGGCCCACCCTGGGCAACCCATCGGCGACGTTGTACACCGTGTTCGGCGACTCGTCCAACGGCGACGTTTTCGTAGCAGGCAGTGAAACCCGCGTGTGGTGCTACGTGAATTCCACCTGGTCGGCCCTGCGCGCCTGCGGGACCAGCGGAGCAGGCAGCATCTCCTTCCTCGGCGGCGACGCTGCAGGATCGTTCATCCTGCTCACGGGATCCGGCGGAATCACGCTGAGACTGGAGAAATAACCTGGATTCCGGCTTTCGCCGGAATGACGATGAGTAACAGGAGGGGTCACATCTTTGCATGACGCCGGGTCGCCGGAACGTGCCCGCCCATTCTGCATCTCTGCTTTTTTCCTGAGTTCCTGAGTTCCAGATTCTCCATGCGTCCTTGCTTTTCCTGAGTTCTGGATTCCAGATTGAATCCGGTACAGTGCACTCTAATGTTGTATATGAAATCTGCCTCGGTGTGCTATTAATCCCATTCACCACCGATCTTTGATTTCCTCGCGCGCACGTGCAGGAAATACGCCACGACCTGGGCATCCTGCACGAACGGGCATTCCTTCACCGCCGCGTCGTCGGGCCTCGGCTCCCCGACACGTTCGATGGCGAAACCCGCATCAATCAGCATGTTGAACCACTGGCTGATTGTCCTCGTGAACCGCGGAGTCTTCAGCTTCGGAAGCCCCTGCCTCAATTCGGCAGGCGCGGCGGAAAAACTCCATACTGCCACGTCGCCCTCGAGATTCCGGAAGTAATCCCCAACCTCGATGGCGTATGTAATCCCCTTCTCGTTCCTCAGGTTCCTCCTGTGCGGCGTGTCGAAACTCGGATGCGTGATTGAAAATTGCAGAAAACCGCCCTGCCTGAGGACGCGATGCGCCTCGCCGAGCACCTTATCCGTCTCGGGCATGTCCATGAAACTCATGAACGCAGCGGCGAAATCGAAGCTCGAATCAGGAAACCGCAGGGCCGCCGCGCCAGCCACGCGGGAGTCGATTCCCTGCGGCACGCGCTCCTCCTCGACCTTCGCCTCGCGGATGAAATTCCCCGATATGTCCACGGCAGCCATCCTCGCTCCCCTCTTCGCGAGCAGCCTCGTGTTGTGCCCCTCGCCGCAGCCTATGTCCAAGCCGTCAAGCCCCGTCACGTCCGGGAGCATCCGGAAGAAGCCCGGAGTGTTCACGTAGTCGCGGTAAACGTCGTACCCCGCCCTCGCGAGCTTCGTCCACGTCTCCGCGTTACCGTCCCAGTACTTTCCCACTTCCTCGTGATTCATGACAGCCTCCGTCTTCATGCCGTGCGGCGGCAATTGAAACCATGAAACGACGAAAATGCACCTGGTGGTATACAAAAAGATACCGCGGGGAACTGGATAAAGAAACACATGCTGTTATATGACTTGCGCCCGGTCATCGCGAGGAGCGAAGCGACGTGGCGATCACATGGCCATGAGATTGCTTCACCCCGGTCTGCTCGGCGGGATTCGCAATGACAGCCGATGATAAACGAGAGGAGTGTGTTTCTTAGAAGGAGCTCACAGCGCGACGTGGCGAAGCCCTCCGCGTTTTCTACTGTTTAGAAACTGCGGAGCGCAGCCCGCCGAAGTTGCACAGGGAACGTCGAAACGAAGGCGGGGCGGGCTTCGCTCCGCCTTGCAAGCCCGTCAGGCGAAGGAGGGCAGTGCAGGCTGCCCGCGGCTCTGTTGTGCGCCAGACGTATGCATGTATAATGCATCCATTGCCGGAGTGGCGGAACTGGCAGACGCGCAGGACTCAAAATCCTGTGGCCGTCAAGGCTGTGGGAGTTCGATTCTCCCCTCCGGCATGAACTTACGGCGATTTTCAGGGGGCTGAAAAAAGAACCGTTGCTATTTCGTTGCTACGGGACGGGGGTTTGTTCCGGTACTCGCCCCCCCACAATGCCCGCGGCACGCTCCTTCGGCGTGATTTTTTTTCTTTGCAAGGAGAAATTTTTCTCACCCCGCGGATCGCCTGCGGGACAAGCAGCCTCACGCGCGGCAGCGCGGTTAAGACTAACCCTGCTATGTTCCGAAAAGTTACCGTGCTTCCTTTGGCGGCGTCCACCCTTCCATTGTTTCTTTCAATGTTTCTTCCATGACAAAACGCAGGTCTTTAAATGACATAGCATCCACCTGGGAAGGCAGCCAATGGTATTTGTTTACAAGATAGAAACGCACCGCATCAAGCCCTGTGTGGCTCCGATACCTTTCTTTCTTAGCAAGGTGATTTCCACAAATCTCAAGCAAGCGCATGGTGACCTGCCTATTCATTCAAAAACCCTCCAAATAAAAGGATTCCTTATCACAACTCTTAAGAAAAACAACCCTGAGCAGGCGGGAATAGTTTTACGTCGGGCAGGGGGGCGTCTATAATTCGCCATGCTGCCAGCCGGGTCCAAATCACTTCGCTCGCGGCTTCCGCAGCGTCAATGGCAGCACGGCCCGGCACGGCAACCCATATCCTCCGCTTAGTTCGCGGCGTCAAAGGACGGCGCCGGCGGTCCGCAGCCCCCGGCCGATTCGCGCCCGTACACGCCCGGCGCTCATGCCCATGATTGCGCCAATTTCCGCGGCCGACAGGGGGCGGCTCCGGAAGCCGCAGGACAGCTCGACAAATTCCCGGTCACGGGCGCGCATGACGCCCAGGGCGCGCCGGGCTTACGAAGATCATTCAAGAAAGCCCCGCCCCTTGGGGCGG
>DYIT01000111.1 GCA_020723505.1 Candidatus Kuenenia stuttgartensis
GCACGATTCGGGCTTCCGGGCACGAGGACTACATGCTGGCATACGATTTCAGCGTCGGGGCGGGAGCGGCAGGGGGGCATACGTTCGCGCCTTCTCTGGACACATACGACGGGGTGATCGCCTCCGGGGCCGTCTCGGCCGTTGCGCCTGACGTTCACGGGGGGATTTTGAACGGATCGATTGCGGAGATTGTCGGCAGCGTGGTGGTGAACGAGGGGTTGCAGAATCCCCCGGCGAGGAGCCTGAGTTTCACGGCAGATGATGTTGTGATGCTGCAGATATCCCTGACGGCGGACGGGATGGAGAGCGTGACGCTGACGGGAATCACTCTTACGTCTGCCGGGACCGGGAACGAGGCTGCGGACTTGTCCGGCGTGGAAATCTACTCGGATGCGAACTCGAACGGCGTGCTGGATCCCGGGATTGACGTGAAGCTCGGAACGACGATGACGTACACGACCGGCAACGACAGCCTTGCGTTCACCGGGCTCGGGGGCATTGTGCCTGCGGGAAGCGCGATCAATGTGATGGTGGTGTACGATTTCAATGCTGCGGCGGGAGGATTCACATACGGCGTGCAGGCGGCTTTGAACACGGACTTCGCGACTTCGGGCGCATTGTCGTCGGAATCCGCGTTCCTGACCGGTGCTCCGGTGCAGGGAGCAGTGGTGACGACGATACGTACCGGTGTGCTGACCGTGGCCAAGGGGAGCAACTGCCCCTCGGTGAACACGTACGTGACGGAGGGGACGACCGGGCAGCCGATTCTGCAGGCGACACTGACTGCGGACTCCTACGAGAACATCGACATAACGCAGATTGTGTTCACTCATTCCGGCACAGGGGTCATATCGGGCGGATCTGCGGACGTGGCGGCGTTCAGGCTCTACAACGACCTCGACGGGTCCGGGACGGTCAGCGGCGGCGACGCCATCATATCGTCGACTCCGACGGTGGCCGGGAACACGGTGACCTTCGCCGTATCCGAGGTAATCAATCTTTCGACCACGGAGACGTGGCTCCTGGCGTATGACTTCGCAACGGGTCTGACTAATTCCGGAGGCCGCACGTTCGCCGCGTCTCTTGCGTCGAATGCGTCCGTGAGCGCCGCGGGCCAGACTTCCTTCCCGTTTGGAGCGACGATAACGCCCGTAGGGAGCCCATCGTTCCCCATATCAGGACCGAACCCGACCGCGACGCTAATCGAGACCCTGACCGTATCGAAGGGCATGAACGACCCCGGGAACCAGGGATTCATGCCGACCGCGACTCTGGTCGCGCTCCAGCTCAGGCTTGACGCGACTTGCGGGCCGGTGTCGGTCGCTTCGCTGACGCTGACCCCGTCGGGCACCGGGAACGACGCGAGCGACATATCGACGGTGTCGGTGTACGTGGACGACGGGAACGGGGTGTTCGACGGAGGCGAGACGCAGATAGCGACCGGTGCATACACGCAGGACGACACTGCGCGGAGCTATACGCTTACGTCGCAGACCATATCGCCGGGTGCGCCGGCATACTGGATAGCGGTGTACACGATAACCGGCGGGAATCCCGGGGACACGTTCCGGGCTGAGGTGAACCAGGCGTCGCACGTGAGCGCGAGCGGCCAGGGTTCCGGGCAGAGCCTGACGCCGCAAGGGACTTTTGCAATCCAGGGCGGAGTCATCACTTATACGAACGTGACGCTGACTGTCGGCGCGTCGTCCACGAATCCGGGCTCGAACCTCGCGGTGAACAGGAACACCGCGAACATCCTGATGCTGGGCCTGAATCTTGGTGCGAGCAACGGCAGCGTGGACGTGACGTCGCTCAAGATAACCGCTTCCGGCATGGGGGACGACAACCTGCACATATCGTCGGCGAGCGTGTACGAGGACACGAACGGGGACGGCGTGGGCGACACGCTGCTCGGGACCAACGGCACGCCTTACGGCACGGACGACGGGGCCACGACGTTCACGTTTTCGTCTCCGTACCCGAGGATAGCCAACGGGTCTTCGCAGGACTGGGTGGTGGTGTATACGTTCAACACGGCGAACGTGTGGGTGGGCTGCACGTTCCGCGCGGGACTGGCGCAGAATTCCGACCTGGTCGGCCAGAACGCAACGGGCGGCGCGGCAGTGACAGTCACAGGCGCGGGTTCGGGAATATTCGGGGCTTACAAGGCAATACAGGGCATCTGGAACCAGATGACGGTCGCCAACTCCGGAATTCTGCCGACCACTTCGTACAGATTTCATCACGCGGCGTACGATGCGAATGCGGACAGCATGATTGTCTTCGGCGGCTCCAGCGCCGGGAACGCCACTTTCGAAATGACCCTGACCGGCAGCAGGGCAGCCTCTCCGGGAACGGAATCATGGTCCCAAATAAACACCGGCCTCGGCGCCAACGACCCTCCCAACACCATAGGAGGGATCTTCTGCTTTTTCACCACGAACTCTGGAGCGAATCAGTACATCGTTCTGACCAGCGGCCTGATTGGGACGCCAACGACATATACGACACGCACGTATATCTTCGACTTGACCGGCAACAACAACACATGGAGCATCCCGACCGTCGGAGGCACTCCTCCCGCCGGTTGGGGGGTCTCCGGAGGGCGCATAGGCATGCTGGGCGTCGTGGACAACGGCACCAACCTCCGGCTGATCACTTTCGGCGGGTATTCCTACGACCCGGCCATGTCGCCTGTGAACAACTATTATCAGGATGTGAACTTCCTGACCCTCGGGAACACGAAATCCTGGTCGGCTTCGGGAACCATAAGCGGCACGACCCCCTCCGGCAGGATGTATTGCGGGTCGGTTTTCGATTCTTCATCTTCGACGGGAAGGATGATATTCGCCGGAGGACAGGGCTCAGGCGGGACGACAAACCAGGACGCGCATGAGCTCTCTTTCGGTTCCACGCTGCAATGGACCGCCCTGTCTTCCCTCGCGACCGCAAGGCAGGGGCTGAGCGGCGTAATCGATACCACCGTCAACCAGATCATATTTTTCGCCGGAAGAAACGGCTCGGGGGCGCAGAACAGCATCGAGGTCTACGAGCTGACATCGGGATCGTCCATGTGGGCCTGGAGCCAGACCTGGAGTTCCGGGGCCCCGTCAGGCAGGTACCTGCATGCCGCGGTGTGGGACTCGAATACCCACAGGATGATTGTCTTCGGAGGGGACAACGGCAGCGGGAGCAGCAATTCGGAAGTCTGGGAGCTGTATTGATGCATAACCCGGACGAGCGGAACCAAACAAGGATGTAAAATGCAGGCTCGTCCGCGTTATATCACGCGCTTCGCGCGTGCCTTACCACAAATCGATTGAATTTCCACAAGAATATTTTGATTAAGCGACTATGGGGTGCGCAAGCCGCGCGAGGACTCCGGCGGGTTTCACCCCGCTCCCGAAAGCCTTACGAGTGGCGCATGAGGAGACTCATGCCTGTAAAAAAAAAGGGCCGCTCCGAAGAGCGGCCCTCTGAGAGTCGGAACCTGTCGGGCTATTTCTTGCCGAGCACCCTGCCGTACCTGTAGTAGATTTCCAGGGAGAGCACGTTGATTGCGGTCGAGTACACCCTTCCGCCCGCCTCGCCCCACGCGCACACCGGGTCCCAGGACCCGTTGGGGCAGCCCTTGGTCTGCTGCGTCGGAACGAGTGCGTCCTTCATGGCCGTGTTCCACGCCTGCCAGAAAGCGCCGCCGAGCTGGAACATGGCGAGCGACCCGTAGTACCAGTAGTACATGTCGATGGTGCCTTCCTGGACGTCCCACTTGGGAAGGGCCTGCTTCATGAGGTTGCCGCCGCCGATGATTTTCGGGTTCTTGGCGGAAGCGCCCATGAAGATTCTGCTCACGACCGCCGCTGCGGTCATGGCTTCAAGGGGCTTGAAGTTCTTCGCGCCGGCGAGGCGCGCGCCCGAGTCGCCCTTCGTCGTGTAGCCCGCCTTGTAGTACGTGTCGTCCGTGACCTTGTCGAACCAGTTCGTGGCGCCGTCGAAGGCTTCCTTCGGGACGGTCAAGCCCGAGAGCTTGGCCGACTTGAGGGCGAGAACCGCCCAGCCCGTGCAGGAGGAGTCGTTATCGCCGGGTTTGCAGCCGTACCTCCAGCCGAGATAGGGGTTCTGGCATTCGACCAGGTAATCAACGCCCTTCTGCGCCATGCTGAGAAGCATCGGGGTCTTCTTGGAAAGCCCGTACGCCTCGGAGATGGCCATGGTCGTGACGAGGTGGTTGTAAATCCAGTGGCCGTCGCCGGTCTGGGTTCCGAAGCAGCCGTTGGGGAGCTGCCTGTCCTTTATGGCCCTGAGCGCCTCCTTCACGGTCCTCTTGAACTTCCCGTGCATGTGGGTGTGGCCTGCGCCGAGGAAGGCGAGAAGGGCAAGCCCCGTGTTGCCCATGTCGTAATCGGCGACCGAGCCCTTGCCCGTGCATGTGCCCGCCTTGCAGTTGGACATGAATTTGTCGGTAGACCACATGCCGTCCGGGTTCTGGTGGTTCTTGAGCCAGATGAGGCCGGCCATGACTGCGCTCTCGGTTTTCCTGCCTCCGCCGTACGCGCGCAGGTTCCTCTTTCCGCCGAACCTGCCGCCGAAGCAGCCGCCTGCGCCGCCGCCGATTCCGATTGCGCTGTTCCAGTACTTGCCCTGGAACGGCTTGTCGGAGATCGCGTCCTCCTGCCCCTTGCTCGACTCGTAGTCCTCGTTGTTGTCGGTCTCGTTGTGGTCCGAAACCTCGGCGTCCTTGAGGACCGGGTCTTCAATCGGCGGCTCGTCCGTGTTGATCTCCTTGTCGTGCTCGAACACGTCGCGCTCGATTTCCTCCTCGACCTCCTCCTCGGGTTTCTGCTCGATTTTCGAGGTGACCTCGACTTCCTTCTCGCCATCGTAATTCGTGAACGAGGCTGTGAGCCAGAAGAAAAGGCCTGCGGAGAGATGGATACCGACCGACAGCAGCCACCAGGGGGCGCGCTTGAGCTGTTCGTTTAAAAAGCCCTGGAAGCCCCCTTCCTCCTTTTCCGGAGGATAATACTCTTCCTCGTAATATTCTTCGCGGGGCATATGGCTTCCTTTCAATATGTTCAGTCTCTCTTTATATCTCTTGCGCTCACGCCAGTCAAGCTCTCAAAAACCCGGTCTCCATACACGGAAACGAAAAAAAACCGGCGCGGTTCATTTATTCCGGAAAAAAACTCGCGAAACAGGATTTTGCGGGCTTTTATTGCATTCGCGGCGATGTGCAGTAATTCATTTGATAGCAATGGGTAACGGCTTAGCGCTGGATTTAGAGCCCCAATTTCCTGAGAGTGGCGGCGTCGGCGATTCCGTCCGGTTTGAGCCTTGCCGATGCCTGGAATCTTTCGAGCGCCCTCAGAGTCTTCAATCCAAACACCCCGTCCGCGGGACCCGGATCGAATCCCTTCTGCTGAAGGGCTTTCTGGACCCGGGAAACCTGGCTGGAATCGAGCTTCGTCCTGTTGAATTCAATCACGGGTCCGCCGGCGGAAGCGAACGCGGAGAGAGTCCGGACGTCGTCCCAAGGCTTCTTGGCCATCAGGAACGCGAAAATCCCGCCCCTGCCGTCAGGTCCGAAGAAGCCGACATAGCAGTGCTTGGACGCGCGCGTGAAACCAGTCTTGAGCACGACGCTGTATCGGCCGTCCCAAAGCAGCCGGTTGTGGCTCGAAAGCTCAATCTCCCTTCCTCCCCTGGATTTGATGGTGAGCGCTTTCGTCTTCAATGCGGACACGATTGTCGCGCATGACAGCGCTTTTTTCATTATCGCCGCGAGGTCCCGCGCGGTGGTGAACTGCCCCTCGGCAGGAAGCCCGGACGCGTTCTTGAACACGGTCTTTTTCGCGCCAAGTTTCGATGCCTGTTCGGTCATCCACTCGGCGAACTTGTCCTCTGATCCGGCGGCGTTCTCGGCAAGGCACACGGCGACGTCGTTCGCCGAACTCATGAGCAGGGCATGGAGCAGGTCCGAAGTCCTGAATTCCTCTCCTTCCTTGATGCCCGCCTTGGAAGCCTCGGTTTCCTCGGCGTTCCGGCTGACCTTGAGCCATGAATCGATCGGAAGCTTCTGCAGGGCCACGAGCGCGGTCATGACCTTCGTAGTGCTGGCAGGAGGACACGCGAATCCGGGATTCTGCTCCCACAGCACCACGCCGTCGCTCGACATGATGACGGCTGATTTCGCGGTAATGGCCGGATTGGCCGCCTCTGAATCAAGACCGGGCAGCAGCAGGCAGATTAGCAGGAGAATCATGACAATTCGAGGTTTCATGACGTTTCCTGAGATTCCTGACAGACTGCAATATTCGACAGGCGTTTCATCGGCAAAATGAGTCTCATTCTTCAGTATGAAATCAGGAGTCTACGGGAATTATGTGGAAACACGGGAACCGGAACGTAAAACAGCCTTTACTAAATTACAGGTTCTCAGGCGCCGCCACGGCGCCGGCCGGAGTTCATGCAAATGCCGGTTTTTATCTTACTCTCCAAAAGGCAATGATTTATAATCGATGTTGAATCGGCGGGAATCGCCTGGACCCGTGCCATGGCCTCTGATAGGCCGCGGTATGGGATTTGCTACTTATTTACACAAATATGCCTTCAATTCGGAGGTGATGATGAAGACCTCGATGTTCTCATTGGTAACGGCGGGTGTCATTGCCTTGGCGGCAATATCATGCAATCACCCGAAAAGCGAACTCATCGTTTCGCCCAACCAGGCGCAGATAGATGAAAACGTCCTGGAGGTGTCCTTCGCTCTGCCGAACGTCGGACCTACCGAAGGCGGGATGACAATCGCCATCGTGGGCAGGTACTACCATGCAGGCACGCAGGTATACCTGGACGGCATCGTGTGCCAGAACATCAACATCATCTCGAGCGGGTACATCCAGTGCCAGATTCCCGCGCATGCGGCAGGCGCTGTGAACATCAGGGTCGACGACCCGGTCACGAACCTGACCGTCACGGTTATCAACGGCTTCACCTACCTGAGCAGGCCTTTCCTCACGAGCGTGGGCCCGTCCCAGGGCCCTGCCACGGGCGGAACCGCCGTCAACCTCAATGGGTTCAACTTCGCGAACATACCAACGGTCACTTTCAACGGCACCCCGGGGGTCGGCATCACCTTCGTCAACTCGAGACTCGTCACCTGCACCACCCCGGCCGGCACGGTCGGGCCGGCAACGGTCACGATAACCAACCCGGACACGCAGTTCGCAACCATGAATCCCGGGTTCACCTACAACTACCCGCCGCCGAACCCGACCGCAATCAATCCAATCACCGGCGACAACATGGGAGGCACCCCGTGCACAATCACGGGCTCCTGGTTCCAGACCGGCGCGGGCGTGAAGTTCGGAGCGAACCAGGCGACCAACATCGTAGTGGTCAATTCCACGACCATCACCTGCACCTCCCCGAACGGGCCGGTCTATGTCCCGGCGCAGGGAGTTGCCATCACCGTGACGAACCCGGACCTGCAAATCGGGGTCCTTTCGCTGGCGTTCACCTACTTCTACGCGAATCCGGCTCCCACAATCATATCAATCAATCCGACTTCCGGGCCTGCAGCGGGAGGCACGCCCGTCACAGTCACAGGAACCGGATTCCTGGCCGGCGCGGTCGTGACCTTCGGCCTTTCCCCGGCGTCGAACACAGTGGTCGTGAATCCAACGACGATTACCTGCACAACTCCGAGCGGCGGCGGAACGGTCAGCGTCACCGTGACCAATCCCGACACGCAATTCGACACCCTGACTCCCGGCTATACATTCGTCGGCGGCGGCGGCGGCGGAACCCCCGGGAACTGGGTCGCCGCGTTCAACCTCGATACGACCCCGAACTGCGACTGGTGGTCGCTCGACTTCCTGCACCACTGGGGCCTGTACGAGGCCGCGCTTGCGTCAGGAGGCATCTTCACGAACGGCGCTGCCCCTACCGTCGATCTGCTCTCCAAGGACAAGCTCGGCGGCCAGACCCTCGAGACCTGCTCCGTGGCCTACCTGCGCAATGCCAACGGGACCGGCGTCTCGGGTTCGAGCTACAACATCTGCTTCGCCGGCGACAACACGAAATTCTCGAGCTGGACTATCCTAACCGACTACTCGCGCATAGACTTCAGCGACACCGACCCGCTTGGAGGCGGGGCAATCGGGAGAGCAATCTATGACGTCGGCAACAGCGGAATGGAGGACAACTGCTTCTTGGCCAACCTGGGCATCTTCACGGGCGACCTGATAGCCGGATGGTCGACTCTAAGCCCGGTTCTGACGGTCACGGACCAGACGTATCTCGACGGGACGTACGTGGTCGGATCAGGCAACGACGCGAGATACAACCAGATTCAGAACTACTTCCAGCAGCTGGGAATGCGGCATGGATTCGTGGTCGCGCATGAAATAGGCCACTCGGTCGGCCTCGCCCACTGCACCGGGTCCAAGTGCATCGAGAACTCCGTCCTCAACATATCCGGAACCTTCACGAACAGCTGGTACTACTTCTGCACGGCCCACAAGACGCAGCTCGGGACCAACCTCGGCATCACGCCCCTATACGCCCGCGAAACCAGGACGGTCTACAAGAGCGCGCGCGATGCGGCTGCGGTCGCAAAAGGCGTCGTCACGTTCTCCGGTCCGTTCGGAAACAGGCCCGACGACCGCAACACGAGCGAGATCAGGCTCTCCTCTGTCCAGTGCCTGAGGGGTTCGGCGCCCGGTGAAATCAGGATTATGGTTGAACAGCCCGCGGAATTCCTGCCGCCAGCAGGGACCGAAGTCCTCGTATTCCTCGCAATCCCGGATTACGGGCAGGCCAGCGGCATGGGCGGCTATTGCACCCTCAGGGGCGGCGAGACCGGGGTCGTGCCCCTCGCGCCCGTCATGAATCCCGACGCAGAACGCTTCCTTGCGTCGGCCGCCCTTTACGCCGATTTGAACGCGGACCGCAAGCAGATCGTCGAAAGGCTGGCGGGCGACTTCGCCGCGGGCGGCAGGCTCGCCTCGGACGCTGTCGTGGCGCTTTCGCAAATCGAGGACGCGGGAAAGCACATGTCCGCAGACAATCGCGAGGCGTTCATCGACGCGTTCTCGTCCGGCCGCATGGACTCGGAGTTCAGGGGGCTGGCCACCCATTTCGTAATCCTCATGGGCAGGCTCGGGGATGCCAGGGCAATCCCTGCCCTCCTGTCCTTCCTGGCCTCGCAGGATTCCTCGGGCGAGGGGAAGAACATGGCTGATGCCCTCTGCTCAATCGACCGCGCCTCATCGGTATCCGCCCTTCTCGCTTCCCTGCCCGGCGAGCGGCCGGAAGTCCTCGCCAGGAAACTCGAGGTCCTCGGGTTCACGAGGGCGAACGAGGCCAACGAAAGAGCGATGGCATACATGGGATACGATGACCCGGCGGTGCGCATGCAGGCCATAATCGCGGCCGGACGCACCGGATCGGAAAATACCGTCGCGGCGCTCAGGGCCGTCCTGGACGGCAAGAATTCGCAACACGAGATGAAACTCGCCGTCGTCGCCTTGGGCAGCATCCCCGCCGCGGCAGGCTTCCCGGCAATACGCGAAGCCGCCGCCTCCCACCGCGACCCGGCGGTCGCCGACTTCGCGGCCGGATATCTATGCGACCCCGCCGGCACGAGGTGCTCGCTGGTCGGAGGGGAATAATCGGCCGGATTCCAGGCCCCGCCGAAAGGCGGGGCTTTTTTTTTAATTGCATTCGAAGGCAAAGGGGCTTAAATTGCCTTCGCAAAGCGCCTCACGCGCATGGTGCGCCTGAAGCGCCGGTTCATGGAAACGCCCCGGATGAAAACGGCGTTCTTGTCGTCATTCGTCGCCTTCATCTGCCTCGCGCTGCCCGCGGGCCTGCTCGCGCAGTCCGGGGAGATCCCTGAAATGGACGAGAGCAAGGCCATAGACGAATTCGTCGACAAGGCCGCGGCGGAATCCGCAACCCCTCCCGACCCTTACACGAGAGTGCCCATCGGACAGCGGCCCCTGATGTCGAACCAGGACTGGCGCAATGCCACCTCGAAGTTCTTCGGGTTCTCGATGGCTGCGGAATACGCCTATTGGATCGAAGGCAAGTTCGGACTCGGAAGCAACGCCTCCTACCACGAACAGGTCTTCAAGCTCAATGCTGGCCTGGAATGCGAATTCACGTTCAAAATAAAGGACTGGGTGAGCGCTGTCCTCCGCGGCGACTACATGTACCACAAGGGCAGCTCCGGGGTCATAAACGGCCTGAACGCCGAGATTTCCTCTTTCGCCACCGGAACCTTCATGATTGGAGCCAAACTGAGCGTCCCGCTCGGCGAGGTGTTCGAACTCAAGGAAGGAGCATGGCTCGAGAACGTCGACTTCTACGCGAAAATCGCCGGCGGACTGATCTACATGAGCAAAGTCACCCGTAACGACCCGAAACCAAGGCAGACGTACTGGGAGGCCGGAGACATCTGGGGCGTCAACCTGTCCGCCGGACTCGAGCTCAGGCTCGACGACAGGTTCTCGTTCTTCTTCGAGCATACTTTCGACCTGTTCAGCGCCCCGCATGCCTCATCGGCGCTAAGGCCCGGCAACAAGGCCAATCCGTTCTACTTCTACATCGTCCAGTTCGGCTGGATTTTCTACTTCGATTGAGAGTGTCCAGGATATCCCGGAACCGGACGGGCATGGCTGCGGCTCGTACGGGTCAGGACGCGCGCGTGGACAAGGAAAGGTGTCATTCCCGCATGAAGATAAAACTCATAAGCCCGAAATGGGAGAAACTCCCCTTCCAGACCCCGTTCAACCTTGCCCCGCTCGGATTGACTACTCTCGCGGGACTCTTCCCCGAGGAATGGGAAGTCACGCTCCAGGACGAAAACGTGGAGGAACTCGACCTGTCCGATTCCCCGGACCTGGTCTGCGTCTCCACCCTCCTCACCGCGCAGGCGCCGAGAGGATACCTGATTGCCGACGCATACAGGAGCAGGGGCGTGAAGGTCCTCATAGGAGGAATCCACGCTTCCCTCATGCCCGAGGAAGCCAAGGAACACGCCGACGCAGTCATCGCCTGCGAAGCGGAAAAAGTCTGGAACCGCCTCGAAAAGGACATCGTCGCCGGGACCCTCAAGGGGATTTACCGCGCCCGCTCGTTCCCCGGACTGCACGCCGTCCGACATGCGAGAAGGGACCTGCTGAAAAGGAATCTGTACGAGTTCAAGGGCATCCAGATGTTCGACCTCGTCGAGGCGACCCGAGGCTGCACCTACGCATGCTACCCCTGCTGCGTCCCGAAACTCCGGGGGACAAACCAGCGCTTCAGGCCCGTGTCCGATGTAATCGAGGAAATCAGGTCCATACCCAACGACAAGATTTTCATCGTGGACAACTGCCTCAGGCAGAGCAGGGAACACCAGATCGAATTCTTCACCGCGCTCAAGGACCTGCACAAGGTCTGGGTCGCACACCCCATATCCGACGACGACGACATCCTGAAACTCGCCAAGGAATCCGGCGCATGGTACATCTACCAGGCCATAGACAGGATTTCCGACACAATCCGGGACAGGATAAGGAAGTTCCATGACTTCGGCATCGGCGTCGAAGGCACAATCCTCCTCGGCAGAGACAACCACGACACTAGCTTCTTCAAGCGCATGGTGGACTTCCTCCTGGAAATGGAAGTGGAAATCGCCGAATTCACCATACTGACCCCGTTCCCGAACGTGGGACTCTTCAAACGGCTCCAGAAAAGCGGAAGAATCATCCATACCGACTGGGCCAAATACAACACGGCCAACGCCGTATTCAGGCCGAAACTCATGACGCCCGAACAGCTCGAGGAAGGCTACAGATGGTCCTGGGAAACCTTCTACGGCGAAAATCCCCAGAAGGCGCGCATGGCGGCGCTCCATATCCGCGCCATGTCCGACCTCGCCTCCCGCAAATCGAAGATTTGATAATCGTCTCTTCTCCGGGATCTGTACCGCAATTCATGTCTCCCGGTTTCCATCGACGTCCATCCCGCAGTTCGCGTCGAGAACAGACCGCGCTCAGGTAACAGGCGGCCTCATCGCGCGGTCTATTTCGATGCACAAATCCAGCCTGTCGGGGCGCGTGTGCGTCGCCCGTATGGGGCATGACACAGTAGGGGCACGGCGCGCCGTGCCCCTACTCCTCCTTTTCGCGCCTGGGCGCGAAAAAGCAAGCCATTATTTACGCGTCCAGACGCCTTCCGGCGCGCAAATAATGGCGGGTAACATTGACCTGCGCTGGCGCGTTCTGTAGTATTGGGATTTTCCGCGATAATTGCTTTTTTTCAGACCGCGGGTCGATTCCGCAAACCCGGAGGACGCGATGGATTTCGAGTCTTTGTCGAGGATCCTGCTGATAATAATAGGCATCGGGGCGATAATCTTCGTCCACGAAATGGGGCATTTCCTGGTCGCGAGGCTCTGCGGAGTGAGGGTGGACGGGTTTTCCCTGGGATTTCCGCCGACGGGATTGGGGATTCGGCGCTCTCCGGAAGGGCTCAACGTCACGGTGCTGCCGAACTTCCTGAATTACAGCCCCCTCGAGGTGGGCGGAATCGAGAAGGGCAGCCCGGCGGACAGAATCGGGCTTGCGCTCGGAGACCGGATTCTCGCGGTTAACGACGTTCACGTCGACAGGATGGACTACGAATCCCTCGAGAAGGTCCTGCGGGACCAGTGGTGCTGCGGAAGGCAGGCGTCTTTTCTCGTGGACCGCGAGGGGGCCAGAATGACGCTGGGCCCCATGGATGCGCCCAAGTCGCTCGACCTGCCCGGATTCGGCCTTTTCCCGCATCTTGCGGCCCAGAAGGGCGCCATATCAAGGGGGCAGTCCTGGGCGCACGGCCTGGCCGCGGACGAGGTCGTCAGGGCGGTGGGGTCGCGGAAGATGCTCCACAGGGAGGAGTTCAGGAAATTCGCCTCCGACGCGGTCGCCAGAGGCACGGGCATCGTAAGGCTGCACGTGAGCCCCCTCAAGGCCGCCGACGAGCCGGACGCGCCATCCCGGGAAATCGTGCTCCTCATCCAGCAGCCGGCGCAGAAACCCAGGGTTGTATGGACCCTGCCCCTGCTCAAAGGCAGGGAAGGCCGGACGGAATACAGGCTTTCGATGATTCCAATCGGCGGCTATGTGAAGATGGCCGGAGACGCGCCCGGCGAGGGCAAGGGTGCGTCGGACGAGTTCCTTCAGAAGCCCGTCGGTCGCAGGGCGGCGATAATCGCCGCGGGATCAATCACGAACATCGCCTTCGCGCTGGTGCTCTTCGTCGCGGCGTTCCAGATTGGCGTAAGGTTCTCGACGCCCGTCGTCGGCTCCGTCGTGTCCGGCTCGCCTGCCCAGAAAGCAGGGCTCCTGCCGGGCGACAGGATTCTGAAGATTGACGGCGAGGTCGTGACCGCTTTCCTCGACATCCCGTCGGAAGTGGCTTTTTCTGACCCCGAGGAAGGAGCGGTCTTCGAAATCGAAAGGGGCGGCGAGGGCGGGAAGCAGCTTTCCATCAGAGTGATGCCTGAAAAGGACGAGGAGGCAGGCAGGCTCGAAATCGGCATTTATCCGCTGTATTCCAGTACCGTGCAGGCGATAAAGCAGGGCAGCCCTTTCCACGAGGCCGGGCTTACGGTGAAGGACAGGATAGTGGAGCTCAACGGCCAGGCCGTCGAGGACCGGGAAGGGCTGAACAGGGCATTCGAGACCGCGCTGCAGTCCGGCAGGAGGGAGTTCGTATTCGTCGTGGAGCGCGGAGGGGAGCTGATGCCCGCCATGACCTGCGCGTTCCCCGGAGACATGGAGAAGGTCTGGCGCATCGGCATCTCGCCCGAGATGCGGTTCAGGGTGAAGTCGCCCGGACCGGCCGCCGAGCCGTTCAAGGAGGGCGACGAGGTCTTCGAGATCAACGGCGCCAAAATCGGCCTCAAGGACCTGGCGGGATCCGTGGAGCAGGTTCTGGGAAGCGCGCTGACCGGGGACATATCCTTCGGAGTCCGGAGGGCCGGACAGGAGACGATCCTCCGCAAGGCCTTCTCCGGGGAGGCGGACCACGCGGGCTTCTTCAAGTCTTTCAGGACGGAATGCGCGCCGG
>DYIT01000112.1 GCA_020723505.1 Candidatus Kuenenia stuttgartensis
ATATTTGGATGCGACAGCTTCCCTGCCGCCCGGCCTTCAAGGAGGAACCTTTCCACGGCAGTCGGGCTCTTCTGGCACGGCAGCATCATCTTCACCGCCACCTCGCGGCCGAAGTCGGTGTCCACTGCCTCGATAACGCGTCCGAGTCCGCCGCGTCCGAGCTCCGCCTTGAACTCGTACCTGCCGAGGGAAGTCCCGCGGAGTCCGGCGATTAGAGCAGGCCGCGCGAGGGGCGGTTCACCGGGAAGGCCCTCGACCGTGCGGTTCCCGGACGCGAACACGGCTTTCAATTCCGTACGAGAGGAATCACCGCCCTTCGCATTGCTTCCGGGCCATTTGAAAAGCGTGCCCTCGTCTAATCCGCTCGGTCCGGGGCTTTCATGCATGAAGCGATCATCGCATTCAATTGACAGCGCCGCTAGAGCCGTCTGGGGACTGCCGTATTCCGCCAGCATCGCGTCGAGAGCCGCTTCCAAAGCCCTTCTTCCGGCGGGTTTCAGAAATCCGCAGGTTTCCAGGGAATCCAGGAAGCTCTCGACGCGGTCAAATTCAAGGGACTCGCGGAACGCTACCAGCTGTTCCCTGGAAATCAGGTTCAAGCGGGCAGCGAGCACCGCTACCAGGTGGTTATTCAGCGGATCCATGCGTGGCTCCAAAAACAGGAAGTAATTATACCGCGCTCGGCTAATAATGCTTTCGCCAAGCGAACGGAGGAGTGCTATAAAAGCTCGGCGGTTTCGTCCGTGTAATTTAAGGACGTTGCTTCGTCCTGAAGAAAGGGAATCAGGCAGGGCCGTCGACATCTTGAGGAGGTCGGTCATGAAGAGGATGCTTTTCCCGGCGGGGGCCGCGGCGATAGCGGCCATAATCATGGGTCTCTGCATGGGCGAGGAGGGCAAGCCTCAGAACGAGGCGAAATCCGAGGGGATTGCACTCGACAAGCCGCAGCTGGACAAGGGCATGCCCCTCATGCAGGCGCTCAAGAACAGGAAATCCTCCAGGCAGTTCTCGGACCAGAAGCTCTCGAAGACGCACCTCTCGGAGATTCTCTGGGCAGCGGACGGGGTCAACAGGGACGACGGAAAGCGCACGGCCCCATCGGCCATGAACAAGCGGCTCGTGGACGTCTACGCGGTGATCGAGGAGGGAATATACCTGTACGATCCGGGCAAGCATCAGCTCATGCCCGTGGCGCAGGGCGACTTCAGGAAGACCGCGGGCACGCAGCCGTTCGTGCATTCGGCTCCGCTTAACCTTATATACGTCGCGGATTACGACCGGCTCACGGGCATGCCCAGGCAGCCGGAGGAAAGCGACAAGGCGGCATGGGCCTGCCTGGAAGCCGGGCACAAGGCGCAGAACGTCTACCTGTACTGCGCATCCGAGGGCTTGGCCGCGGTGGCGAGGGCGTACATCGAAAAGGACAAGTTCGCTTCGGCGGCGAAGCTGCGCCCTGGCCAGAAGATCCTGTACTCGCAGACAATCGGGCACCCTGCCGCCGACAAGGGGAAGTGATTGAGTTGTTGAGTCGAAAACAGCGTATCCGTGTGCAGTGGGCGGCAAGTCAGCAGCCGTGTGACCGTGGTCAGCAACTGTGAGACCGTTGTACCGTCCACGCGCGTGAAGAAAAAAAAAGCTGCCCGCGCGAAGCGCGGGCAGCAAGAAGACAGGACTATCCCAAAACATCATTCGCGAGAACGCATGGTGTCGAGCTTGCGGATTGCCTCCTTCACGTCCGAGGCTTCGGCTCCGCTGTTATGAAGCGTCTCGAGGAGCAGGTCGAACCTGCCGGAATCCTTAAGGACCGGGCGCAGGCCGCTGTAGTTGCAGGCGTCGAACACGAGCGCAAGCCAGACCCTCTTTACCGACGCCGGCTTCGGGGAGAACTCGAGCTTGCTGATTTCCTCGATGGAATCCCTGTCGAGGAGGTAGACGGCTTTCACGCCGCGGCTTTCGTTGAACTTGCCGAATCCCGTCACGGCGCGGACCATTAGGAGCGCCTCGTCATGGTTGAGGCCCTCGTCCTCGAGGACCTGGCACAGCTTCACCCTGAAATCGACGAGGCTCGAATACCTGCCGTCGCCGCCCGCGCCCATGCGGTTGGTCCATGAATCGATGAAGGGCGTGAAATAGGCGAGGTGCCTTCCGAGTCCTTCGGGCATGACGAACAGCGCCTTGACCGGCCTGTCAGAGGCGTTGCGAGCGAAGAGCTCGGGACCGCAGGAGGACTCGAGCCTGAGACCCGACCAGCACAGGCCGGAGAACTCGTACATGAGGAACCTTTCCACCTTGTTGCCCGTGTGGACGTACGAGGCGCGGACCTCGCGGGCCCGGAGCATCTGGTCGGCGACCGAGGATCCGCTCTCGAGGCCCGACGCCCTCTTGTCGGAAGGGGGCATGGGGTCGATGAGCAGCTTCTTCCAGGTGATTGAATTCCCGTCATCCAGGCCCTGCGGCCACCAGCAAAGGGGCTTGTTAATCCCGAGCTTCACGGTGAGGCTAACCTGGAGAGCGCGGCCGGAATGGAACCAGATGAAAGGATCGCCGAAGATGAAGCCTTCCGGAGGAGCGGGAATCGGGACGGGCAAGGGGGTTTCGGAAGGAGTCTGGGGAGTGCCTGTGGGTGTCTCGGGCACGCCTGATCTGGGATTGGACCTGCCCGGTTGATCCGCCGTGTCGTTCGAATCCACTCCGACCGGGACCATCTGCTGCCTGTCCCCTGCGGCAGGAGCGGCGACTTGCCGGACGCTGCCGGGCAGGTTCCTGAGGAAGGTCTCCTTCAGGTTCGTGCCGGGAGGGACATTGATGCAGATGTAGCCCCATTCGTGGACTTCGAAGTTCCCGGATTCCTCCGCCACGGCAGCGGCAGGAATCGCCAGTAGACAGAGAACTAGACAGAGGCGGTTCATATGCATTCTCCTCTAATAAAAGGAAGGGGGTTGAGCGGTGAAGAGCAAAACGAGTGCCCATGGTCCCGCGAATTCCCATTTTTCGCCAACCTCATTTAATGACAACATGTTGCGTCAGAAGCGCCAGGAATGGAGCATGCAGAGAAGAGCAGGATGCCGGTCCGAAATCGGACGGTCGTCCAGGGGTGGACGTTGAGCACAAGCCGTCATCGCCCTGGCCTTGTTCATTCATGGAAATACGCGACGAGGAGCGCTGAGCGGATGTAAAAATCTGCGGGCAGATGGATTGCGTCTATGCCGGTCACTGGAACCGGATTCGGAATGCATCGAATGACGGACCGCGGCGGCGGTTGCCGTTGACTTGCTCAGTCATGGGGCTTCACCTGAAGCGGGCCGATCCGGGGTCATTTTCTTTCTGAGATCCCGAGGCCATCGGTCATGTATTTGACCGCTTTCTCCTTCAGGGCCGGATCTTCAAGGCTCAGCGCGGCGCCCTGGTCTTTAAGGGGATAGTCGAGGGAGAGGTCCTTTACGTAGGCAAGCAACGCGTTCCGAAAGACCTTGTCGTTTCCGTGGAACAGGAAATGGGTAAGGCCGAAGGCGAGTTCCATGGCGCCGGGAGTCGATTGGAGCTTTGCATCGTTCATCTCGACGAGTTCGGCGATGGACGGAAGCTTGTCCCTGGAACTCAGGAACTCTTCCATACGGTTTATTGCGCGGTCCCAGACCGGTTTTTCCATATTGTTGGTTTCCATCAGCAGGGCGATCCCGCGGAAAGCCCAGGATCCCGGGAAACTGCATCCGCCAGCCCCCTTTGTTTCCATCATGGCCCAGTAAGCGATGTCGCGGGCGATTGGATTGTACTCGGAGATGTTCGTATTCCATTCAGAGAAGCAGTCGAACCTCGAGAAAACGAAGCAGCCGTCAGGTTCATAGTAACTCGGATTGTCGATGTAGTCAGTCCCCTTGCCGAGCCGGATTAGAACAATCTTTTCGTCTTCCCGGTTGCGCGCGAGTATGACGTTGCACCGCCTGCCGGGCTGAGGCCTGAAGAAATCCCCGATGCCATCGAGTATTTCCCGCATGGAGTTGTAGGCGACGCGGAAATTCAGAATGGCGGCGTCGTAGGGAAGCGTGGACTTGAACGTCAGCAGTTCGGTTTCGAAGAAAACCGGGCAGTCCCAGGTCCGGACCTCTTTTTCCTCCTTTTCCCTTGGAATCCACTCGCCCCGGAGCGGCCTGAGCCCGTTCTCGAGCTTTGACTTCTCTTCTTTCGTTACGTACCCCCACGCAGAGTCGAACGTTTTGCCCTTTTTCGTTTCCTCAATCGCGAAGGGGCGCATCCATTCCCCCTTGTGCTTCTTGTGTCCGAGCCATGCATGCGCCGCGGCGTTTTCAGGATTCAAGGCGAGGAGGATGTTGCAGAATCGTCTCTTGGTGCGCCACAGGGCTTCTTCCCCGCAGGAAGCGAGCAGTTCCTCCCATGTCTTCTCGGAATCCTTGACCGCTTTTTCGAACCTGTCCCTGCACCAGAGGCGGGTCTCGTGGTCCGAAGGTTTAAGAGCCCGGGCTTTTCCCCTGATTTTGGAGAGGCTCGATTCCCCGGCCTCGAGCAGGGCCATGATTTCAACCGCCTTTAATGCGTACTCGGGCACTTTTTTTTCCAGCATGTAGTCGGCCAGTCCGGCGAATTTATCGCGGTCCAGCATCTTGCAAACGGCTTCCTTGGCGCTGATTTCGGAGATTCTCTCGGCGATTTTCGGTCCGGCAAGGGCGAAGCAGAAGGGCGTTCCGATTGTGAAGACAAGAACCGCGGGAACCAGGACAGCAAGCCTCATGAACGGCTCCTGATTCGAAGACGATGCCTCTATTTGCTTCGTCCGGCACAACCTCTATGCGGATTCACGGGGCATGCATGTGCTGCAGAGGCCGGACCTCGGCATTTTACTTCCGTTCATCCTTGAAAGAAACCGGCGGGCTGGTATGTTCTGTCTGAAATCCGTACACATCAGAGAGTGGCGCAATTCAATGAAAGTGATGCGGACGGCCGGGACTGAGGAGTTCAGGAAGGTCCTTCACCTGGTAAAATAGAACCACGATTATCGTCGAGTGGCTTCTTACAGGATCAATCAGGGTCATCTTTGCGAAGAGGGCGACATGAGAAATAAAGCATATGCATTCTGTGTTCTGTGCATATTCATGATTCTTGCAGGCTCCGCCTTTGCACAGGGCGGGGAGGGGGAAGTGAAGAAGAGCGCGACCATCTGGTTCCTCGACCACAGCGGCTTCGCAGTCAGGACAGCGAAGGAATTCCTGGTTTTCGACTGCGTCACGGACCAGCCTGCGGCAGGCGGGGCGAAAGGGCTCGACGCCGGCGTAATCGACACGGCGGCTGTACGCGACTTCGACCCCGTGATCTTCGTGTCGCACGGACACGGCGACCATCTCAATCCGGCCCTGCTTCGCAAGTGGCGAAAGGAACTGCAAACGGCAACGTTCGTGATGCCCAAGGGGCTCGCCAGGGACGTACCCGGGTTGGCGGACGACCTCGGCATGAGCCTGGTCGAGGCCTCGGAAGGCCGAGAGCTCAGGATTGGGAAGATCTCCGTTTTTTCCATAGCCGCAACAGACGAAGGCCTGGCATATCTGGTCAAGGCGGACGGGATTTCCATTTTCCATGCCGGGGACCACGCCTTGTGGGCCAGTCAGCTCAGGGAGGAATACCAAGCGGGGATATCGAAGATAAAGGAGCGCGGTCCGGTGGACATCGCATTCCTTCCGCTCAACCCCACGCATCCGAATCTCGCGGACATCCTGGAAGGCGCCGTCTGGGCGGCGGACATGCTGAAACCGGCGGCAGTGGTGCCAATGCATCTTTCCGGAAGGCTCGAGGAGGGATCGAAGCTGGCACGTCAGCTTCCCGAGAGGAACGTCAACGTCCCATGCGTCGTACCAGCGTCCAGGGGGCAGCGTTTCGAGTACGACGGGAAAACGCTCAAGGCCGCGGCGAAGGAGCTCGACGCGGCCGCATGGAAGGAGCTTCTCAAGAACGCGTGCAAGGCCGACGAGGCTTTCATCTCTCAAATCAAAGAGTCCGCCGGAGACTCCTGGGAGGGCAGCGGCTTCGACGAGGAGTGGTGGAATCAGAAGGGGAACGTCACCGAGGCGGCGGCCGGCGACTCGGCCGCCGTCCTTGCAGGCCAGTACCGTTTCTATTTCCTGCATGGCGGGGTTTTCGGCATGCTGTCGATGCCGACGACAATCCTCACGGTCGGCATCTCGGAAAAGGGCAAGGCGTTCCTCATAGACGTCACGACCCGCAGGTGGGAAGGAGTCTCGGCGCTGGCGGCTGTCCTGAAGCCCGCGAAGACCGGACCCGAGGCGATATCCGCCGCATCGCTGGCTGCGCGGCTTCTCGTATACTGCAAGAGATGCAACTGGAAGGACATGAACGTCCGGGTCGATGCCTCCAAATGCGTGGTTGCCGGGTCCGCGGACGGTGGATTCGAAGTCGGCATCCCTGCCGGGGCATCGGCATCCGAATCAAAGGAGAGCGCCAAGGTGTTTTTCGACAAGGACGGGCGACTCAAGAACATCGAGTTCAAGCGGTGCATGCACAGGTAGCAGAACATTCTTCGAGATAGGAGCCCTGATGTGGGAGAGCGCATGCCGAGAAACGCGCTTGTGGTTCAGTTGATTCTGGCAGCCTGCGGCGCCGCGGCGTCCGGCGCGGATTACGAGGTCGGCCCCGGCAGGGCGCATGCGGAGCTCGACACGGTGCCGTGGCATCAGCTCAACGCCGGGGACACGGTCAGGATATTCGGGCGGCCGTCGCCCTACAGGACCAAATTCGTGCTATGCAAGCAGGGGACGCAGTCCCAGCCGATTCGGATAACGGGCGCAGCGGGGAGCACGGGAACGCTGCCCGTGCTTACGGGCGAGAACGCGATCACGCCGGCGCCGCTCAACTTCTGGAACGAGGACCGGAGCGTGGTGAAAATCGGGGGGGCCAACACGCCGCCCGACCTCATGCCGCAGTGGATTGTGGTCGAGAACCTGGAAATCCGCTCGGCCAGGCCCGGGTTCACGTACACGGGCGACGACGCGGCGACGCATGCGTACGCGTCTAACGCGGCTGCGATAACCGTGGAGAAGGGCGAGCACCTGACGATACGCAACTGCGAGTTGCACGACTGCGGGAACGGTTTCTTCTGCGCATGGCAGGGGACCGACATCCTCGTGGAAGGATGCTACATCCACGACAACGGCATCGAGACGTCCATCTACGAGCACAACAACTACACGGAGGCGAACGGCATCGTGTTCCAGTTCAACCGTTTCGGTCCACTGCGCGCGAACTGCCTCGGCAACAATCTCAAGGACCGGTCGGCCGGGACGGTCATCCGCTACAACTGGATTGAATCGGGAAACCGCCAGCTCGACCTGGTCGATTCGGACAACCTGTACGCTGATCCGGATTACGGAGCAACGTTCGTGTACGGCAACGTGCTCATAGAGCCCGACGGCGCGGGGAACAGCCAGATAGTGCATTATGGCGGGGACGGCGGCGATCCCTCGCACTACCGCAAAGGCACGCTGCATTTCTTCAACAACACGGTGATTTCCACGCGCGCCGGAAACACCACCCTCTTCCGCCTGTCCACGAACGACGAGTCGTGCGACTGCAGGAACAACGTGGTCTACGTGACCGAGAGCGGCGACAGGCTTGCCTGGTTGAACGCGGATGGGGTGCTCAATCTCCGTAACTGCTGGTTCAAGGCGGGAGCGGTCGCGAGCCACAGCGGGCTTACCGGGACAATCAACGATTCCGCCGGCCACGTGAACGGATCAGACCCGGGTTTCCTGGACCTGGCGGGCCAGGACTACCGGTTGTCGGCGACGTCGGATTGCCGCGACGCGGGGGCGGCGCAAAGCTCCGGCGCTTCCTCGCATCCCCTGACCCTTCAGTACGTTCGCCACAGGGGAATCGAGCTCCGTCCCGCGGACGGGACGCCTGACATCGGGGCGTACGAGTACGCGGAGGCGGCGGTGACGCCCTTGCCGCAGGCGATTCCGCGCGAGGGCGGGAGCTGCGGCGCGACGGGCTTCGAAGCGCTCATTCTAGTCTGCGCGCTTCGGTTCTTTTCGAGATTTGCGACGAGGAAAAAGCGGATCCAATCCTGAAAGAACCCAAAGATGAACCGAGCAGACAAGCCCACGATACCTGAACCCCTTCCAGAAGTTTTGTGCAAGGCGGGAGTCGGTCTTTGCATCCTCGCACGATGTGGATGGCAATCGCCCGGAATATACGCGGAGGCAAGTAGCCCCGGGAACATGACATGATTAGAAAACTCACGGAGCACAACAGGCGCGCGGTGCTCGCGTATGCCGCGCAGGAGCCGTGCTACAACGTCTTCCTGACGGGGGACATCGAGAACTTCGGCTTCGAGACGGAGTTCCAGGAGATCTGGGGCGACTTCGGCCGGGGCGGGCTCCATGCGGTGCTCCTCAGGTACTACACCAACAACGTAATCTATTCCAAAGACTGCGAGTTCGACGTTGCGGGCATGATGAAGCAGCTTCCCCGCACGCCGGGCGACTGGATGCTGTCCGGCAAGGAGAACCTCGTCCTGCCCATGGCGGAAGCGCTTGGCCTCGACGACCTGAAAACACAGTTCCTGGTCGAGCTCCGCTCCCGGGACAAACTCGACCCTGAGGATTCCTGCGCCGGTCTCGAATGGGCATGCGCGGAGGATTTCGATGAGGTCATGCGCCTTCACCGGGAAATCAAGGAGTTCGGCAGGATGGTCGGCTCCGAGGGGGGGATAAGGAAGAACGTCGAATCCGGGACGGGCAGGACCGTGAGCGCCAGGGTTGACGGCAGGCTAGTCTCGTCGGCCTCATCGGCGGCGGAGAGCTCGAACGCGGCCATGGTAATCGGCGTCTGCACGCATGCCGATTACAGGAACCGCGGGCTTGCGACGAGATGCGTCTCGGCCCTTTGCAGGGCCCTGCTCTCTGAAGGCAAGTTCCCGTGCCTTTTCTACGACAATCCCGCGGCCGGCAGGATATACAGGCGCATGGGGTTCCGCGACGCCGGCAGGTGGGCTATGGCGTCCTGGAAAGGCGAGGTCCAGGAACGGGAGTCGAATGTCAAAGGTCGAAGGTCGTAGACCGTCAACCGTAGCCGGGAGAAGTATCTCGACCGCATCGAACTCGGATGTATTATTGGCTTTCATGAGCGACGAAGCGGGAGACAAAGCGAAAGCGGTGGAGACGAGGGGCCTCTGCAAGAGGTGGGGATCGGTCAAGGCCCTGGGCGGCGCGAGCATCACGGTGGGCCGGGGGGAGATATACGGTCTCCTGGGTCCGAACGGGGCGGGAAAGAGCACGCTCATCAGGATTCTCGCGGGCGGCACGAGACCGACATCCGGATCCGCGGCCGTGTTCGGGCTGGACGCGACGCGTGGCCAGATCGATGTCGCGCGGCGCTCATTCATCCTGACGGACGGGGCGGGGCTGTATCCCGGGCTGACCCTCAGGAAGAACGCCGAGGTATTCATGAGGCTCAGCGGGCTCAAGGGCGCGGACCTGAAGACATCGGTTTCCGGATGCCTTGCTCTTGCGAAACTGGAGGTGGCTGCGTCGAGGCTCTTCAAGGACTGCTCGGCCGGGATGAAGCAGAGGCTCAAGCTTGCGCTCGGATTCGCGAAGAAGGCGGACCTGATGGTTCTCGACGAGCCGACGACGTCCCTGGACGCGGACGGCATCGCCGACTTCAAGGAGACCGTGAGGGACCTGAACAGGACCGCGGGAACCACCTTCCTCATCTCCTCCCACATGCTCCTCGAGATGCAGGACCTGTGCTCCAGGGCTGCCGTTCTCCGGAACGGAGCCGTGGCAGCGCAGGGATCCATGGCCGATCTGCTGGGCAAGTCCTCGGAGGTCAGGGTTCTGTGCGCAGCGCCGGAGGCGGCTGCCGCAGCCGCGGGCCTGGCGGGCATGAGAGTCATCGAAACCCGCGGCGATTCCGTACGGGTAACCGCAACGGGAGAGGAGGTCCCCCGCCTCGTGGAGGCGCTGGTCGCGGCTGGGGTCAGGGTGCACGGGGTGGTCCCGCTTCTGCCGACGCTCGAGGAACGCTATTTCCGCGGAGCCGGACCGGTTATACCGGTTCGGCTCGAATGATCATCGCCCCGGGGGCGATGATCATCCGGCGATGTCGCACCTCAAGCAGCGTCTCGCCTCGGACATGGCCTGCTGCTTGTCGAGGCCGAGTTCGACTTCCTTGAAGCAGATCTTCCGATCCGCGACCTTCATCTCCAGCATCTGGGGCCTGACGAGCTTCTCGTCCGCGTCGGTCATCAGGATGCGCTCGACTTCGGCCCGGGGTTTGGGTCTCTTGTAACCCGCGAATTTCACCCCCTTCAGGAAGCAGTCAATCGATACCGCCGCCCTCTGGCCGGCGGCCACCGCTTCGACCACGGTCGCCGGGCCGGTGACGCAGTCGCCTCCGGCGAAGACGCCCGGGACGCTGGTCTGGAGGGTCGTCGGATCCACGGTGAAGGTGTTCCATCTCGAGATGTCGTAGCCGTGCTTTTCGCCCAGGAAGGACAGGTCGGCTTCCTGCGAAATCGCCGGGACTATGAAATCGCAGGGGATGTCGAATTCCGATCCTTCGATTGGCACCGGCCTGCGCCGTCCGGACTTGTCGGGTTCGCCGAGCTTGTTGCGGATGCAGCGGAGGGCGGTGGCTTTGCCTCCCTGGCCCATGATTTCCAGGGGCGCGGCGAGGTATTCGAACCTGACGCCTTCCTCTTTCGCCGCGTGGATTTCGGCCGGGTTGGCGGGCATTTCCTCCTCGGTCCTCCTGTAGACTATGGTCACGTTCTTGCAGCCGAGCCGGACGGACGTGCGCACGGCGTCCATTGCGGCGTTCCCGCCGCCGATGACGCATACGTTGTCGCCCGGTTTCTGGTTGAGCTTTCCGAGGTTCCTCTGGCGCAGCAGCGCGGTGCAATCCATGACGCCCGAAAGGCCGGTTTCGCCCGGGATGTTGAGCTTGAGGCCCCTGTGAGCGCCGACGCCCATGAAGACCGCGTCGAATCCGTCCTCCTTGAGGGATGCGATGGACTTGTCGCGGCCGATTCTGACGCCGCATTTGAGGTCCACGCCCATGGAGAGGATCGCGTCGATTTCCGCCCTGAGGCCTTCCCTTGGCAGGGGGTACTCCGGGATGCCGAGCCTTAGCATGCCGCCGGGTTCGGGGAGCTCCTCGAAAATGACGACCTTGTGGCCGAGCATGGCGAGGTCGTTGGCGGCCGCCAGTCCCGCGGGTCCCGCGCCGACGACGGCGACTTTCTTCCCGGTGGGTTTTCCGGCCATCTTGGCGACGCGCCTGAGGGCGTCCCTGTTCGCGTCTGAGGCGAAGCGTTTCAGCGCGCAAATGGAAATGGGCTTGTCGATTTCGGCGCGCTTGCAGGAATCCTCGCAGTGGTGGACGCAGACCCTTCCCAGCGTGGCGGGGATGGGATTGTCCATTCGTATGTACTCGTACGCCTCGGCAATCCTCCCGTGGGCGATGAGCGCGGTGTAGGTCGGGACGTCCTGGCCTATCGGGCAGGTGTTCTGGCAAGGCGCGGGTGTGAGGCGTTTGCAGGCCTTGGCGGGGCAGGTCTTGTCGACGATGTGGGCCTCGTACTCGTCGCGGAAATATTTGATTGTCGTGAGGACGGGATTCGGGGCGGTCTGGCCGAGGCCGCACAGGGAGCTTGCTATGATGTCCTTTCCCATGTCTTCGAGGAGCTCGATATCGCCGGGCTTGCCCCTGCCCGCGGAGATTTCCTCGAGTATCCCGAGCATTATCTTGGTGCCGACCCGGCAGGGGGTGCATTTGCCGCAGGACTCGTCGGCAGTGAAGGTCAGGAAGAACTTGGCGAGGTCGACCATGCAGGTCGTCTCGTCCATGACGACCATGCCGCCGGATCCCATGATGGCGCCGGTCTTGGTGATTGACTCGTAGTCGACGGGAGTATCGAGCAGGGACGCCGGGAGAGTTCCGCCCGAGGGGCCTCCGAGCTGGACGCCCTTGAACTCCCTGCCGTTCGTGATGCCGCCGCCGATGTCGAAGATGATGTCGCGCAGCGGGATGCCCATCGGCACCTCGACGAGGCCGGTGTTCTGTACCGTGCCGGTGAGGGCGAACACCTTCGTGCCCTTGCTCTTTTCGGAACCGATAGCCGCGAACCAGGGGGCTCCGCGCGTGATGATTTGCGGCACGTTGGCGAAGGTCTCGACGTTGTTGAGGACCGAGGGCTTCTGCCAGAGCCCCTTCTGGGCGGGGAACGGGGGCCTGGGCCTGGGCATGCCGCGCTTGCCTTCGATGGAGGTCATGAGCGCGGTCTCCTCGCCGCACACGAACGCGCCGGCGCCCATGTACAGATCGAGGTGGAAGTTCATTCCCGTGTCGAGGATGTTGTCGCCCATCAGGCCGTACTGGGTGGCCTGATCGATGGCGATGTAGAGCCTTTCCACTGCGAGGGGGTATTCGGCCCTCACGTATATGTAGCCCTGGGAGGCGCCGATGGCCTTTGCCCCGATGACCATCCCCTCGAGCACGGAATGGGGATCGGCCTCGAGGATGGACCTGTCCATGAACGCGCCGGGGTCGCCCTCGTCGGCGTTGCAGAGGATGAACTTCTCGTCGCCCTTGGTCTGGCTGCAGAACTTCCACTTGAGACCCGTGGGGAACCCGCCGCCGCCGCGGCCCCTGAGTCCGGACTCGGTGACTTCCTTGATAATCTGCTCCGAGGTCATCTCGGTGAGGGCTTTTGCCATGCCCTTGTAGCCGTCGCGCGCGATGTATTCCTCGATGTTCTCGGGGTCTATGAGGCCGCGGTTTTTCAGGGCGACCAGCACCTGCTTTCCGAAGAAGTTGATTTCGCTCATCTTCGGGATGGCCTGCTTGGTGACGGGCTCGGTGTACATCTTCGCCTTGTAGGGTCTGCCCTTGAGGAAGTGCTCCTCGACGAGTTTCGGGACGTCGTCGAGGCCGAGCATCTCGTAGAATATGCCGTCGGGGTAAACGACGAGGATAGGGCCGCGGGCGCAGAAGCCGTTGCATCCGGTCTGGAGGAGTTCGACCTCGTCCTTGAGTCCCCGCTTCTCGACCTCCTTCCTGAGGGCTTCCAGGATCTTCGCGGATCCGCCGGAGAAGCAGCCGGTCCCTGCGCAGATCAGGGCGTTGATGCGGTAGTTTTTCATCTTTCAGGCCTTTATTTCAATACGTCCTCTCGCTGCCGTAGGCCAGCGCGTACTTGTCGACCACCTTCCCGCCGATCACGTGGGAGTCGAATATCTCCTTTGCCTTGGCGGGATCGAGGCTTATGTACTTGACCGGCGCCTGGTCCTTTATTTCCACCGTGAGCATGGGTTCCTTAGAGCACAGACCGGCGCACCCCGAGGTGGTGACAGCGACGTCTGTGAGCCCCTTTGCCTCGATGGCGTCCATGAACACCTTCATGATGCCCCTGGCCCCTGCCGCGATTCCGCAGGTGCCCATGTGGACGTTCACGCGCACCCTGAACTTGCCGTCGCGCAGGTTCGTTTCCGCCTGTACCTTGTCCTTAATCTTGTCGAGATCGCTCAGCTTTATCCTGGCCATGAGCCGCTCCTTTCCGGGTCTCCCCTATTTCTTCTGCCTGTAGCCGTCGAGTATGGCTGGTATCTCCTTAGGTTCCACCAGGCCGTGAGTGTTTTCGCCAATCATGATGGCGGGAGCCTTGCCGCAGGCTCCGAGGCAGCGGACCTCCTCGAGCGTGAACAGCTTGTCCTTCGTCATATCTCCGCTCTTCACGTTGAGGGTGCTCTGGAGCTTGGTGACGACCTTGGCGCCGCCCTTCACGTAGCAGGCGGTGCCGAGGCAGGCCTTAATCACGTACTTCCCGCGCGGTTTTATGCTGAAGAAGGAGTAGAACGTGACGACGCCGAGCACATCGCTTTCCGGGATGTTGATGGCCCTGGCGATTTTCGTCTGGACCAGGAAAGGGAGGTGCCCGATGACGCCCTGGACCCTGTGCAGGATTGTGATGAGGCTCCCGGGGATGCGCCTGTACTTCTCGATGATTTCGTCGACTTTTTTCAGGGCTTCGGCGGGATACTCGGCCTCGAGGGACGTCACCTTGTCAAGT
>DYIT01000006.1:0-7168 GCA_020723505.1 Candidatus Kuenenia stuttgartensis
TCCAGCGACGCCCTTCTGCGGTCTATCTCGGCGAAACGCGTCCTGAGCTTCTCCACGTCGTTCCCGACGCGCGCCCTGTCCGCGTTTATCTGCATAATCTCGGACCTGCCGTCCTGGATTCCAGCCTGGGCCGTTGCAATCCCGGACGCAAGCCGCGCAAGCTCGGCCTCTAGGAGCTCAATCTGCCTCGCTATCGCCGCCGATCGCTCCTCGATGCTCGTGCGTTTCGACTTGAGGCTCTCCTGCTCCGCGCCGGCTTCTGCGATGCGGCTCTCGCATTCCGCTATGCGCTCCTGGAGCCTGATTTCCTCCTCCCTCAGGCTTTCGATCGTCATCTTGTTCGCCCGGATTCGCTCGTTGGAAAGGCTGAAACTGTTCTCGAGGCCCGAAAGCCGCCCCGACTTCTCCATGATCATCCCGTCCCGCTCTTTCAGGTTCTCATCCACCTGGGCCACTTCAGCTTCATTTACCGAAATCGCGGCCTTGACATCAGAGAGATTGTTGGAAACCATCACGAGATCCCCGGAAATCCTCAGGCATTCCTCGTTGGCGCCGTGGTATTCGTGGAGAGAAAGCGCTATCCGGAGCTTCCTCAGCCTTTCCGCCGCCTCCCTGTAGCTCCGCGCCCTCCCTGCCTGGACTTTCAACGACCGGAGCTGCTTGTCCAGCTCTGTTATATTGATTGAGATCATCTCGAGGTTGTGCGCGACCCTCTCCAGTTTCCGCAAGGCTTCCTTTTTCCTCGCCTTGTATTTGCTTATCCCCGCAGCCTCTTCGAACACGAGCCTGCGATCGATTGGCGATGCCTGGAGGAAAGAGTCGATTTTCCCCTGCTCGATGATTGAGTATGCCCTCAGACCGACGCCGGTATCCATGAACAGCTCGCGTATGTCCTTGAGCCTGCATGATTTGCGGTTTATCATGTATTCGCTTTGCCCGTCGCGATGAAGCCGCCGCGTCACGCATATCTCATCGAGGTCCGGATGAATCACTCCTCTCGTATTGGCGAACGTGAGCGACGCCTCCGCGAATCCGAGCGGCTTTCTGGTCCTTGATCCGTTGAAGACCACGTCGAGCATCTCAGTGCCCCTCAGGGACTTGGCGCTCTGCTCGCCCAGAATCCACTTCATGGAATCCACTACGTTGCTTTTCCCGCAGCCGTTCGGCCCGACAATGATTGTGACACCCGGCTCGAAGTCGAACTTCGTCCTGTCCGCGAAGGATTTGAACCCGAACAGCTCCAGTTTCTTAAGCTGCATCAAGGCGCTCCGAAAACAGATGGATTTCTCTCCAATCGTATATCGTTCAAATCTCTTGTTTTCTTTAATGTACTATCCGACGTTCCCGGTCTCCGCCGTCAGAAGTCCGGCATTGAGAACTCCCGAGTCCGAAGCCCATTTCAGAATCTGCGCGATTTCCTTCAAATCCACCCCGAGGCGGTCCAGGATCCTTATCACATCCGCTGCCTTGCGCGTGGTCCTGACCCTTGCAATCATCCCTTCCTTCGCAATCTCGACGATTGCGAAATCCTCCTTTGGTCCGGCGGAAACCACGCGTATGTCATTTCCCAGCCTGATGTTGCACTTGTCGAAAACCACCCCCTTCCCGAAGATGGTGACGGCCCCGGCCTTCATGTCAGTCAGAATCCTTGCGTTCTTCACAGTCCCCTTGAATTCCAGCTTCCCGATATCCTTCATGACCGTCTCGACGGTCGCTTCCTTTCCACAGGAAACCCTCAGCAAGCCGTCGGGTTCGAAATTCGCCTTGTACGAAGGATGCGCCGACACCGCTGCTCTCGCGGAGTCGCCCGGATCCGGCCACGGATACCTTGGCTTGAGGATGACCCCCCCTCCTCCCGCCTGTTTCGGAACGGCTCTGGCCGTATAGCTTCCTCCGGACGCCTTCTTCACCGGCCCGAAAGCCGCAGACCTAACTTCACCGTTCCCGTCCCTTAGATAGGTCATTATCAGCTCGCCGCCGTCCAGCACCGATGTTTTCGACATCGGCATCACCCTGGCTTCGTCCCCGCCTTCCGATTCCACTATCACCGCCGCAATAGTCGACTCGAGAGGCATTTCGTTCGCGCTCTCGGCAACCTCGACGAATATCTCGATCGCCCTGTTGTACGCCTCGCCCTTGTCGCCCGTGCCCTTGAGCCCTTTGACTACTCCTGCACCGGAACTTCTGGAGGCGCCGGCCGCCGCAGGCTCGAACCATTCCGCTATCGTGCCCCCGATTTCAGCCGTCTCAGTCACGGAAATCGAAGCCTTCCGCGAGTATATCTCCTCTGCTTCGGCCTCCATCTTCTCCACAAGTTCGGGCTCCATGCTGCAAGCGGCGCATAAGACCGGAAAAAAAAGGGCAGCCGCTCTCCGGAATCCCGAAAACAAGGCCATGACGGCCGCAATCCGCGAGTTTGCATCAGAACGCGTCACGACTGCTTCACTTTCAGGATTATATTGTTTTTCGCCCCGCAATCCGCGCATGTCGAGTCCGTTTTCAACCCAAGTATTCGCGTATCGTATCCGTGGCGTTCGATCAGCACCTTTCCGCAGGAAGCACAAACTGTGTCCCTACCCTCCGGCCCGGCGATGTTCCCCATGTAAACGTATTTCATCCGCTTCGCGACAATCGACCTCGCCCGAGAGAGAGTCTCCTTTGGAGTCGGCGGATTCGTAAGCTTATATGCGGGGAAATACGCGGACAGATGAACGGGGACATCCGGACCAAGGTTCGTTGCGAGCCAATCCGCAAGTTCCTCGAACTCTTCGTCCTTGTCGTTCTCCCCTGGAATAACGAGGTTCGTGACCTCGACGTGGGCTTTCCCGACCGCGATTCTCAGCGTCTCCTGCACGGGCTTCAGGCTCGCCTTGCAAAGCCTTTTGTAAAAGCCGTCCCTTATGCTCTTTATATCCACGTTGAGGGCATGGATGAATGGCAGAAGCTCCTCGAGCGGGCCAGGATTGATGTAGCCGTTCGTGACGAGCACGTTCGCGAGCCCTGCCTTCTTGACAAGGGCTGCGGAATCCTTGACGAATTCGAATCCCACCAGCGGCTCGTTGTAAGTATAAGCTATGCCTATGCTTCCGACCTTCCTTGCGGAATCCGCCAGCGACTGCGGATTCACCGCTTCTTCCGCGGCTCCTCCCCGGGATATTCGCCAGTTCTGGCAGAAGGCGCATTCCAGATTGCATCCGTTCTGCCCTATGGAAAGTATTCTGGATCCCGGCATGAAGTGATACAAAGGCTTTTTTTCCACCGGATCTAGCGCAAACGAAGTTGAAAGGCCGTATGTCGCTGAAAAAAGCGTCCCTCCCCGATTCGCCCTGGCCCAGCACCTGCCTGAATCCCCATCAGCAATCGAGCATCTGTGGGGGCAGAGGAGCCACCTCACCTTTCCGCCCCCGAGCTTCTCGAAGTGCAGAGCTTCCCTCACTTGAACCTCAGATAGACTATGTCCGTGTTCTCGAACACATCGCAGACGAGATCGAAGAACCCTTCCGGCGGGTTGTCCGGGTTCTCGAGGAGCCCTGAAAGGAAGAGCCTCCATTCGACGAGCGAGAACCTTGATCCGAGATCCCGCACCGCTTCGTGCATTTCATGCACCTGCTTCGCGCAGGCCGTCAGTCCTGCGGAATACGCTCCGCGGACCGGTTCAGCGGACGGGTAGGCATCCTTGTCGGCCGAGGCGAAACGTCTTGAGCCTTCAGGCGAGGTCTCCCCTCCGAAAATGAGGGGAATGGACATCTTTTTCGCCTGTTCCCTGGCCTGGAGCATGAGGAACGATATCGCGCTGAGGGCGAGTTTGAGGGCTTCGGTGTCCAGGTCGTCTCCACGGCCCGCAAGCACTCCTGCAGCCTCCGAAATCCCGGTGAGAGAGATGGAAAAGATGCCGTTTTCGATCCGGAAGACAGGCTCCGAATCCGGAGCACCGGCCTCGATTCCGGCGAACACGCCCGCCCGGGACAATTTGGCCACGAATTCCTTTTTCTCACGAAGCGCGTTAAGGGCCTTGGACACCGAGGATTCGAGTATCGAGCAGAACCTGTCGATGTTCCCGTGCCCGGCGGCGAGCGCCGCCCTCACGGCGTTGATTGCCACCGACTGCACCAGCGGAACGCGCATCCTCTCCGGGTTCCTGAAAAGCTCGGGGTCCTCGGTCCTTGCGAGCAGCCTGGAGTGCAGATTCATCCATGACGGTTCATGCTCGAAGACGAAGCCGGGAGCGAACGAAGGCCCGATATGCCTGCACGCGAATCTCAGGAAGGAAAGAGCGGACGGGTTCTTGAACGTGTTCGAGTCCACATGGATTGTGATTTCAGCCAGGTTCCTGCTCGCGGTCCGGGCGCCTGCCGCTGCCGAGACGAGCGCCTTCGAGAACCTCTCCGCGGCTGTCCAATACTCCGCAAAGCCCCTGCCCGTCTTTCGGCCCTCGAGTCCGCGGGCTTCGGTGAATCTGAGAAGATCCGGGACTCCGGCGGAAATATTCAACGCGGTCCTGAACGATCCCCTTCTGTCGGATGCCGAAAGGACTGCGTCCAGGATTTTAACGCCCGCCGCTTCCATGGCCGCCTCCCCGCCCTCTTCCACGCAGGGCGCCATGGACAGGTTCACGTAGCCCAAGTCCAGTCCGGAACTGAAATAATCGCGCATGCCTTCGGCAAAAGCCGAGATTCCCGAGGCTATGCCGTCGATGCTGGATGGGGGCTCCCATCCTCCGGTGAAGGGAAAAGCCCCGAACCTTTTAAGGTATTCGAGGGAAACGAAAGCCTCCGACAGGTGAACGGGCGCTGAAGCCGATTCAACGTGGATTTCGGCATCCGCATGGGCATGGGCAGTGTCGCCTGAGAAGACCTCTCCGAATGCGAACTGCCGCATGGACTTGCCCGCGAGCATGCGAACCGCTTCTTCGGGCGATGCTGCCGTTCCCTTGGAACCCGGAAGGACGAGTTCCTTGAAGTCGTATGCAGGCATGCCGAGCATGGCTTGCATGCCGATTTCATCGGTCAAACCCCTGTCGAACATCTCCGCGTCAACCAGCGAGCGGACGAGGGCAGAGGAAATCCTGGTCAGGCCCCTTCCTGCAATCCTGGACTCCACTTGAGCAGCGATTTCCCCGGCCTCCTCCCGTGAAAGACGGGCTTCGCGCATGAGCGCAGCCGTTATCTTGCTCCTGTCCCATGCCGAAAGCGCGCCGGCGTCGGAAGATACGACAGAAATGCCCAGCCCCGGGAAGAGCTCGCCCGGCCTGGGTCCCCCCTCGGAAACGGAGGACGATCCCCCCTCGCCCCGCATTTTTATATATGCTCTTGCAGTTTCCACCCTGCCGGTTTCAAGCAGGACGCGTTCGACCATGTCTTCGATTTCTCCGACGTGGACCTGCGGGCTCTGGCTTCGCTTCTCGAGGAAAAGAGACACTACGCCTGCCAGTTCGGCAGCAACTTCGCGGTCGCCTTCGCCGGCCGAGGATGCAGCCCGGAAAATCGAATCAGAGATCCTGCTTTCGTCGAAATTCTCCTCGCCGCCGTCCCGTTTCTTGACCGTCAGGATTCTGGACATGCTGTTCCGCCGGGAATTGGATTGCGCTTCATGAGCCGGGATACCCGCCGTCCGGCCGCAAGAGAAGCGCTGTTCCGGGGTGAATCATTTCTTCTTCTTGACCATGGGCTTCAATTCTTCAAGGAACTCGGATACGTCCTTGAATTCCCTGTAGACAGAAGCGAATCGCACGTAAGCGACCTGGTCCATCTCCTTGAGCTTGTTCATGACCAGTTCACCTATATGCTTGGATGCCACTTCCTTGTCGAAATTCTCGTGGATTTCCACTTCAATCTGGTTCGTGACGTTTTCGAGCTCGGTAGTCGATACCGGTCTTTTTTCGCATGCCTTGAGCATGCCTTTCAGGATTTTCACCCTGTCGAACGGCACCCGTGAACCGTCTTTCTTTATTACCCTCAAGGGGGTGCGTTCCACGCGTTCGTAAGTCGTGAAACGCCTTCGACACCCGAGACATTCCCTCCTTCTCCGGATGATGTATCCGTCCTTTGAAGATCGAGAGTCGATCACGCTGTTTTCATCCGCCTTGCAGAATGGGCATCTCATGTTGCACCCCAGTCAGTCGACCCCGTTGAGACGGCGCGTCATCCTGCCGGCGAGGTCGAAACTCCTGGAAACAGACCATGTCGAGGCTATAGACCCCTACATGGAGGTGAAACCACAATATATAAATAAATATAGCGTTAAATCAATATAAAAATACAACATATCGTGCTTTTGCGCCGGATTCAACGCATAGAGAGGGTTGAAAAGCATCATCCGGGGAGGGGATTCACCGGCGAATCATCACAGGAACTTCTCCATTATCCTTATCCTGGAGAAAAGGTCTCTTGCCAGGAGGAAGACGAAGGAAAGGTCTGTTCCGAACGTGATGACGTCGCCGTTGTTCACTTCCGACTTCTTCATCGCCTCCAGCGCCTTTCCGTTCAGCTTGGTTCCGTTCATCGAATTGACATCCGTTAATTCGTGGTTGTAGTTCAGCTCGTTTATGGAGAAGAAGGCATGGAACTTGGAAATGGACTGGTGTTCAATCACTATGTCGTTGTTTGCGCTGCGCCCGACCGTAATCTTGTTCGGAAAGCTCGAATCGCCCTTCTTCAGGACCTTGAAAATCCTCGAATCCATGTTCACCCGGATCATCTGGCTGAACATCTTCTTGTCGGCTTCGCCGGACGAGGCGAGGGTCGCGAAATCGGTGATGGGCCTGCCCAGCTCAGCCTGTCCAGAATCGACAAGAAAAGGATAGGGATGCGCCTTGATGAAGGCGGATTTGGAAAGGTATTTATTTCCGAGCCAGAACGTCTTGATGTCCTGGAATTCCTTTACCATGCAGTACCTTTGATGACGAATGTCGGGGCGGTGCCTTTCCTCTCCATTGGCCGCCCTTCAAGCCGATTCTAACCCGGTTTTCCGGGCTAGTAAATACATTTCGAGACCGATTGCGGACCTGCCTTCAGCCTGCGATACTTCCGGATGCCGTCCTCCCCGGCGGGAGCTAAGATTTTTTAACGCTTTATGTTGACTCCGATTCCTGCATCTGCTAGATTCTCCGATCAACGTGCCCAGAAAAGGCGGGGTGCTGTTTTGTTGCCCGAGAAACTCGTTGAAATCC
>DYIT01000006.1:7178-7682 GCA_020723505.1 Candidatus Kuenenia stuttgartensis
CAGGAGCGGGGTTGAGGTCCAAGAGACGAGAATCCTCTGCAAAAGGGCGGAATGCGGCCTGATTTTCAGCATAAGGGACGGCATACCCGTGTTCCTGATTGAGGAGGCTCTGAGGCCTTGCCCGAAATGCGGGACGCAGAGGGATTTCAATCCCCGCACGGACGAGCTTGTTTGCCCGTCGTGCAGAACGGCTTTCAGGCGCAATGCGGCCGGCAGACCCTGAGTTCCAGAGGCTGATTTGCTAGCGATTATTTCGGACATCCACAGCAATGTCGAGGCGTTCGAGGTGCTGCTCCAGGACCTCGAGAAGAAGGACATCGAGGAAATCATCTGCCTCGGCGACGTAATCGGCTACGGCCCGAATCCCCGGGAATGCATCGAGCTGGCCGAGCGTTTCGACATCACCCTTCAGGGGAACCACGAGGAAGCAGTCCTGTTCCTTGCGGAGGATTTCAACCAGAAGGCGAGGCAGGCGGTCGACTGGACGCGCGACCAGCTGAACAG
>DYIT01000006.1:7704-22170 GCA_020723505.1 Candidatus Kuenenia stuttgartensis
CCCGCCGTGAACCACAAGCTCTGGAACTTCCTCGGGGACCTTCGCAAGCGCGAGAAGCGCGGGGACATCCTGTTCGTCCACGGCTCCCCGCGGCAGCCGACGAGGGAATACGTGATGCCCAGGGATATCAACAACCCCGAGAAGATGAGCGACATCTTCGCCAGGTTCGAGCACGTCTGCTTCGTCGGTCACACGCACGTGCCGGGCGTGTTCACCGAGGACAACCACTTCTATTTCTCCTCCACCCTCAACAACACGTTCGAGATAGACAAGAAAAAGTACCTCATAAACATCGGATCGGTGGGCCAGCCGAGGGACAACGACAACCGCGCATGCTATGTCACGCTCGAAGGCAGCAAGGTCACCTGGCACAGGCTGAACTACCCGTACGAAAAGACGATGAAGAAGATATACGAGGCCAACGGGCTCCCCGACTACCTGGCAGACCGCCTCAAGGAAGGCAAGTAGCCGCGCCTCTGCCGCCGCCGGACCGTTCATGATTCTTTACGGGCTGCGAAATGGACAAGAGATTCCTGCTCGCCCTGGGCCTGTGCGCCGGCATCATGATTATCTGGTTCCAGTTCGTGATGCCGATCATCTCCCCGCCGCGCCCCAAGCCCGAGGTCCCGCCATCTGCTTCCGAATCGGACCAGGAAAAGGGCGCAGGCGAGACGAAAACGAAGAACGATCAGCGCGCCGATTCGGGGACTTCCGCGGCCGGAACCGGAAAGAACGCCGAAAAGCCGCCTGAAGCCGTTCCCGGCGCCGCGGAAGGCCGTACCGCCCTGACCGAAGCCAGGACGGTCGAAGTATCGGCGCCGGAATTCGTGGCGGCCATCAGCAGCCGGGGGGCGGTCCTGGAATCGCTGACGCTCAGGAACTTCATGGACCCGTTCGCTTTTCCGGAGGAGTCGAAGCCGTTCAAAATCCTCCGCGAAATCGAGAAGGACCGCTTCGCCTGCGCCCTTAGACTCGAATCCGACAAGGGAAGGCTCGACCGCGAAATCTGGGAAATCGAAAGGCAGGAGCCTGGCCTTGCTTCCTTCCTCTTCCGCGTCGGCGGCGGCCTTTGGATTAGGAAGACGTTCTCGGCTCACGTGACCCCGGAGACCTCAGCCGGGAGTTTCATCCTCGAAATCGCGGTCGAGACCGGACTCGACAAGAGCGCCGCGGAGCCGTCCTCGGTAGTGTACTCCTTGAGCGGTCCCGCCGGCATCTCGCCCGAGTTCGAAACGCAGGGGCGCATGCTCCACGCGTTCGCGGCTTTCGGGATTGATCCCCTGAGCCCGACCGTGAAGAACTTCACCCCCTCTAACGCGTTCGACTCCGAAAACCGCAGGGTGCCGGTCAGGAACACGACAATCCACTGGCTCGGCGTGGCCAATAAGTACTTCGGTTCGGTCCTAATCGCCCCCAATCCCGCCGACCTGGACTACGGCATCATAGAGCCAATTCTCGACACGGCCGCGTTCGACGCGCTCCCGCCGAACATGTCCCTCGACGACAGGATCGAGAAGGCGTCCAGCAACGTCTGCCCCACCCTGTTCTCGAAGAGGGCCGAAATCAAGCCCGGCGAATCCGTGAGGCATTCCTTCCTTCTCTTCACCGGGCCAAAGGAGAAGAAGTTCCTCACTGCCCCGGGATTCGACATATCCGGAGTCGGCGACGTCAGCTACATCTTCTGCATCCCCCAGGCGGTGGTGGCGTGGCTCGCCACGCTCATCCTCGCCATCCTGAAGATGTTCTACGCCATCTTCGGCAATTACGGCCTCGCCATCATCTTCATGACGATTCTCGTCAAGCTCATCCTGCTGCCGGTCTCGATTAAGCAGCAGATGTCCATGAGCGAATACCAGCGGAAGATGAAGAAGGTCCAGCCGATGATTAAGGCCGCGAAGGAGAAGTACAAGAACGACCGGCAGAAGCAGTCCCAGGAAACGATGAAGATCATGAAGGAGCACGGCGTCTCGGTGTTCCCCTTCAAGGGCTGCCTCCCGGTCCTGCTCCAGTTCCCGATATTCATCGCCCTGTTCTATACGCTCAGGTATTCAATCGAGCTCAGGCAGAAGGGATTCCTCTACATGGAGGACCTCGCGAGGCCGGACAGGCTCTTCAAGCTGCCGGATTTCGTCCCCCAGATTCCCCTCGTGGGGGGGTTCATCGGCACCCACTTCAACGTGCTTCCGATTCTGTGGATTGCGGTCATGATTGTTTCCCAGAAGTATTCGCCGATGAAGTCGGCCATGTCCGACGACCCGCAGCTCGCCCAGCAGCAGAAGATGATGACCGTGATGATGGTCATCTTCGGCGTGATGTTCTTCTCGATGGAGTCGGGCTGCGTCCTGTACATCATCGTCAGCACGCTTATCGGCATGGGCGAGCAGTTCATCATCCGCAGGAGGATCGCGGCGGCGGAACAATGAAATCCCGGGGCGATTTGATTGCCGCGGTCTCGACCCCTTCCGGGCCCGCTGCGAGGGGCATCCTCAGGTTCAGCGGCCCGGGTTCATGGAACGCCGCCCTGCGGATATTCCGCCCCCGGACCCTCCCGCCCTTCAGGCCTTTCAGCCTCGTTCCGGGCTCTACCATCGACGGCGGCATGCCCGCGCTTCTGCTGCTCATGAAAAGCCCGAAGTCCTACACGAGGGAGGACATGGCGGAGATCCATGCGGTGTCGAGCCCCCTCGTCCTCGGCATGATGCTCGAATCCGCCCTGAAGGGGGGGGCAAGACTGGCATCCCCCGGAGAATTCACCGCCCGGGCCTTCCTGCACGGCAGGATCTCGCTTACCGAAGCCGAGGCAGTGATGAAGATAATCTCCGCAAGGAGCGATTCGGAAGCAAGGCTGGCCGCGGCCGAAATCGGCGGCGGGTTGTCCAGGGCAATCGACCGCCCCTCCGGCGACCTCGCCGGCATACTGGCCAGGATCGAGATGGGGCTGGACTTCTCTGACCAGGACGTGCCGCTGTCCGGGGACCTCGAGATTGAAAAGGAGCTGCGATCCGTCGTCCGCGCGATGAAGCGCCTGGCAGGCGCCCGCGACGGATCGGCCCCGCAGGCCGGGGAACCCTCGGTCCTAATCGCAGGACCGGTCAACGCCGGCAAATCAAGCCTCTTGAATCGCTGCGCCGGCTTCGACGCTGCCATCGTGCATGAAAGCCCTGGAACCACCATGGATGCGGTGAAGGTCCATGTTTCTTTTCGGGGAGCGGATTTCGTAATGATTGACGGCCCGGGCTTCGGCATGCCGTCATCCGGCGCCGAGAGGACTGCGCAGGAGGCGTATGCCGGACTCGCCTGCGCCGCCGACGTCCTCGTCGCGGTAATCGACGGGGCGCTGCCGATTGAGGATTCCGAAGCCCTCCTGAGGGGGAGGACCTGCGCCGATGCCGGTGGAAGCGCGTGCCGTGCCGGCGCCGCCCGCCTTTTCCCATCCAGGCCGCCCGACCTTCTCCTCATCAACAAGGCGGATTTGCCGCCTTCTTTCGCGGACTCCGCCGCCGGCGCCCTGTTCCCGTCCGCTGGAATCCTCCGGGCCAGCGTGCTGACGGGCGAGGGGGTCGAGCAGCTCCTCGAAGCGGTCGTCAGGCTGATTTCCGGGGGCAACTCCCAGGCGGCGGGAGGAAGGGGCATTCTGAACGCAAGGCAGAGGGCGTCGCTGCATTCGGCATGCCTGTGCGCAACGCGGGCGAGGCGTGCGCTGAGGACGGGCCTCGGCGCGGAAGCGGCCTCCGTGGACGTCCGCGAAGCCATCGAGCATCTGGGGAAGCTCGCCGGATCCTCAGTGGAGGACGACGTTCTAGACAGGATTTTCCGCGATTTCTGCGTGGGGAAGTGACGTCCCGGGCCGTTTCACCGGCGGCCGGATGTTCGCGCTGCGTGGAGGCGGGCATCGTCTCTGCCCGCAACGGCTGCGGGGATGCCGGAGGCGCGCCGCTTCCGGCGCATCCGTACTCACTTGACTCATTTGACTCAATTAAACAATTGATTAATTGTGTAGACTAGTCGCCGTGCTGCCGGGAAAGCCAGGTTCTTCATGCGCGTTGGAGATCATGAATGCACCAGTCCAGGAAACTCAACTGGTTCGATATGGATGAGACCCTGTATCGGGCTTCGCAGATTTGCCGCGTTCTGGGCAACCCGAAGGCGATTCAGATACTCGAAGAGATACGCAGACTCGGGCAGTCCACTCCAGGTGATCTGGCGTCAAGGGTTAACCGATCCCTGCATGCGGTTTCCGTTGCCTTGAAGCATCTCCGTGAAATCCAGCTCGTTCGCTACCAGCGCGACGGGAAGCACGCAGTATACCGGCTGAAGGACCGGCAAGTAGCAGGCATGCTCGAGAAGGTGAAGAGGCTTGCGGACCATCTCAGGAAAATCAAAAAATAGCCGTAATCCCCGAAAGACGAGCGACCTCTTTACTCGCAGGCAAATCCGGACCGGCCGCCGGAATCAGAGTTGTTGCCTTCCGCGCGGATGGATTTTGCAATCGCTTCGAAAGCCGGTCTGGCCGCGTCGTAGAAGGCCATCCACCCGCCGCACAGGGCGCTCCTGTTTTCCGGAGGGCGGCCGGAATGCCTCCTGTGCTTGAGGCAGTCGCCCGCGCATAGATCAAGATGGCGGCATCGGGAGCATTCGGCGTCCAGTCGCGACTTGCATGCGCCGAAGGCCGCATATGCCGGCGAATCGAGCGCCGCCTCCCAGCTCGTTTCCCCCACGTTCCCGATCCTGAACGCCTCGTCGGCGAAGAAATCGCAGGGATAGATGTCCCCGTTCCTCTCGACCAGGAAATACCTCCTGCAATCCCGTCCCATGGAACATGCGTCGGCCTCGCCGAAAGCAAGGGCCCGGATTACCGAGTCGAAGGTCCTGACCGAGACCCGGCGGACGTCCGCATGGATCCACTCCGCGAATACCCCGTTCAGGAACGAGCCCCACTCCCCTGCCGAAACGGACCACGGCTTTGATTTGCCAGCGCCGTCGAACTCCACGCATGGGATGTACTGGTGATGGAAGAACCCCCGGGAGACCAGCCACCTGTAGATTTCCGCGGGCCTGCGGACATTGGCGCTCGTCACGAGGACGAGGACGTTGAAGGCCACTCCCCTTCGCTGCAGCGCCTCTATCCCGCGCATGACTTCGGCATGAGAACCCCCGCCCCCGGCCTTTCTCCGGAACCTGTCATGCACGTCCTCGGGGCCGTCGAGGCTCACGCCCGCCAGGAACCTGAACTCAGCCAATACCCTGGCGAACTCGTCATCGATGAGCGTGCCGTTGGTCTGTATCGAGTTCGCGACCACGGCGCCCGGCCTGCCGTACCTGGCTTGCAGCTCCGCCGCGCGCCTGTAGAAATCCGGCCCCATCAGGGCAGGCTCGCCGCCCTGCCAGATGAATGCGTGGACTTCCATGTCCAGGGCCATGTATGACCCTACGAGCCTCTCGAGGACCTCGTCCCGCATCCTCCGGTCCTCCCCTCCCGGATACAGCCCCGCCTTCTCGAGGTAGAAACAGTAGCTGCAGCGCAGGTTGCAGTCCGCGCCCGCAGGTTTAATCAGAAGAGGGAAGGACCAGCCCACGTCTCACGCCTCAGAAACGTCGATTGCCCTCCTGCGACCTTCATCCAGTCAACACGTGATATCCGATTGAAGCCGGCGGTTCACGGCTTCTCGAGCAGAACCCTTGTTTCCTTGCCCGCTTCCACGAGATGCCCCGCGAAGGAGGGAACCATGACCACCTTGGGCTCGGATGCGGAGCCTCCTTCCGGATCAGCGCCCCGTCGGATGAAAGTCCTGGATTCCACAAGCCACATTCCGCCCGTCTTCTTCATCGAGTACACCTCGAACCTGTGGAATCTCGGATCCTTCATCCTGTCATACGTGCTCTTCTCCGTCCTCGTCTTCCTGACGAGGGCCCGCGCTGCCTTGTCGCCGCCGGCGAGGTGCAGGACTTCCTTGCCCGTGAAGAACTCCTCGATTTCGCCGACGCGCGCCTTGATTTCAGCCGCGACCGCTTCGGTCATAGGCCCGCCTGCATCCGGCGGAGGGCTCAGTGAGAAATGAATCGCATCGTCGGAAACCGCGAAGAAGTCGTATGTTCCCGGAGCGAGGCAGTCCCTCCTGAATTCCCCCTCCTTTCCCGCGGCCGCGGGGAGCAGCAGCGGCGAGGAATTGCACATCACGTAGAGGCCGGCCTTTCCGTCGAAGCCCTTCAGAGTCGCCGAGACCGCCCCGCCGCCGGCCGCTGTCCTGCCTGCGAAGCAGAGCTCCTTGACATATGCGAGGTCCTCCACCTTGCGGCCGACCTCGCCCCGCATGTACCTTTCCAGGACGAACTTCGCTGTGCTCCGCCCGTCGTCCACGTATACGACCCCGAGGATGTGCCCAGCGACCTTCTCGCCGGTCGTCAATGTCGCTGTCGCGAGGAAATCAATCCTTGGAAAGGACTTGCCGGAAAAAATCTTCTCGTCCCAGCCGAGTTCCTTGAAAGTGAACTTGTCGATCATGGCGGCCTTCTCGACCGCCAGGGAGATGGATACGATTTCCGCGAGCCTGAATTCCCTGAATTTCTTCAGCGCCGCATCGAAGATCCTGATCGTCGATTCCTCGGAAGGGCCGAAGATTTCGCCTTCGACGCGGGTTCCGTCCGAGAGCTGCACGAAGCCGCGGGAATCGGCGGATTCGGCGGAGCACGTCCGCGGTGCGGGCGCGGAAAGGACGAGAACGGCGGCAAGGAGCATAGCCGCGCGCCTCGCATGCGCACGGCGCCCGGCGTTTGCGTTCGTCCCGAAGCGCCAGCTCATGGCCCCACCTCAATGACTTTCCGTCTGCATGCCATGGCGACCCCGTATCATACCATCATGTTCCTTCTCCTGATTATCCACTCCATCCCGAGAAGGCCGAGGAAGACAATGAAGAAGACCGGGCTCCTGTAAGGTCCCGTCTCGATTCTTACGCCGCGGTCGAGCAGGAGATCCCGCACCCTTGCCCTTATCCCCGACGCTTCCGGCAGGGTGAAGAAGCCGCCGCCCGTGGCGGACGCCAGGCGCCTGAGATGGGCGGCGTCCGCAGACAGCCTCTCGAATTCGCCGCTCCTTCCGCCGGCGGAGACCACGGCGGACCTCTCGAACGACTTGCCGTCGGCCGATCGCGCCGCTGCCCTGACCGCATACGCGCCGGAAACCGGCAAATCGAAGCGGCCCGAGAAGAGCGGCGCTTTTCCGGAAAGGGCCACGATGCTCGACCTGCCGGACGGGGCGACCACTTCGAGCGACGGCTCTCCCGCGATTTCCGGACCGCCCGGCAGCTTCCGCACCGTGACGTCGACCCTGGCGGTCCCGCCGGGCCTGTAGATTTTCCTGTCGGTCCTTACCGCCAGGGGCGACGCTTCGCCCTGCTCCTGGGCATCCGCGGCTATCCATCTCAGAGTCTGCATCCAGAACCGGTTGTAGGGCGATTCCCTCCCCATACCCTTGAGGTGAAGGTACCATTTCCAGAGCGTGTCCGCGGCGACCGCTACGGACTTCCCGGCGCCGTACCGCTGTACCGCCACGACCGGGTCGCCGGTCTCGGAGGATGCTGCGAGGACCGAAGCGCCGGGTTTAATCCCGGCCGAACGGTTCATGCCGTCCAGCGGAGGAAGTCCACCCCCTTCGGAGAAGAAGCCCTCGAATCCCGCGAATATCGGATGGCCCATGCCTTCCGGAGCGAGCCTCGCATGGACGGCCTGTCCGGTCCTCGCCGCGCTGCCCGCCCAGACCGGCATGGCCTCCTCCAGGGCCGTGCCCCCCCATCCGCCCGCGCCGAACGATTTGAACCCGCCCAGCATGATCAGGCCGCCCCCATGCTCCGCAGCGAACCAGACCAGTGCCTTCGCCTGGTCCTCCTCGAAAGCCGCCGCCTCGATGTCGCCTATGATCACGGCGTCGAAGGAGGACAACGAGTCCCGGTCAATCTCGAGCTTTCCCCCGGCTGTCATGGACCTTCCCCCGCCCTGCTGCACGAACGTTCCCGGCGCGGTGCGCACGAGCGCCGTGCATTCCACGTTCGGGTCTTCGAACAGGGCGGATTTGAGGTACTTGTACTCCCATCGCAGGGACCCCTCGATATAGAGGGTCCGAATCTTCCCGCTCAGGACGTGGAGCGGGAAACGGAAGACGTTGTTGGCCGCCAGCACTTCCCCGTCCGAAACCGGCACCGAGACCTCGTAGTCGACGACTCCCTTCTCGGCCGGGGTGAACGTCATGTCAATCCCGGCGGTCGAGTCCCCGGCGGCGAGTGTCACGGTTCCCGATGCGACCTCGGTCTTCCCTCTCCGGACGGTCACCGGAATCTCGGCGGGGCCGGCGCCGCGGGATTCCACCCTCACCGTGATTTGATGAGGCTGCCCCAGGAATACGGAGTCGCTTCCCGTCACCTGGGCGACCGAGAGGTCCGTGAACCCGCGGCCGGCATCCGGTTCGCCGCCGACCGCAAGGGCGATTACCGGGACCTGCACCGGCCTGGAATCCGCCCCGGCGCCTTCCGAGTTCACCCCGTCGCTCACGATTACGACCGCCGCAGGCAGCCGGCCCGTCTGCTCCCGGGCCGATTCAATGGCCGCTTCGATATCGGTCGCGTCTTCCGAGGCCGAGAGAGCCCTCAGGGATTCGGCCCCCTCGACCCGCCTCGCCGCGGCGCCGAAGGAGAACATGCCGACCTTCACGCCCCTCTCGAGGGCAGGCAGAAGAGGATCGTCTCCGGACAGGAGCGCCTCCTTCGCGGCGTCGAGCCTCGTCCTGCCGCCGGCCCGGTCGGCAACTCCCATGCTCATGGACGAGTCGACGAGGAGCAGGACCCGGTTCTCGCCGCCAAGGCCGGGGAAGCTCAGGACCGGGTCGAGGATGAACAGGGCGAGCATCAGGACCGCGGAGGCCCTCAGCGCCGTCATGGCGGCCGCGCTCCGGCGCGAGGCGGCGCCGAACGCGGGGCGATACAGGATGGCCGCCAGCGCCGAGACGGCTGCCGCCGCAGGAATCAGCCATATCGTCGCACCGAATTCAAGACGCAATCCTGACATCATGAAGTCACCTTATTCCCCCGATTCCCGTGGAGCGGCCTGTTCGCGAGGAAAACCTCCACCAGCATCAGAGCGAGGGCGGCAACCAGCAGGAACGCACCGATTTCATCGCCTTTCCTGTAACTGAGCATTTCCGTCCCGGCGTCGGAAAGGCGCTCTATGGGAATCGCCCGCGTTCCGAGCAGCGCGGAGACGCGGTCGACGGAAGCCCTTTCCAGCGCGCTTTCCCCGGGATCGATGTTGGCCGCGAAAAGCCGTTTGAATCCGGAGCCCGGACCGGGGCTTTCGAGCCAATGGAAGCCGGGCTCGTCGAACTCAGGCAGCAGGATTGTCCCGCCCGGGCCGGCCGAGGGCGCACGGCGCGAACCCGAAGGCGCCGACAGAATCAGATCCCCGAGAGCCGTTCCCGCCGGAATGGCGGCCGCCGGAGGGCGTTCGCCGACGATGCCCGCCAATCCTCCCGTGCCCTCGACGCGCGCAAGCAAGCACAGCATGCGGTAGAGCATTGGCAGGAACACGGTCCTCGTGGGGAGGTTGCCCCAGTCGAGGTCGCAGGAGCTGGCGAACTGGATTATCCTGCCCTTGCCCTCGGAGCGTTCCACGACCGCGGGCGCGCCATCGGAGAACGAGGCGATGATTTTCGCCCCCTGAGCAGGCTTCAGGAGGACGTACCTCGAGAACACGGCTTCCTTGAAATCCATGTTCGCCTCGGACTTGAACGGCTCGAAGACGTCGGACGCGAAATCCACCTCCGCAAGCCGCACCTGCTCCTGCGGGCTTTCCAGGCCTGCGCAATCCGCGGCCAACGGGGGATTCCGCGCGGCCGGCCCGCCGGCGGCGCCTGCGCCCGCTGCCGTCCGGTCCCCATGGAACACGAGAATCCCGCCGCCGTTTTCCACGAACGACCTCAGCCCGGCCGCCGCCCTCAGCCCCAGGCTGCGGACATTCGCCAGGATGACCGCCCTGAATCCCGCGGGGTCGGCGGATTCCAGTTCCGCCTCCGACAGGAAGACGGGATCAAAACACGACTGCGGCCCGCCCGCCTGCTCGTTCCCCAAATCGAGCGCCGCCTTGATGTAGAAGGTCTCGTCGAGGAACGGATGGCCGGACGGTGATCCGTTCACCACGAGCACCTGAACCCTGCTTCCGGCTTCAACGGCCATGTGGAACTCGTCGTCCGCCCGGAAGGCGTCGCCGCCGGCAGCGAAAGTCACGCGATGGAATCCCGGCTTGTCGAAGACGCGGCTGAACGCCATTTCCGCCGTCTGACCGGGGCCAATCCTGAATTCACCGCCCCCGAATTCCGATCCGTCTATTCTCAAGACCGCCTTGCCCCGCTCCTCGGCGGTCCCGTGGTTCCTGACGATTACCGAGAACTCCGCCGGAATTCCGGCGATCACCGGAGGGTTGAGGATTCTCGCCGAGACCGGCGAGAGATTCGAGCCGCTTTCGCACGCCGCGTCGGCGACGAACAGCCGCACTCCCTCGGGGAGGGATCCTCCTCCCCCGTCCTCTTCGAACGACGAGGCCCTCAAGTCGGTTATGAGCAGAATCTCCTTGTTCGCGGACCGGCTTTTCGAAATCGCGGCGGCAGCCTCCCTGGCTGCGCGGCAGAGCGCGGCCCTTCCGAAGCCGCAGGAAGCCGAGGCGAGCTCCGCGCGCGCGTCCTCAACGAACCGGGAAGGCCCGGCTTCCTCCTTCGCAGGGGACCCGGGGAACATTATGACCGCCTCGTCCCCGGACTCGAGCGCTGCCAGCGCGCTCCGGGCGGCTGCCGCCGCTTCATCGAATGCGGTTCTTCCAGCGGATCCCGCCCTCATGCTCGCCGATGAGTCCAGAATCACGGCGAGCGACGTGGAGCCCCCCGGCGACCCGCCCGCGCCCTCCGGCCTGAGCACAGGCCGGGCAAGGGCGGCCGCGCAGAGCAGCACAGCGGACGTCCGCAGGACGAGGACGAGGATTTCCCGGAGCCTGCGGTTCCGGGCGAGTCTCAAATCGACAAGCTTCAAGAATCGCACGGAGCTGAAATCGACCTGCACCGCCCTGCGGCGGAAGACCAGATGGACCAGGACGGGCGCGGCCGCGCCCGCGGCGGCGAACAGGAAACCGGGATTCAGGAATTCCAGGGACATCTCGTCACCGGGCGGTCCGATACGGCGCCGGACCGTTCCGGACCTTCAAAGAGGGCGAGGCTTCCTACCCGAGCCTCGCGCGTTTTGACAGATATTTCGCGAGGAACGCGTCGAAAGGCGCATCCGTGCGCGCGATTTGATAATCGACGCGGCTTTCGGAGCATGCCTTCCTGTACGTCTCAATCATCTTTCCGACCTCGGCCAGGTATGCCTGCCTGAAGGCCGCAGGATGCACCTGGATTTTTTCGCCCGTCTCGAGATCCCGGAAGTCGGCCAGGCTCCTGAACGGGAACTCGATTTCGGCCGGGTCGAGCACCTGGAAGACGATCACCTCGTGCCTGTTGTGCCTCAAGTGCCTGATCGCCTTGAGGACTCCCGCCTGGTCCTCGAGCAGGTCGGAAAGCACGATGATCAGCGCCCTCCTGCGCACCCGGTCGGCGATTTCGTGAAGGGCGGACGCCGCCGAGGTCGGCCTGCCGGTCCTGACCGAATCCAGCGCGGACAGCATGTTCAGGAGCGCGGCACGGGTCGATCCGGGCTGGACGAGCCGCGTGATTCGCTCGTCGAAGACTGCCAGCCCGGTCGAGTCCTTCTGCCTCACGAGCAGGTAGCAGAGGCTGGCCGCGAGATAACATGCATACTCGAACTTCGTTGTTCCCGCCGATCCGAAGCCCATGGACCCCGACGAGTCCACGGCAATGTATGCCTTGAGGTTGGTCTCCTCCTGGTACTGCCTTATGTATTTCCTGTCGTTCCTGCCGAAGACCTTCCAGTCGAAATGCTTCAAATCGTCGCCGGGCACGTACTGCCTGTATTCCGCGAACTCGACGGAAAAGCCCTTGAACGGGCTCTTGTGGAGGCCGGAAATGAAACCTTCCACGACTGACCGGGCGAGGAGGTTCAGCCCGCCGATTCTCCTGAGCGCCTTGGGTTCCAGGTACCTGCTCTTGAATTCAGGCATGCCGCGTCGTTCTTTCCAAGAAACGCCGTTCCCTGTCGATCACCGTTGCAAGCCATTGCGAAGCTTAACCCGGACGAGCCGGAACCAAAGATGGATGGAAGTCCGGCTCCTCCGGGTCATATCACGCGTTTTGCGCTCTTAAGAAACACCCTCGCTGGTTTGTGTCCATGCTCGGCTGCGTAGGGGCGACGCATGCGTCGCCCCTACTAGGTCATTCCAGGGCACGGCGCGCCGTTCCCCTACTTTCATCCCTGCTATGACCGTCCGCCGCGGTTTCCGCTCCCCGTCACACCCACGGCTCCTTCACGTGCTTGAGCAGTCTCGAGATTACGTCCGTCACCGCCACGCCTTCGGAATCCGCGTTGAAGTTCGTGAAAATCCTGTGTCTCAGCACCGGAAGGGCCATTGCGCGCACGTCGGAGCATGAGACGTTGTACCTTCCCATCAGGATTGCCCTGGCCTTGGCGCCGATTACCATGTACTGCGCCGCCCTGGGCCCGGCCCCCCATGCCACGTAGTCCTTCACGAACTGCGGCGCTTCCTGCGATTTGGGCCGGGACGCCCGGGCGAGGTCCGCGGCGTATCCGGCGACGTGGTCCGAGACCGGGACCCTCCTTGTAATCTCCTGCAGCTTGAGGACCTCCTCGCCCGACAGGACCTTCACGGGCTCCCCGCGCGGCCCGGCCGTCGTGGCTTTCACGATTTCGATTTCCTCGCTCCTGTTCGGATAGTCGACCCATACGTTGAACATGAACCTGTCGAGCTGGGCCTCGGGAAGGGGGTAGGTCCCTTCCTGCTCGATGGGATTCTGGGTCGCAAGCACGAAGAACGGCCTGGAGAGCGGGTAGGTGAACCCTCCCGCAGTGACCATGTATTCCTGCATGGCTTCCAGAAGGGCCGCCTGTGTCTTCGGGGGCGTGCGGTTGATTTCGTCGGCGAGAAGCATGTTCGTGAATATCGGGCCCTTTATGAAATGGAACGACCTCTTCCTCGTCGAGACGTCCTCCTCGAGCACGTCGGTCCCCGTGATGTCCGACGGCATGAGATCGGGGGTGAACTGGATTCGCTTGAAGTCGAGGTCCAGGACTTTCGAGATGGTCCTTACGAGCAGGGTTTTCGCGAGTCCCGGGACGCCGACGAGGAGGACGTGGCCTCCCGAGAAGAGCGCGATGACGACCTGTTCCACGACATCAGACTGCCCGATGATGACTTTCCCGACCTCGCCCAGGATTTTCCTGCGCGAGGCGGCCATGCTTTCGACAAGGCCCATTTCCACCTTCGACGGGGGGGCGTCCGCCGCGACCGCCGGAAGCACGGTCGACGACGTTTTCATCAGGTCGCCTTCCCCGTCCCCGCCGGACGAGTCGAACCTGAGCCTTGCTTCGCCGAGCGAGATCTCGTCCCCGTCCTTCAGCTTCTCCCTGTCGACCCGCTTTCCGTTGACGATCACGGCCGCTTCCAAGGCCGCCGGCGAGACCACCCAGTCGTTCCCGAGCCGCACAATCCTCGCGTGGGTCCTTGCGACCCCCGACCCTTCAATCCTGATTTCGCAGGAGTGCCCGGACCCCAGCGCCGTGTTCTCCACGTTGAGGGGGTATTCCCTGCCTTCGAAGCTTCCTGTGAGCGGCACGAGTTTTGCCATGCATGCACCTTACCAATTAGTGTGGGATAGGATTGACGGACAAGAATATCCCGCAGATCCTGTCTTCAGCGGCACACCCCTCACCCTGCCACTCTACCCAAGGGAGAGGGCAGGGTCGGGGGGGACTTGAGGCAATGCACCAATCGAACATTCGGACGCTCCGGAATCCCGGTTTCAGCAACATCCTCAGCGACGCTTCATCGGCCCGGTTGATTTCAGCCGACGCTTCGACTGATTTCCCGCGGAGCGGGAAATCAATGGGTCATGGCGTACACGACGACGTTAACGCCTAGCCTGAGGGCGGACTCCGGCTTGACGACCTTCGCGAAAGGCCTCTCTATGCCCTGCCACGAGCAACCGAGACCGAACGGGCTCAGGATAACGCGGACCGATCCGTCTATTTCGATTCCCTTCAGGACCGGCTCGGCGAGCCCCGGCATGGCCGCAAGCACGGCTTCGCCGTAGGAGACCGATGTTATCTTGTGATGGACCGAAAACAGCGCATGATCCGGAGCAAGCCGTTCGAGCTTCGAGTCCGGGAGCACCTTCGCGATTTCCCGCTCGAAAGCTGACGCGAAAGCAGCGCGGCCGCAGCATGCGTCGGCGAATATAAATCCGCCGCCCTTGAGGAAACCCCTGAGGCCCGCCGCCGCCTGTTCGGACAGCACGAAGTCGTC
>DYIT01000006.1:22180-27257 GCA_020723505.1 Candidatus Kuenenia stuttgartensis
GCCGGTGACGTATACGAACGGTGTTCTGAGAAGGTCGCCGGACGCGGGATCGACCAGCATGCGCTTGAATGCCACCTTGCCGGAAGTCGAGGACGCCAGCTCCTTGAGGAGCGCGATGGGGCCCGAGGGATCCGGATCGGAGTCCGCGGCCGCCGACATCTGGCCGAACACGAACGCGCCCGATTCCGCCTCCTTCTGCTCGTGGTAGACCTTCCTCACGCTCAGGTATTCGCCGAGCTTGTGGTATGCGAGGCAATACGCGACCATGTTGACGCCCAGCTCGTTCGCGTCGTCAATCAAATATGAGGTCCCGGTTTCGTGGGAATGCCCCTCCCAGCCGCAGCCGAGGTCGAACGGCGAGTGGATGATCGCCGTGCGGCAGCCGAGGTCGAGGCCGAACAGCACGGGTTGCCCCTGTCTTTCCGCGCCGTTTTCCAGGTACCTGGCCTTTTCGATTCCCGAAAGGCTCCGGTAAACCGGATGATCGGGAGGAAGCCTCCTCACCGGCCTGTCCGGGAAGAGCTTCGCGAATACCCTGAGCGCGGATTCGGTGAATCTCGGATCGCCGCAGCACGCTTCCGACCACAGGAACCCGCCTGCCCGAAGATGGTCGCGCAGCTTCCCTGTTTCCTCGTCCGTGAATTCGAATCCCACGTGTCCGGTTATGTACAGAATCGGCATCTGGTCCGGGTCCCCGGTCAGGTTCTTGAGCTTCACCTCCGCGTCCGTGTACTCCACGTCCAGGCGCTTCCTCGCGCGCAGCAAAAGCGATCTCAGGCAGGCGGGGTCGGATTTCCAGTCGAAGAACGCGTGCCGCTCGCCCTCGACCACGAGTTCCCTGGGCACGCCGTACCCTATTCTGCCGATGAGCACCGGCGGCGTCGGAGGCCGCTTCTTCTCAGTGCGCCTCAGCGGCGTCGCGGGAAGGGGAAGGGGCGGAAAGGATTCTCCCGCCTTGCGGCGGTGAGGCGAAGCCCTCTTGGTGCCGAGATCCCCGAAGAGCATGCATGGAATCGCCAGAAGGACGGCGATTGCCGCCAGGATTCCGAAGGGCCTCTTCATCGCTGTTCCTTGATCCTGATTCGCCCGAAAAAAGCCTCAATTACGGGCGAATCAATCCTCTCCGGCCGTCGGCCGGAATTTATATCATTATATAACTCCTGGCCGTCGGATGTTCTGCACATTCTTCAGCGGACGAGCCGAACCAAATCTGGCTTCCAGGCCGTTCGTGTTTCCGTCATTCCGGCGAAAGCCGGAATCCAGGCACGGACGAGGAAAAGCCCGTGGGAGCCGCCGGATGAATCCAGGTGTCGCGAGGCGGCGATGCTCACGGAAAAACCTCGCAGCTTCCTCGACTCCGTTCACCCCAGCAGCAGTTCCAGGTCTGCCCTCGTCAGGTTACGTATCAGGCTGTTGTCCTCGTTGATGATTGCATCCGCGAGGTCGCGCTTGCTCTTCTGCAGCTCGAGGACCTTCTCCTCGACCGTGTCCTTCGCGATTATCCTGTAAGCGAACACCTGCTTCGTTTGGCCTATCCGGTGGGTGCGGTCGATTGCCTGCGCCTCCACTGCCGGGTTCCACCACGGATCAAGCAGGAACACGTATTCGGCCGCCGTCAGGTTCAGGCCCAGCCCGCCCGCCTTGAGGCTGATCAGGAAGAGCATGCAATCGCTTTTGCACTGGAACTCCTCGACGCATGCGGCCCTGTCCCTGGTGCGGCCGTCGAGGTACGCGTACCGGATTTTCTCCGCATCGAGCCTGTCGCGCACTATCGCGAGCAGGCTCGTGAACTGCGAGAATACCAGCGCCTTGTGGCCCTCCTCGGTGATTTCGGCGAGCTGCGGAAGCAGCGCGTCGAGCTTGGCGCTGGATTCCCCCGTCCTCGTCTTGCCTATGAGGCCCGGATGGCACGCGGCCTGCCTCAGCCTCAGCAGCGCCTCGAGAACGTGCATCTTGGCCTTCGCGAGCCCGTCGCTATCCACCTTTGAGAGCAGCGCGTTCCTGTAGTGGTCCCTCAATTCGTCGTACTGCTTCCTCTGCATGTCCGGAAGCTCGCAGAATATCGTCTGCTCCGTCCTCGCAGGCAGGTCCTTCGCCACCTGGGCCTTGGTCCTGCGCAGGATGAAAGGCCTGAGCGCCCTGGCCAGCAGGGCTCTGGCTTCGCCGTCTTCGCCGCCGTCCTTCCCAACAGCTGCCTCGAAAGCCGCCGAGGACCCGAGCATGCCGGGATTCAGGAACTCGACCAGGCTCCAAAGCTCCCCGAGCCGGTTCTCGACCGGCGTTCCGCTCATGGCCAGGCGGTGCCTCGCTTTGAGCAGCCTCACCGCCTTCGCAGAGTCCGTGGACGCGTTCTTGACCGCCTGGGCCTCGTCGAGGATTGCGTACTCGAACTCGACGTCCTTCAGGAAATCGATGTCCCTCCTCAGTGTGCCGTAGGTCGTGAGCACGAGATCGTGCGACCGGAAGCCCCCCGCGTCCTTCGGCCTGAACTGGCCCGAATGCTCGAAGACCTTGAGCTTCGGCGCGAAGCGGGCCGCTTCCTGCCTCCAGTTGAACAGGAGCGACCTCGGGACCACCGCAAGCGAAGGCGCCGGATTCCCGCCGCCTGCATTCCCCGCGGCTGCGTGCCCTTCGCGGATTGAATCGAGCAGGGCCAGCACCTGCACGGTCTTGCCCAGCCCCATGTCGTCGGCAAGGCAGCCGCCGAATCCGAAGCCGCGCAGGAAGTTCATCCATCCCAGTCCGTCTCGCTGGTACGGGCGCAGCGTGCCGCGGAAGGACGAGGGCGGATCCGCGGGAACCACCCGCTCGAAGCGCGCAATCTCGCCCCGGGCCTTGGCGAACGCCGCGTCGAACCTGGCTTCCGGCTGCGACGCCAGCAGGGCGTCCAGCATCGCGGTCTGGGTCCTGCCGAACCTGAGGTGGTCCTCCTGCTCTCCGCCCAGGTTCGAGAGGAAGCCCCATTTCCTGAGCCAGGCTTCGGGGAGCATGCCAAGGGAGCCGTCGCCGAGCACGACGGTGTTCTCCCCCTTCTTGATCGCCTTGAGGAGCGCCGGAAGGGCCGCCTTCACGCCCCCGAAATCCATCATCCCGTGCAGCTCGAACCAGTCTATCCCGGACGTGACCTCGAAGTCGAACCTGCCCGCGGGGCGGTACAGCCTGCCCTCGGCTTCCACGCGCCAGCCCTGGGCCGACAGGCTCCTCGTGACTTCCGGCAGGATTTTCGACTTGAGGACCATGCCTTCCCTGCGGGCCCCGAGCGCGTTCGCGTCCTGCCTGAGGCCAAGGTCAAGAAGCGTCCTCCAGGCGGCCTGCTCGACTTCCGAATCCCTCACAATCAGTGTCCTTGTCCCGGGATCAAAAATCCCCCTGCCTCTTGGAAGGCAGGGAACGACCCGGCCTGCGTAGTCGAAGGAGAGTTCCGCCGCCAGAAGGTCGGGTTCCCATTTCCGCTTCGCGCTCCTGACCATGAGCCTGGCGAGCGGTTTCGGATAGGTCTTCTTGAACTCGAGGCTTTCGGGCAGTTCGAGCTCCGGCGGGGACTGGGTGCCCAGGACGCCGGCCAGGAATTCCTCCGCGTCTTCCGCGGGCACCGGGATTTCATCGTGCTGCCGCAGGATGGCAATCCAGTCGAAAACGCCGGCATCGCCGAACCTGGACACCTTCCCGCGGGATATGAACCATCCGCCCGCCAGAATTATGTCCGGTACCCCGAGAGGCATGCTTTCGCCGCTTCTGGCCATGAAGCCGCGGACGAGGAATCCCTTCGGAGGATTGGGTTCCATCCTGAGACGGAACTCCCAGGGGGGGCCGCCGTCGAACTCGAGCGGATCGCCCCGCGGGTCGATATCCTCTTCCGAGGCGACCGCATGGAACCTCCCGGTCGCGCAGAGCATCGGGAGTATGACGTCGAACAGCTGCTGCCTCAGATAGTAGGATCCGAAACCGGAATACCAGCCCATGCCCATCCGCGAGGGCCCGGTCGCTCCGCCCAGGACGGCAAGTATCCTCCTGTCGGCGTCTTCCGAATCGCATCCGACCGCGGATTCGACGCTGCTCCTGATTCTCTTCGGAATCCCCCATTCCCCGTTCTTCTTGCGCCTGCTTGCGGCGAGGAAGAGCAGCGGGACGCCCGTTTCGCGGGTCTGTTCGAGGTCCAGCATGTAGAGAATCCTTCCGGATTCCGGCCGAGGTTCCGTGTCTTTCGACAGGACCCGTCCTGCTTCTACGCGTGCGCGCACGTCGATCAGGACTCTTTTCCATGCCGGCGCCTTTTCCGCGGGCTTGATGCCTTTCGCCGGGCCGGCGAGCTTTGCCAGCAGGTCCAGGATGTTCCCGACCGGATTATCCGGGCTGCTCTTCTCCATTCCGGATTCAGGGACGAAAACGAAGGTGCGGAGGGGAGCGCCTTCCAGGCCGGATTCGGGATCTTCGTCATAATCCGGGCAGTCGTCCATGCCTTCGAGCAGGAGACGGCCTTTGGACGCGGCTTCGGACAGGAAGCATTGATTATCCGCGGCAAGGACCACCGCCCAGATGTGCCTGCAGACTCCGTCGTCCGGGTATTTCTGGCACGTGCAGCTCGCCTCCAGGTCGAAATCCCCCCAGTCGAGGGTCACCTCCTGCTTTTTCGAGTCGTGCACGCATGCGCGGACGAAACTCTCGCTGCCTTCTTCTATTTCAATCCTTTCCTGAACGAGGAGCCATTCGGCCTGGGCCCTGACCGCCGGGCCGGCGTACCTGCCCAATGCATCTGCGAGGGTTTTGCTGCTGTATTTCATGAATTCAAGCGGGAATAGAGGCGCCCATCAACGAGTCCGGGGAATGTTAGACTTACCCGGCGTTGAGATCAAGGATGGATACGGTCGGCATGGATCCTCCTGGAAGCCAGCGCGACGATGGAAGACCCCATGGGCAGTTTCCATCCGCATGAGAGCGCTGCAGGCTCGAAGGACATGAGGATTTCGAGCGCCCTGCCGGGCATGGCAGGCATGCCCAGCTCCCGGAGCGCGGTCTTCATGGCCGATTCCCGGGTGGCGCCGCCCGAGAGCATCGACCTCAGGAATCGGCCAATCCA
>DYIT01000006.1:27267-70516 GCA_020723505.1 Candidatus Kuenenia stuttgartensis
CCATGAACTGCGAAACGAAGAGCGCCCGGAATCCCGCGGCCGAGAGTTTCGACTCGATTTCCCTCAGCCCGTATCGCCTGAAGTGGCCGCCTGCGACGTCGGATGCGCTCCAGAGTTTTTGTTGGGCAGGGACCGTGAGCAGAATCCTGCCGTTGTCCCCGAGAATGGAGGAGGCGGCGGCGAGTGCCGCATCGTCGTCCTCCAAATGCTCCAGCACGTCGAAAAGGCAGACGAGCCCGAATCGCCGGGCGAACGGCGGCCTGATCAGGTCGGCCTGCACCAGCGGAACCGGCACCCTGGCGGCGGTGTTGCGCAGGGCCTCGATGTGCAGGTCCATGCCCGCGGCGAATCCCAAGCCGGGAAGGCCGGCCAGAAGCTTGAGCGAATTGCCGTTTCCGCAGCCGATTTCGACTGCGCTGAAGCCCGGCTCGAGCCCTTCCGCCGCCTTCGACAGCATGGCCGCTATGACCCTGTTCCTCGCGCGGAACCAGAAATGACGCTCCTCTGCTTCGAGCAGCGCTTGGAAATCGGGTTTCATAGCCAGGAACTCAGGAAAAAAATTATATTAAGAATTCAGGAGCCGGTAAGAATCCTATAAGCCCAGTCTCTCTTGCCGCAGCGGAACCCTGCCCCCCTTCGCTTTGACGTATTCGATGTGGCTTCACAATTGTTTCGCGGCAGGAAGAACTCCAAGTGGAACCTATACCCTGATTCACCTGGTCCGCCCTTGGCGGAAACCGGTCTTCCTGATAAGAACAATCGCCGCCATGGAGAGCCATGTGTCTTCCGGCGGCTCCCACAGGCTTTTTCCTGCAAGCATTCCCGGCACGTCCCACGGACAGCGCTATAGTTCGACATTGGACATTGGACTTTAGACCCTTTCCCACATCTTCCCCTTCCCCTCTCTTCCTCTCACATCCTGAACTTCCTTATCTCGGCCACGACCCTGTCCTGTTCGTGTTCGGAAATGCCGAGGTAGAAGGGCAGTCTCAAGAGGCGGACGCTTGCGTGCTCTGCAACCGGGCAGGAGCCTTTTCTCCCGCCGAAGGCCTTCCCCATCTTCGACGAGTGGAGCGGGACGTAGTGGAAAATCGCGTGTATGTTCCTTTTCCTCAGGTGCGCAATCAGGTCCCGTCTCTCGCCCGGAGTCCTCATGAGCATGTAGAACATGTGCCAGCTCTGGGAGCAGTGCGGCGGCACCGCGGGCAGCCTCGCGCCCGCGGAGGAAGCCCAGCCCTCGAGCCCGGCCATGTACCGCTCCCAGATGGCCTTCCTCCTTCCTTGAATCATGCGCTTCTTCTCGAGCTGGGCGCACAGGAACGCCGCCAGGATGTCCGACGGCAGGAAGCTCGATCCGAAATCCACCCACGTATACTTGTCGACCTCGCCGCGGAGGAAGCGGGCGCGGTCAGTGCCCTTGTCGCGGACGATTTCAGCCCTCTTGAGGAACGAGGGATTGTTCACGAGGAGCGCCCCGCCCTCGCCGCAGATGAAGTTCTTGGTCTCGTGGAAGCTCAGTGTCCCGAAATCCCCGATGGTCCCGAGCTTCCTCCCCCTGTACTCCGCGAAAAGGCCGTGGGCGTTGTCCTCCACGACGGCGATTCCCGTTTTGCGGGCGATTTGGCATATCCGGTCCATTTCGCAGCCGACGCCTGCGTAGTGCACGGGCACGACGGCCTTCGTCCTCTTCGTAATCAGCCTTTCAATCCCCTCTTCGTCGATGTTCAGCGTGTCAGGCCTTATGTCCGCGAAGACCGGTCTTGCGCCTCGCAGGGCGAAGGCGTTCGCGGTTGAAACGAAGGTGAAGGACGGGACTATCACCTCGTCGCCAGGCTTTAAATTTAGGAGCAGGGCGGCCATTTCGAGCGCGTCGGTGCAGGAGGTGGTGAGAAAGGCTCTCCGGCACCCGAGCTCGGACTTGAGCTTCTTCTCGCATCTGCGAGTGTAGACGCCGTCGCCCGAGACGTGCGCCACGGCCGTGGACAGGGCGCGCGAGATGTACTTCATCTCGTTCCCGACTATCGCAGGCCGGTTGAACGGAATCTTCTTCATGCCTGAGTTCCTGATTCCCGCGTCCCTACTCCCCTTCCTGAGTTCCTAATCCGGCAGGGCCGCCTTCGCGAGTCCGATGCCCGTGGCGCCGTAGTCGTTCCCGTTGTAGAGCATGTAGTGCTCCCCGCCATGCATGAACACGCAGGGGTAGCACACCATCCCTGAATCCCATCCCCTTTCCGAAACGCCGATTCCCGCGGACTGGTCTGCCCTTTCCCAAGTCCGCCCGTCGCCGGATTCCGCGTACCCAATCCTGTAGGACTCGTCCCCGGCGCGGTGCGAGAACCACATCGCGTACCTGCCGCCGATTCTGTTCACAACGGGCCTTGCAAGCGCGTATTCGCCCTTCTCGAAGCTTATGCAGGGCTCTTTGAGGGTCTTCCATGCGATTCCGTCGCGCGACTCGGCGTATTTAATCAGGTAGTAGTGCTTACGTGCCTGGCCGCCCCCGCCCTCGGCCTCCCATCCCGTGCCTGACACGTACCACATCCGCCAGACCCGGTCCTCGACCAGCACGCACGGGGAGCACGTGAGGAACGGGTCGAGCATGCCCCTTCCGAGCACCGGCGCCTGCGAGAAGCGATTCCAGGTCGCGCCGCCGTCTTCCGACACGGCGAGACCTATGAAGAACGTGAAAGGCGTGGTGACGGCGAGGGACCAGCCTGTGTAGTACATGAATTTCCTGCGGCCCCTCGAGACGATCCAAGAGGGCATGGCGCCGCAGTCGTCGAACGCCCCGGGCGCGCCGAGGCCTAAGGTCGGGCCGTCGCAGGCCGATACCACCTTCGGGCCGGGTCCGAGATCGAGGTCGAACCATCCGCCTCTCGACCTGTTCTGCCTGTCCCTCCCGGAGAAATGCACCCTCAGCAGCCCTTCCCCCGCGGATTCCACGAAGGGCGCCTGCGCATGTGTGACCATCCACCAGCGGCCGTCGGGCTTGAAAATCCTCCCGAGTTTCTTCCATTTCCATTTGAGGAACCCGCCGCCTGCATGCGCGGTCCCGGCCGCAGCGCGCTTCATCCCCTGCCTCCGTCCCTGCCGTACAACTGCCGCACGATTGCGTTGGGCCTCTGCTTCGACTCGATGAACACCTTCGACAAGTAGATGCCGATGACCCCGAGCGAGAACAGTATGAGCCCGCCGAGGAGCCATATCGAGACGACAATCGTGGTCCAGCCGTCGACATGGATGCCGAAGCAGAGCCTCCTCACGAGCAGGAAGACGATGTATCCGAGGGACGCGGCCGTGACCGTCATGCCGAGGAGGAAGATGCCGACCAGCGGCCTGTCGCTGAACGAGACGACCGACTTCACGAAGACCGACGCCTTCCGCACGATGTTGTACGTGGTCCCCTTCCCGCGGAGCTTCTCGATGGGCACGGCCCTCTGGTCGAAGCCCGTAATCTGCCAGAGCCCCGCGATATTGACCTCCCGCTCCTTGTGGAGGAGCAGGGCGTCGACGTAGCGGCGCGTCATGAGCCGGACGGTGCAGACGTTCCTCGGAAGGCTCACGTCCGCGAGCAGGCGGAGGAACGAGTAATATGCGAATCCCGACGCCTTCTCGAACAGCCCCCCTTTCCGCGACTTCTGCACGCCGAAGGCCACGTCCGCGCCTGTGTCGTCCAGGACCTTCGAGAACCCGGCGAGCAGCGCGGGATCCTCCTCGAGATCGCAGTCTATGAGGAAAATCCTTTTCCCTCGGGCATGCTCGAGGCCGGCCATCATGGCTTTGTGGTGGCCGAAGTTCCGCGACAGGTCCACAATCCTCACGCGCGGGTCCGATTCCATCAGGGCCAGGGCGGTTTTCAGGGAGTCGTCGGGTGATCCGTCGTTGACGAAAATCATCTCCCACTCCCCCTTGCAGGAGGCTTCCGCCGCGGCTTTCATCCTGCGGTGGAATTCCCCCAGGTGCGGGGAGGACCGGTACATCGTGGTTACGATTGAGAGGTCCGTTGTCAGCTCCGCATAATCCGGCAAACGGCTTCGGAAGCCGTTTGCTCGCCCCATTCACGATCCTTCGTGAATTATCCGGTTTATAGCATGCGCGCAGATTAGCGGCAAGCGGTCGGCTCGAAGCCCGGCGCCGAAAAGCCGGGCATCGCGGGGAGCGTTCGGGAGCAGCGTCGCAAGGCCGGGACGAATAGTGGCCGGAACCACCGAAGACGCCGAAGACACCGAGGGGAAGCGGGGAGGGGAGAAGCGGCGAGAGAAGAGGGAGGGAGAAGAGAGAAGGGGTGGAAGCGCAGGTGACAGGAATCATGTCAATTTGAATCCGCCGAAGGCGGACCAGGCGAATCAGGGTCGAAGGACCCGGTCTATTTGCGGGAAGGGATTGGCTTGAGCTCCGCCAGGATGTTCGCGCAGAGTTCCGGGTAATCCTTCCCGATTCTGAGCAGGGCGGAAAGGATGTTCCCGGAGAATCCCAGCGCCTTCATCTGGGCCGTAGTAATCGGTTTCAAGAACACGCCCTCGGTCCTTTTCACCGCGAGCCCGGCCTTGCGCGCAAGCCTCGCAAGCGATTCCGTCGAAAAGAGGCGCCTGTGGCCCACGGAGAGGTCGGCTTCCCCCAGCTTCTTCATGTCGTCCAGCAGCCCGGCTTCGAATCCTATCCTGCGGTTCAGCGACTCGAAGTTCGGCACGGCGACGAACACGGACCCCTTTGGTTTCAGGAAGCCGCCCATCCGCCGGAGAACGAACGCCGGATCCTCGACATGCTCGAGCACGAAGCCCATGACAATTACGTCGAAGCGTGATCCGGCCTCGAACTCCTCGAACATGGACCGGACGATCTCCACGCCGGGCGGCAGGTCGGGATGTCTCTTCCTGAACCTGGCGATGGCATCGGCGGACCCGTCCACGAGCACGATGTTCCGGAACTTCCCGAGCAGGCGCGGGGTGGAGCAGCCGAAGCCGATTCCGAGCTCGAGCAGGCGGGTGCGCTGCGTGGCGGGCGGAGTGAGTTCCATGATGCGGTCCGCACACCAGCTGATGGAAAGCAGGCTCTCTTCCGCGTACGGATAAGCCTTGCCGTACGACATGCACTGCGAGTCGAGTTCGGAGTCTTTCCTCATGTCCTGAATCCTGTGTCGCGCAAGAAAAACCGCCCGTATCAAGGCTTGGAGATGTCCATGAACCTCATGAACTGCGCCGAATCCAGTCTGTAAGGCCCTGTCCTCTCGGCGATGAAGACCTGCCCCTTCTTCGTGTCGCCCAGGATGACGGCTTGCGCGCCGATTATGTTCTCTTCCCCGATTTTCACGCCGTCCCTGATGAACGAGTTTCCGCCTATGAAGCAGCGCGATCCAATCGAGACGCCCCCGCATGTGACGACGTGGGACGAGAAGAAGCAGTCGTCGCCCACGACGACGTCGTGGCCGAAATGGCATACCGTCCAGACGAACACGTTGTTCCCGATTCGGACGAAGGGCTGGAGGGTGCAGCCTTCGAGAATCAGGCAGTTGTCGCCGACCTGGAGGTCATCCCACACCGATGCCCTGGAGCTCACGTAGGAGGCGAGCGCGTATCCCTTCTCCCTGGCTTCGCGGCACTTCTGCGCCCTGAGCATGTTCAGGTTCCTATAGCCGGTCGCAATGAACATGTCGAACCCGTCCGGCGGATACAGCTTCTCAATCTCCTCGAACGGCGCCACGGGCAGGCCGAGGAACGAGTCCTGCTTCACGAAGGCGGCGTCGGCCGTGAAGCACGCGACTTCGCGGCGCGCGTCCTTGGTGAAGTAGAAATGAACGACCTTCGCCATTTCGGCGAGCCCGAATACGACCAGCTTCTTCTTCATCTGTTTCTCCGGACGTGCATGAGCCGCCGCCGCAATCAGGTTTTGAGGAACACTGCCGTCAGCTCGTACAGGGGGTAGCTGTGGTCGATTATGAACATCGCTCCCGGAAGGCTTCTGCCGAGGGCGGCAATCCAGTTCGCCTCCGGGTAATGCAGCCGTCCGTACCTCTTGTCGGCGCGCTCGGACATGAAGGTGGAAATCGCCGCTTTCGCGCAGGAGGCATGCATGGCCCTAACGGACGCGGCGACGTAGGCCGCCCATGCCTCGTCGGGCGCGTCCTGCTTCACGTGGAAGGTCCCGCAGGCGACCGCGTAGTCGAAGGTCCTGCCGAGGGACGGCAGACGGTCCGCGGCCAGGACTGCGGCATGGCCCTTCCCGAACCGCCTCGCCAGCCCCTCCACCATCTCCCCGCATACGTCTATGCCGAAATAATCGCAGGAAAACCCCTTCCTTCCCGCGAACGCGAGGAATTCCCCGTTTCCGCAGCCGACGTCGAGGACGGATGGAGCAGGCTTCCATCCGATGTATCTGGCGATTGTCTCGAACCTGAGTTCCTGGGATTCGGCGTCCTTCCAGTCCATGCCGCGCGGCGAATCTCCGTGTTCGGCGTATTTCAGGCGGTAGTATTCCGCCGACCGGCCGGAAAGCCCTGCGAAGTCGGTTGCGTATGGCTTCGTCAAACGGCGACTCCTCCGTCGATGCGCAGGACGCGGCCGCAGAAGAAGTCGTTCCTGATGACGAACATCACGCCGTCAACCACCTCTTCCGCGGTCGCGAGCCTCCTCTGCGGCGTGCGACCCACCCACATCTTCTTCAGGCTTTCGTTCATCTGCCTCGCGGTTATGCCCGAATCCACGAATCCCGGGGCCACGGCGGCCACTCTAATCCCGAAGTTCGCGAGCTCCCTGGCCCAGGTCACGGTCAGGGACTCTATTCCCGCCTTTGACGCCGCATAGGCCGACTGGCCCTGGTTCCCGGACGCGGTCACGGAGCTCATGTTCACTATGAGCCCGCGCGTCCTGGATTTGACCATGATTCCCGCGGCGGCGCGAGCCACGTAGAACGGGCCGCTCAGGTTCGTGCGGATTACGGCGTCCCAGTCGGCAACGCCGTGCGTGGAAATCCCCGCGGGCGACACCGACACGAGGAGCGCGTCGCGGGCGATTGCCGCGTTGTTAATCAGGATTGCGATGCCCCCAATCCTGTCCGCCGCCTCCCTGACCCCCGCCTCCGCGGCCGAGGAATCGCCCACATCGCACAGGAACCGGGCCGCCTCGGGCACGTCGATCCCGAGCCTGTCGAGCATCGCCGCGTCGGAGTCCAGCACCGCGAGTTTCGCGCCCTCCGCCGAAAGCCTCCCGACCAGCTGTCTGCCGATGCCCGACGCGCCTCCGGTCACCAGCACCGGGCAGTCCCTAACCTCCATCCCGCACCCCCCTGGCCCTCAGGATTGCGAGTATCTTCGGGTAGCTCACCATCCCGATGATTTCCTCGACCTCGAAGCGGACTCCGAATCCGTCCTCGATTCTCGACACGAGCTCGATGTGGCGGAGCGAATCCCATCCCTTGACGGTCTCGAAGGCCGTGGAATCCCCAACCGCCGCGGGGTCGATTCCAAGGACTTCGGCCATGAGCTCTTTGACTTTCTTTTCCATATTCCTTTCACCGCGGATTCCGAATCCTCCCGGCCAGCCCAATCACCAAATTCTCTTGAGCCTGATTTACATGATTTCCCAGCCGAGTTACATGATTATATTGGGGAAGAACGGAAAATTCACTCCGCCGAAAAAGCCTGGGCCGGCGGCACTGATTATCATGGTCGAGCCTCGGCTATTTGAAGGGGGTGGATTTTCACCCCCATTCCCTTTGAATCATGTGAATCAGAACGCAAATCATGTCAATCAGGATCAAAAAGTCCTCGGAACTAGCAAAGGGCTATGCGAGATGCGCCAGATAATATTCCTTGAGCTTCCTGTATAAAATTTTCTGCGTGGGGCCCTTCGGGATTTCCCTGAGGTCGGGCAGGTCGTTGACGGCCACGATGCGGGCGGGAATCTTGAACGGCGCTATTCTGCCGCCGCAGAAGCCCCTTATTTCATCCGGCGCCGTTTTGAAGCCTTCCTTGAGCCTAACGAAGGCGCAGAGGTCTTCGCCGAGCAGCGGGTGCGGAATCCCGATTACGGCGCAGTCGGCCACGGCCGGGTGTGCGAACAGCACGTTCTCCAGTTCCGCGGGGTAGATGTTCTCGCCGCCCTTCTTTATGAGGAAGTCCTTGCGGCAGAGGAACCGGAACCTGCCATCCGCGTCGGCCGTCCCGAAGTCGCCGCTGTGGAACCACCCTTTGCGGAACGCCCGCGCGTTAACCTCCGGGAGTCCGATGTAGCCGGACGCGACGTTTATGCCCCTTATGCAGATTTCCCCCTCTGCGCCAGGCGGCACCGGATTGCCTTCGTCGTCGAACACCCCCATGTCGTTGACCGGCAGCGGCCTTCCGACAGAGCCGGGGACCCTCGCAGATGCCGGGAAATCGTTGAAACACGCGAAAGACGTGGTCTCGGTCAGTCCGAAGCCCTCGAAGACCGGGACGCCGAATGCCGCCTCGAAATCCGCCTGGACCTGCGGAATCAGGACCTGCCCTCCGCAGATCACGCCCTTGAGGGCAGCCTGCGTATCGCCGGGCCTCCTGTGGCGGAGAAGGATGGAGAGAATCGACGGCATGACGCTGGTCCAGGACGCGCCGTGCTTCGCGGCCACTCCCCAGAACGAGAGCAGGCTCACCTTGCCCTCGAGGACGATTGTCGATCCCCCTGCGCAGAGCGGAGCCATGAGCGTGACGATCTGGCCGTTGTTGTGGAACATGGGAAGTATGCAGATTGACCTCGTTGTCTGGTCGAAATGCATCCATCCGGCGATTGCCGCCGCGTCGGCCACGATGTTCATCTGGCTCAGGACCGCGCCTTTCGGGTTCCCTGTCGTTCCGGACGTATAGATGACGACGGCGGGAGAGTACAGGTCGCCGCCGGAGGTCTCGAACAAAGGCGCGATTCCCGCGCATGGAACCCCGACTCCCGGAACCTGTCCCGAGCAGGCGAGGACGACCCCTTCCGCCAGGGCGGCGGATTCCGCAGCTTTCGGACCGAGGCCTTCCGAGTGGACGAGCACCCGGGCTCCGCTGTCCCCGAGGATGTATGCCGCCTCCCTCGGGGAGAGATCGGGATTTATCGGAACGAATGTGATTCCGGCGCCGAGCGCGGCGAAATACATGGCGACGAATTCCGGCGAGTTCGGGAGCAGGACGCAGAGCCGGTCGCCGCGGGCGACGCCGGATTCGCGGAGGAACTTCTGCGCCGAAGCCGCGGCCTGTTCCGCTTCACGAAACGTCCAGGATTGGATGCGCGATCCCGGGAACAGGCAGAAAGCCCTGTCCGGCGTCTCGGACGCCCAGTGCGCCAGCGCATGCCCCGCGCCTGCATGCGGCAGGGTCAGCGTCCTGCCCGTTCTCTGGTGGTCCATAAGCCTGGTCTCGTCGACCGGCACTGCGCGCGCACCGCCTGCCGGACCCGGCCCGGGGCATGGAGCTGCCGCGCAGCCGCCGCGGCTTCCGGCGCCCTTCGCTTTCCCGAAGGAGAGCATGAACCGGGGCGCATCGGATCCCGCGTTGAAAATCAGGTCCAGTACCGAGACATGGTGGTCGAAAGGAGGGTGCGGCTGCGGGTATTCGGGGTAGCTGCCATAGTCCATCCAGGTCAGGCTGAGCCCCTCCTTCTCGAACAGGCTTTCATCGATGTATCCCTTCGCGCTCGGCCCGGAAATGTACTCCGAGGCGCCGGTCTTCCTGCAAAGGTCCACCAGCCTCTCGGTCTTCCCGTCCACGGTGCCATAGTCCATGGAAAAGGACAGCTTCGTCCGGATGCCGAGGATTGAGCACACCGCCTTCATGAAGGAGAGGTTCGTAAGGCTGAGCGACGTCTCCGAAGCGCTAAGATACAGTTCCTCGAAAATCCCCGCGAATTCCCTGAAATGCGAGGCGCGGGCGTAGTTCCTCTGGATGGTCTTCCAGTGCTTCGCCCGCCATTCCGAGCCCGAAATCCTGACGTCCTTTATCTTCTGCGCGAATCTGCCCTTGGCCTCGACCGGGATTGTAAGCCATTTCGGACCGGCTGCGGTCTTTATGATGTTGCGGTTTCTCCAGTCTCTGCGCGTGAACTGCACGTCGTCCAGGAGTATGAATTCGTCCGCGAGGTTGATGAGGTCGAAGTACCCCTTCCAGGGGATGTAGCAGGATTGGACTATCGCGATTCTCTTGACCACGGTTCACGACCTGAATGACGCTCTGATTGTAGAGTCGAACGTTCGAAGTCCAAAGTCCAAAGTCGGAAACCCGGGACATAACCCAGCGCACTGCGCGGAAAGGGGTTGATTATTCCCCTCCCTGGAATCAGTATTAAGCGCATGAAGATCGAGACGAACCTAAATCCGCATGGGAACGTGCTGGTGGTGGACGACGAGGAGAGCATGAGGATTTTCCTGTCCGTCATGCTCGAGAAGGAGGGGTACGCCGTCCACACCGCCGGATCCGGGCAGGAGGCGTACGAACTGTTCCGGAGGCGGCCTTTCGACCTCGTGCTCGAGGACCTCAAGATGCCGGGCATGGACGGCATCGAGCTTCTGCGGCTCCTCAAGAAGGAGGACCCGAAGTCGCTTGTAATCATAATGACGGCGTATTCCACGTGGGACTCGGCGGTGGAGGCCATGAGGCTCGGGGCATACGACTATATAAAGAAGCCGTTCGACAACCGCGACATCAAGGCGACCGTGGCGAGGGCCGTAAACCTGAAGAGGCTGTTCGAGTCGTCGCGCGCGACTCCGGACGCAGAGGTCGGGAAGATAACGAACATCATCGGCCATTCCGCGAGCATGCAGAGCATTTTCGGCCTGATAAGGAGGGTGGCTCCCACGGACAGCACGGTGCTCATCCAGGGCGAGAGCGGATCGGGGAAGGAGCTCGTGGCCCGCGCCCTGCACTACGGGTCGCTCCGGCGGGAGCAGACGTACATCACTCTCAACTGCGGGGCTTTCACGGAGAGCCTTCTCGAAAGCGAGCTGTTCGGCCACGTGAGGGGGGCGTTCACCGGGGCCGTCAGCGACAAGAAGGGGCTGTTCGAGGTCGCCGACAGGGGGACCATGCTCCTGGACGAAGTCGGCGACATGAGCCTCGCGCTCCAGGTCAAGTTCCTGCGGGTGCTCGAGGACCGCGAATTCCTGCCCGTGGGCGGAGTGGTCAAGAAGCACGCGGACGTGAGGTTCATCACCGCAACGAACAAGGATTTGAAGAGGGAAGTGGAAAAGGGCGCTTTCAGGGAGGATTTGTATTACAGGCTGAACGTGATCCCGATAAACATCCCGCCTCTCCGGGAGAGGAAGGAGGACATACCGCTGCTTTCGGGCAACTTCCTCGCGAAATACGCAGGGGGGCTCGGTAAGACCGTCACGCGATTCGACGCCGACGCCATGGCCGCGCTGATGGAGTACGACTGGCCGGGCAACGTAAGGGAACTGGAGAATACCATCCAGCGCGCCGTGACGCTGTGCGAGGAGGAGGTCATCGGCATGGCCGACATAGTCGGCAGGATTCCGTCGCTCCCGAAGTCCGGAGGGTTCTTCTACGCAGGAATACCTGAAGAAGGAATAGACATAGAGAAGAAGCTTGCGGACATCGAGAAGAGATATATGCTCGAGGCTTTGCGAAAATGCGGTGGGAACATGACGAACGCGGCAAAGCTCCTGAACATGAGCTTCCGATCGTTCAGGTACAAGGCGGGCAAGTACGGAGTGAGGAAATAGGCCTTGGCATAACCCGGACGAGCCGGACTCTTGCCGAGCAATGCAGGCGGTCATGGATTTGCAGGCTTGCGGGTGACAATTTTTGTCACTAAAACCACTCCAAAATAACAATTTTGTCAAAGTAAGAAGCTTGAGAAAAAAAAGCCATATTGAGTATTTTTTAACTTGATATCTGTTTTGAAGTTAAGTAGTATTAGCCTATATATGGTTCCGGCACATGCTTTGCTGCACCCAGCGTGAAAGGAGGTCAGGGCTCTCAGTTAAGGGCTTGAAGCAACAACAACATTTTTTAACATCTTATGGAGGAAAAGAAATGAGGAGAAGAGGTTTTACACTGATTGAACTGATGATTGTGATTGCGATTATCGCCATCATCGCGGCGATTGCAATCCCGCAGCTGCTCAGGTCGCGCATCGGCGCCAACGAGACCTCGGCAATCGGGACCCTGAAAGCAATCTCCGCGGGCCAGGAGCAGTTCCGCACGGCCGCATGCGTGGACGCAAACCGCAACGGCATCGGAGAGTACGGATTCCTGGTCGAGATGTCCGGCAACCAGAACTGCAGGATTTCGGCAATCAACGTGGCCAACTCGCCCTACATCCCGGGCATTTTCAACGCTGACGTGTCCGCGAAGAGCGGGTACCAGTTCGCCACGTTCCTGTGCAACGCCGACAACGGCGGCGGCGGCACGAACGTCTACGGCGCGGCCGTGGGAACCACCAACGCGCAGGCTGCAATCAACGAAGAGAACTACATCTGCTACGGGTGGCCTATCACGGCAGGCAGGACGGGCAACCGCGTGTTCGCGATTTCCCCGCAGGGCACTGTGATGCAGAACCCGAACAGCGGGGCCGCTCCGGTGACCGGAACGACCAACCCGCCGACATGGTCTGCGGCAATCGCCACTGCTGCCAACTGGAGCACGGGCACTTTCGTGACTGCGGGCCAGACCGGCCAGGACGCCGACCTCGCGGTCGCATGGGCGCCAATCGGCTAACGGTTTCTTTGTCTTGATTCTTCGGCACCCGGGGCTTTCCCCGGGTGCCTGTTTTGCATGCTTCGGACGTGAATGGAATGAGGCCGCGCAAGCACGGATTCACGCTCGTCGAGCTTCTCATCGTCATCGCTCTCATTGCAATAATCGCCGCCATCGCCATACCGGGCATGCTGAGATCCAAGGCCATGTCGAACGAGACCTCGGCAATCGGCTCTCTCAAGTGCATCTGCTCTGCCCAGGAAGCCTTCAAATCCTCGTCCATCATCGACCTCAACCTCAACGGAGACGGCGAATACGGGTTCCTTCCGGAGCTCTCGGGTCTCGGGAATTTCCGTATCAACAATGCGGGCGGGCTGGGAATAAAGAGCGCGGCCGGCAACCCGTTCATAGACGGATCGTTCGCCAACGCGACCGCGGCCAACGAGACGGCGAGAAGCGGATACCTCTTCATCTGCTACCTGCCCACGGCCCTGGCGGGAGGAACCGCCGCTTTCCCAATCGCCGTCGACATCACGCTGACGGAGAGCAGGTACCTCATCTATGCTTTCCCTGCCAGCTACGGCAAGTCGGGAATCAGGGTCTTCGCCATCACGCCGCTGATAATCCCGTTCTTCTGGCCGAATGCGGCCGGCACCTACGCCGGTCCGGGGAACGCCCCGCCGTGGAACGCGGCTCTCGGCGACTCAAACGGCGACGGAGCTGCCAACTGGCTGGACAACATCGACCAGAACGGCGCCGGCCAGACCGGCCAACCCGGACAGATGTGGGTGCAAATCAGCTGATCTGTACGGGACAAGACCTGGCGATTTCGCGGCCCAGTTCCATACGGATTTATCCCTCTACCGCTGAGCCGCAATCGAAGCGAATTCAATCGCGGGGGTGCTGTAGCCGCGGCACTCAGTTGCCGCGGAAGCAAGATTTCCGGCTATTGGGCCTCAAGTTGCTAAAGACCGCGCTTCTTCCTTCCGATGATAATGTCAAGGTGCCTTTCTTCCTTGAGAGGGGGGAAACGGCGATGCTGATGTACGACGACTACAGGAACTTCCACGGGGGCGAGAAGAAGACCCGCGACGACCTTGACAGGTTCACGGAGCTTCTCATCGCCACGCTCAAGGACCTGCACTCGATTAACAAGGAGCTCAAGTACCTGAGCTGGCTCAAGATGATCGAGCTCAAGTCCAAGGGCATGTACAACGACGAGCAGATGATCAAGGACTTCAAGGACTTCGACCTGGACGGGATATAGCCCGCAGGCCGGGACTCGGATGCCAGGCGCGACGGAACACCGATCGCGCTTTTTTAATTTCCTCTTCTTTTCCGCCCATCGCAGCGGATCAGGCATCCATCGCTTTTTGATTGCAAACCCATGACGCCTGAAATATAGTCATCTCCGGACCCGAATCCGGCCGTTTTCCCCCGGTTTCCCGGCGTTTCATGCCCAAGCCGCGTCCGGCGACGGCGGGCGCGGCGTTAGCCGGCCCGAACGCCCTGGCCGGGCCGGCGCGGCATCATAGATAAGCGGAACATGGACGCGACCAGGCTCAGAAAATTCACGGCGAACGGCAAGCAGTACCAGCTCGTCGACGGCCTTTCGGCAAGGGACCGGGACATCAGGAACTGGTCCATCACTCTTCTCGAGGTCGAGGGCGACGGTGTCTTCACGTTCTTCCAGCCGAGGACCCTGAAATCGAAAATCAAGTCCCTGCCCCTGTGCGTGCGCATCTACAACACTCCCAGGGAAATACTGGAATCCATGCTCAGGTCGGCCATATCGGACAAGGAAATCGAGTCGGTGTTCGATCTCTCCGCCGCGGCCAGGAAACCCTCGACCGCCATAAAGAGGACCAGGACTCTCACGTCGATGGTGGCTGCGGCCAAAATCGCAAAGGAATACGTCGAGAACTTCGACATACGGATTATCGACAACATCCTCCACCTCACAATCAAGGTCCAAGAATTCAAGAGCAAGGAAGCGGACGAGTACATCGATCTGGTATTCAAGAAGATGTCCGGCCTTTTCAAGGCCGTGGTAGTGGACCTCGAAAAGGTGACCTACGTCAACTCGACCGGGATTTCCGTCCTTGCCAGGACGGCCTCGGAGTTCAAGATGCGCCTCGTCAACCCCAGCGACAACGTGAAGAACGTCATGGGGCTCATGGGACTGCTTCCGCTCATGAAGATCTCCGGGACTGTGGACGACGCCATGGGGGAAATCCTGGAGGAAATCGCATGAACAGGCATGGGGCCGTCCTGCTTTGCGCGATTCTCTCGGCTGCTCTGTCCGCCGGCTGCCCGGAAAAGCCCGGCTGTCCCGACGATTCGGGCTATCCGAAGGTCGATTCCGCCGGGACCGCAGCCTCCCCCGAGAAGTTCCCGAAGCCTCCCGTCGACGAGAAGGAACTCGCCCAGGCTCCAGACGACGTTTTCAGCGAGGCCGACGCCTTCTACGTCCGCGTGATTCCGGCCCCGACCAAGGACTCCGTCAGGAAGAAGCCGGAGGTCGTCCGGAACGCGGCGAGGCTTCTCCTCGGCGACGCAAGGGCCAAGGATGACGCAGCCCGGGAGCTGGCCGCCCTGGGTATGGCCTCAGCCTGCTTCCTCCAGAAGACGGCGAAGGAGACGGCCAGGGAAAACAACCTCGACGCCTACGCGTCCGAAGACGCGGTCATGGAAGTGATATTCAGAATCCAGGACGGATACCTTCGCGGCAAGGACATGAAGGCGCTCCTCCGCTACTTCGCCGCGGTCACGGGAAAGACCCTTCTGGTCGAGAAGCCCGTTCTCGAAATGAACAGGGAGTTCGACGTCAGGAACGTGTATCCGATACCGGCGCTCGGGAGGGTGGGGGACATTCTCGAGCTCGACGACGCGCTGTGGCAGGGCATGAGCATGGACGCGCCGGTCCTGGAACTCTCAACCCGCGTTGCGTACGACCTCAAAATCCACGAAGAGGACGCGGCCTGGACGATAAAAGCCCTGGCCAGGGTCGGGAACGTCAGGATTCAGATGGACGACGGCATGCAGGCCCTCGTGACAATGCGCGTCAGGGCTGCCACCTGCGAAGCCGCGATAACCCAAATCGCCCGCCACGCGGGCTTCGAGGTCAAGTCCTCGACCGGCACTCTGGTGATTTCCAAGCCTTGACCGGGCAACAAGCCTTCCACTTCCATGCGGAAAGCACGGTTTCCGGTGGCTGCCACAACCAGCGCTTATCCGCTTCATACCCTCCTGCGCTTTTTGCGCCTCTTTGCGGCTTTGAAAAGAGTTTGTCATTTTCTGGACATGGCAAATTTCCTGATTTCCATCCTTCATTTCTTCCCTCCCGCACGCTGATTCGACTCGAACACGCCCCCCGGCAACTGGCGCACGATTCGCTTCATCTCGAGGAAGAACAGCGCAGACGCAACCTTCTCGACGGCAATCCCGGTTATCTCCGAGATTTCCTCTATGCATGCAGGATCGGGCTTCAGGCTGTCCAGCACCGCCTGCTCCTCCGAAGTCAGCGCCGGTGGAGCGGCGGTTCCGGGGCTTCGTGCCGGGGACGCGGTCGCGGTTCCGGGCGGCAGTTCGTCAAGCACGTCATCCACGGAACATGCTATCTTCGCGCCTCGGGCTATGAGGGCGTTCGTCCCCATGCTCTGGGCGGAGTCGGTCCTTCCGGGCACGGCGAAAACCTCCCGGTTCTGCTCGAGCGCCCACCGCGCCGTCAGCAGCGCTCCGCTCCTCAACGAAGCCTCGACGACAAGGACCCCGAGCGAAAGGCCGGAGATAATCCGGTTCCGCCTCGGGAAATTCGACCGGTCCGGCCTGGCCCTGAGGGGGAACTCCGAGACCACCGCCCCCTTTTCGCAGATGCGGTCCGCAAGGCCGGAGTTCTCCGCCGGATAGACGTTCAGTACGCCTGACCCAAGCACGGCGACGGTCGCGCCTCCCGCCTCCAGCGCGGCCTCGTGAGCCGCTGTATCCACGCCCCTCGCCAGTCCGGACACGACCGCAAGTCCGGCGCCTGCAAGGGCTGCAGCGAACGCGAACGACTGCCTTCTCCCGTAATGGGTGCATTGCCTCGTGCCCACCACAGCGACCGAAGGCAGCGAAAGCGATTCCGGCCTTCCCCTGACGAAAAGGACGAGGGGCGGATTGTGGATTTCGAGCAGTCTTCCAGGGTACGAGGGGGAATAGAATGGAACGATGGAGACTCCTTCCGCGACCGCTTCGGATATCTCCTTCCCTGCGTCGAAATCTCCGGCGGAAACGACTCCGGCGGCCGTCTTGGGTCCGATGCCCCTGACCTCGAGCAACTCCTTCTCCTTTGCGGCGAGAACGGCCCGTTCGTCTCCGAATGCCCTCACGAGGGATTGGTAGCGCGCCCAGCCCACTCCCTCGACCTGGCTCAGAAGAAGCAGGGCCGCAAGCCTGTCAGATTGCATGCGCGGAACCTCAAAACGACCGGCAGTCACTTGCCGCCCGAAATGGGCGGGGCAGTCTTCACCCGGCAGATTGGATCTCATTTCAGCCGGAAACGCTGAAATCCCTTACGAACCCGATGAGCTCCTGCAGGGGGAAATCCTCGACTATCCTCGCCCTGCCGATGCATTCGGGAAGCACGATTCTCGCTTTTCCGTGCCGAAATTTCTTGTCCCTTGCAATTGCCGCCGCCGCTCGCGCCGGATCAGCCGCGCGAGGCCATGAAACCGGAAGCGAGAATTTCCCCAGCGCTTTCCCTATCCTCTTCATATCAGCGGCATCGAGTCCGGCGTACTTCCGTCCGAGTATCGCTGCGGCGCAGATGCCCACGGAAACAGCCTCGCCGTGCAGCACCGCCCCGGGCGGCGACGAAGCCTCGATTGCGTGCCCGATGGTGTGCCCCAGGTTCAGCAGAGCCCTTTTTCCCCGCTCCATCTCGTCCCCGGCTGCGATGCCAGCCTTTATACGAACCGACCTCTCCACCGCGGATGCCAGGTATTCCACATTCCCCGAGGCCAGGCCCTTCGCCCTCCGTTCAATCTCGGAGAAGAAGTCGCCGTCCATGATTATCCCGTGCTTTATTATCTCAGCGAATCCGGAGAGGAATTCGCGGCGGGGCATGCTCAGCACGGTCGCAGGATCAATTATCACCTTGACGGGCTGCGAGAACAGCCCGATCATGTTCTTTCCAGCCTTCGGGTGATTGACCCCGACCTTCCCGCCGATGCACGAATCCGCCTGCGCGAGCAGCGTGGTCGGGACCTGTACGTACGGAATGCCGCGCATGTAAGTCGAAGCCGCGAAACCCGCCAAATCGCCGGTTACCCCTCCTCCAATCGCGATTGCCTCCCACGACCTGTCCGCCGAGGCTTTGAACATGCCTCTGTAGATGCAATCAACAGTCTTCAGGTTCTTCGCGGGTTCTCCCGGGGCATGCTTTATCAGGGCTGATTTCTTCGATGCTCCGCCTATGGCCTCAATGCACCTCCGGCCGAAGAGCTTCGCGACGTTTTCATCCGCTATTATTGCGAATCCGTGCGCTTCCGAGCAGGAGGCGTGGCGGCCAAGCATGGCGTCGAGTTTCCCAGGCGCTATCTCGACCTGCACTGCTCCCGACTCGAATTGTATTTCGAACTCCGCCATCGCGCGCTTCGATGCTCGAGGCTGGCCTGGAAGTGCAAAGCAGCATGGCGCCGGATGCTCTCCGGGGACGGTCCTCATTGCATGGAGTTCATGCCGTGCTCGAGCCCCTTCCCGGGAGTCATTTCCTGCCCATGGCTGCCCTTACTTTCCCGGCAGCCTCCTTAACTTCCGCCGGAATTCCCGGCTTCATCGACCAGGCCTGCTTCAGTTCCTGTCTCGAGTACCTGGGTATGACGTGCATATGGAAATGGAAGACGTCCTGCCATGCTTCCGCCCCGGCGCAGTGGAAGAGGTTCACTCCCTTGCATCCAAGCGCCGAAGGCATCACCCGGGCGATTTCCCTGGCAGCCGCAATCACCGCCAATACATCCTCCCCGGGGATGTCTAGAATGTTCACGCTGTGCTTCCTGGGGACTACCAGGCAGTGTCCCCGGGTCGCGGGGTTGATGTCCGCAAAGACAATCACCGAGCCGTCTTCGAAAATCTTCTCCGACGGCACTTCCCCCGCGACTATGCGGCAGAATATGCAGTCCACGGGCATTTGGAGCCTACCTGAGATGCGAACTCAACTTCTTCTTCTTCTTGCCCAGCAGGGCCTTGCGGATGTTCCTCCTCTTCTCCGCCAGATCCCTTCTCTTCGAGTCGCTGGGTTTTTCGAAGAAACGGTTCCTTTTCTCGTCGCTGAAAATCCCCTCCGTCGAACACACCCTCTTGAACCTCCTCAGCGCTTTTTCAAGCGATTCACCTATTCTTACTTGTATTTTCGGCACCTTCATCCTCCAAAAAAAAAGCACCATCATTCATTAACGATATTCAGCAATGTGACCGGTGAGGCTATCAGCCCGAAGGCTGTTTTGCAACGATAAACCTACTGAGTTCAGTGTTCTCTGATTTGACCCATGAGCTCGGAACCGTCTAGGCAAAGGCTCGTACCGACTCCTTGATCGCGGCAATCCTCCCCTCCCACACGCCGCACACTTCCAGGCAAGTCTTTTCAGCGATTCCGATATAGGTTTCTGGATTCCTAATGATGGCTTTGATTGTATCGGCAGCTTTCGCCGGCAGGCCTGAAAGCGCTTTTTTCAAGGCAGGATCCGAAGATAATGTATCTGCCAGCGGCCTTTTGGAGTCTCTTGCTCTTTTCGCCGCATCCCTTACTATTTCATATCCATTGTTAATACCATTAGCAGAGAATACAATGTATAGCGGTTCTGCGATAAACTGATCCATTGCCTTATTAAGGTTCGCCTTCATCGCCTCCCCGTCTATCGTCGTTCTGTCCAGGGCTTTGCGCATTCTCATGACAGCGTAGGCCACCGCTCCCAATAGTTCAGGCACGAATCTCCCGGACGCTGAATTGGTCAGATCCCGCTGGTGCTCTGAAATCTGGTCGCTGAAAACCGTTATCATCCTCGGCATGTAGGCCTTCCACAGGCTCTTCACGTTCTCGAAGTCGACGGGATTGACCTTGTGTGGCATTGTGGACGATCCTACGTGTCCCTGATCGACGATTTTCCCGATTTCCCCTATTTCCGACCTCATGAGATGCCTCATGTCGTCTGCAAGGTTCGCGAGCACGGATAGCAGTGATATCGCACCATAGCACAAATCGGCGGTATACTCCGGTTCAACTATCTGCGATGCTATGTTCGATACCGGTATTGCCAATCCGAGTCTGCCGAGCACCGCCCGCTCGAGCGCCTTGGGATCGCCCGGGAACACAATCGACTGGGCCGCATAAGTGCCTACTGCACCGGAGATTTTCCCGGGCATTGCCTCGGCCGCGGCGGCTATCTTCTCGATTCGCTTTCCTATCCTTGATACGTAAAGCGCCATTGCGTGTCCGAACGTGGTAGGGATGGCATGCTGGCCGTGCGTCCTTCCAATCTGGGCCGTCCCTGCGCAAGTCCTAGCCAGCGATATGACTCGCTCCAGCAGGAAGAGCGCCTTGTCGACGAGAACCCTTGACGCGAACTCCTTGAAGCTGAGAGCCCTTGCCGTGTCCGTGATGTCGCATGAAGTTGCGGTCAGATGAATGAATGCCCCTGCTTTTCCCGGCAGCCTTTTCTTGATGCAGTTGACCAGCGCCCTCACGTTGTGCTGCGTAATGCGCTCTTCTTCATATACTTCCGAAGGCGGAATTTCCTGCTCCAGCTTGTCGAGGTTCGGGGCATCCTTTGCTGAAAGCAGCCCAATCTCCACGAACGCTTCGAGAAGCGCAACCTCCACGCGAATCTGGTATTTTATCTGGGCTTCCTCCGACAGATATGGCGAGGCAAGCGCGTAAAAATCTTCGTCCGCGCCGTAATATCTTGAGTCGAATGGATTTATGGCGTCAAACAACTTCATTTTCTTTCCCCTGGCGCTCTCTCATTTCTGCAAGAAGTTTCTCGACCTCGTCCCTGCTCACGAATTCGTCGGACAGCACCGACTGTATCTTCTCGAGCGCAATCACTTCCACCATCCTCCTTAGCGCCGAGGAATGGAGGCAGCGCTGGAAGGCTTCGTTCGCCATTTCGATCGATTCACTGTCTCCCGCGGATGTCTTAGGTTTGTCGACTTCCCTGGTTTCCCCGGTCGAGGAGCCGGAAATCATTCTTTCGATTTCCGAGCATAGGATTTTCATGAAAATCAGGAGTTCGTCCATCGCCAGCCTGGCTTCGACCTCGCTCCCTTCGACAAGCTGTTTTTCAGCGTTCGCGAGTTTTTCCGACAGCGCAGACGCGTCGGCGCCGAATTCACAGAGCGCCTCAATCCTCTTTCGCGTCCTGTCCAGCAGGCTCTGCGTCGGCCTCCGTTCGCCGGGGTCTTCCATGAGGGTCCTACTTTACCAGTTCTTCCCGCATGGCCTTGAATTTGGCGATGCGTTCCATGTATTCGGCCTTGATGGTCGAGAGCCTGTCCACGTCCTCGGCAAGCCTGTTCTTCTTCTTCTCGAGTTCGGCCGCTGCCTTCTTGTTTTCCGAGAGCTCTGCCTCGAGCTTCGCGACATCCGCTTCCATCTTGGAAACGGCCTTTTCCATGCCGGAATTCTCCTTTTCCACGGCTTTCAGGCTCTGCGCAAGCCCATCCTTCCTGCTCTTCAGCTCCGCGTTGACCGCTGAGATCTCGCTCAAACCGGCCTCCAGCGTCTTCACCTCGTCCTCGAATTTGGAGTTGAGCTCCGAAATCCTCCCCATCTCAATCTCAATCATCGCCCGCTTTCTCGTAAGCTCGGACATGCTGCTGAGCATGGCCAGCAACTTCTCATTCGCGGCGCCAAGGTGCCTGTTAATCGCCCCCTCCGCCCTTGAGAGGTTCTCTTCTATCTCTCTTCCCTCGTCCTCGTGCTTGTCAGATTCCTGGGAATCCTTCTTCCGTGCCATGATGATTCCTTTCAGATAGGCCGTCATCTTCCATATCTCAGGCGTTCCGCCAGTATCTCGGGCAGGCCCGCCTCGACAATCTTCCTTCCCGCCAGGTCGACGTCATACGGCACCCTCAGGATTTCAGCGGTCTTCTCATCCGAGTCGTAAACAGCAAGGCATGCGCATGGATTCTCGTCCCTCGGCTGTCCCACGCTGCCGACGTTGACCAGCGCCTTCTCCCCTGGCCCCAGCTGTATCCTGCTGTCCATTGTGTATGAAACCGTCTGCTTCTGGAAAAAGGTGACCGGCACGTGCGAGTGCCCCAGGAAGCAGATGTCGGTCTGCAGTGCCTGCAGGGACAGATGCGCGTCGTAGCTCGTCTGTATGTAGTCGAACATCTCCGGGAAGTTAAGCGACCCGTGGACAAGGGTGATTATCCCGTCCACTCCGGCCACAAGTTCCAGGTTTCTCAGGTATTCGACGTCCTGTTTCGATATGTTCTTGCGGGTCCAGATTACCGCTTCCTTCGCGTATGAATTGAAGAAATCTATGTTCAGCTTCTCTATGGTCGCGAAGTCGTGGTTGCCGGCAACCACTACGGAATGAAGCTCGCGGACGATTTCGATGCACTTGCTCGGATCGGCGCCGTAGCCGACTATATCGCCGAGGCACAGGAATTTCTCGGCTCCGTGGGACTTCATGGCCTCGACCGAGGCTTTCAGGGCTTCCAGGTTACCGTGAATGTCTCCGAAGACACCGTATTTCATTTCAAGCCGTCAGAACGGCCCTCCTGCGGATTAGAATCACGGATAGAAAAAGCATCCCGGCTGCGAACAGCAGGGCGTATGCGGTACTTTCGATTGCATTCACTGCAATCGAGTCTTCCGCCTGTCGAAGCGTCGCTGTCTGGAAATTCGGGATTACCGCCAGAGCGGCTGAGAGCAATCCGCCGGCAGCCCCCTGTGCCTGTTCATGATGCATGAATCCCTTCATGTTCCCCGCGAGAAAAAGGGCCGCTGACAGGGCAATCCCGCCTATTCCCGGGGCCGCAGACTGCGTAAAAACGCAAACGCTCGCGAAAAGTATAACCCCGGGAACGCTGGAAATCAAGCCTGCCTTCAAAAAAAACCCGGCTTCCGTTCCCGTTTCCTTCGTCATGCATGCTGCAACCACGGGCCATGCAGCTGCTGCAACCATAATAGCCATGGCGGCGCGGTCCAGTCTCCCTGGTCTTGCGAGTTTTGCAAGGCATGCGATTGCGATTGCAGTCGAGACTGCCATGGCGGCCGCAAGACAGCTTTTCCCAGATATTGCCGAGACTACGGCAAAGGTCGAATCCGTCGAAATCAGAAAGCATACTGACGACACGATCACAGAAGCCATGAATGTGGAAGCAGGAATGACTTCCATTCCGGCATGTCTCGATGCAAAAAGCCCTGCGGATCCGAAATCGCCGGATGCCGTGACCTGCCCGGCAGATAAAAGAATCACGATGAATGCGGCAAGGAGCGCGGAATGGATTCCTGTTTCCAGAATCATGCCGCTCTCCATGCCGAATCCGAATCTCGTTGCAGTGACAAGAGATACGGTCGACAGGCAGGAAAAGCAGACTACAGGCGCAAGCCATGCGCTTCTGAATGCCCTCAATGCGAAGTACTTCGAGGTCAAAGCCGTGGAATTTAGGAAATTTGCCGCTTCCGTATTCTGTTTCCCGAAGACAGCCGGCCTGGATAGGCTCAGCGCTTTATGTCGAAACCGATGAATTTCGGAGGCCCCGGGTCGGGCAGGAGCTCGGTTTTCAGTATATTTCCGGACATCTCCTCATTTATAGCCGAGATGAACCTCATGACTTCGCGTTCCATGCCTTCGGCTACCATTTCCACCGTGCCGTCCGGGAGGTTCCTCACGAACCCGCAGACCTTGAAATTCAGCGATATCCTCTTCGTCGTGAACCGGAATCCCACCCCCTGGACCTCTCCATGGAACACAGCCCTTGTCCTGTAGACCGATTCCTTGTTCATTCATTGCCTCCGATGGAACGCGGGATTCTACATTGCCTGCCGCTGTTTTGCACGATTTCTTTCCAGATTTCGTGTCGTTTGCTGTATCATTTCTCCGCGGGCGGAGAGCCGGCAGTCGTGCGATTGCCGGCAACGCCCCGGTCCGGCAATCATGCCGGATTCGAGCGTCGCGGGTCGATTCCGCCTGGCGTAAAGCGGGAGGATTGCTTGAACAGGAAAAGGATAGGCAAGGGCATAGATTTGCTCATCTCCGGGATTGAATCGGGGCAAGCGGAGGAGATTCTGCAGGCCGAGACGGCGAAGATAAAGCCGAATCCTTATCAGCCGCGAAAGGCCGAGGATGCAGAGGCCGACAGGGAGCTCGCGGATTCGATAAGGAGGAACGGCATTCTTCAGCCGGTGCTGGTGAGGCGCGTCGAAGGGGGATACGAGCTGATTGCTGGCGAGAGGAGGCTTCGCGCGTGCATGTCCCTGGGCATGGAGACAATTCCCGCGGTAGTGAAGCAGGCGACCGACAGGAAGATGATGGAGATGGCCCTGGTCGAGAACGTTCAGCGCAAGGATTTGAATCCCATCGAACTCGCGGCCGCGTTCAAGGACATGATGGACAAGCTCGGCATCACCCAGGAAGAGCTGGCATCCAGGGTCGGGAAGAGCAGGCCGGCAGTCGCAAACCACCTCAGGCTCCTTGCCCTTCCCAAGGAAATACAGGACAGTGTTTCACGTGGAACAATAACGTTCGGCCATGCCAAATCAATACTTGCGCTGAAAACAGACGCGGAGCGCCTTTCGATGCTCAAGGAAATACTCAGCCTCGGCCTGAACGTCCGCGCGTCCGAATCCTCGGTCCGGAAGTCCTCCGCCCGGAAACGCCCGCAGCAGTCGAGACCCGTAATCGCCGAACTCGAGGAGAACCTTATGCGCTCCCTTGGCACGAAGGTCAGAATCAAGTCCTCCGGCAAAGGAGGAAAGATAATAATCGACTTCTATTCCCACGAGGACTTCGAGAGGATTATCGAGCTCATCGGTTGACGCCAGTTCCGGAGCCGCCCTTGCGCATCATATCCGGCAAATACCGGCGCATGACGATTTCCGCGCCTCCATCGGGCCCCGTTCGCCCCCTTGCGGACGCCGCCAGGCAGTCCCTCTTCGACAAACTCGGGACCGCAATCGACGGATGCTCCTTTCTCGACCTCTTCTCCGGATCCGGCGCCGTCGGCCTCGAAGCGCTCTCGAGAGGCGCCAATCGGGCCGTCTTCGTTGAAATCGATGCCCGCGTGTGCGAATTCATAAGAAAGAACGTCTCCTCGCTGGGCGCGGAATCGCAGAGCACCGTCGTACGGCAGTCGGTCTGGGACTTCCTGTCATCAGACGCGAGCCTCTCCTGCAGCCCCTTCGGCGTGGTTTTCGCCGGACCGCCCTATACGGATTTCGGAATGCCCGAAGCCGACAGACTCTGCCGCCTCCTTTCGGCAAAACCCTGGATTTCCCGGGAAGGCCTGTTCGTCCTGCAGAGGGATTCGACCGCAGGCCGCGAGCCGTGGCTGCATGATTTCTTCGTGTCGAATCCCCTTCATTGCGTTGGAAGAACCCTGTTCGAGATTTCAAGGCCCAAACCTTTGCCCTGATTGCGCGTTCAATCGGCATGACCAGCGGACTTCCCCGGAATTGCCGGTCGTGGCATCTGGATTCTGGCCGGGAAACGTCCGAAATTCGCAAAGGAGCGAGATTTCAGATGAAGAATATGCTTCTGGCTTCCGCCGCCCTCTCCCTTCTGGCCGCCTGCAGCTCTCCCGAGGACCGCGACGCGGCCAGGGTGGCTGAACTCGACGACGAAACAATCGCCGGCATCGACGCCCTGATTGAGGAATGGGCGCAATGCAGCGCAAGGGGCGACGAAGTCGAAGCCCTGAAGACCGAGAAGAAAATCAGGAAGATCGCCGACGCCCATTTCGCCGCGCTCAGGGCAGGAATGCTCTCCGGAGCGGAAAACAGAAGGGCAGTGTCCGCCGCCGCAATCGGATTCACACTGGATACCGGCGTAATCAGGATTCTCGTCGAGCTTCTGAAGGACAAAAACCCTTTAGTCAGGTCAAATTCCCTCCTTGCCCTGTCGAGAATCGCCTACAAGCGGATGCCTGCGGAATCCGTGCTCCCTAGCCTGGAAGACGACGACCCATACGTCCGGAGAATGGCCGTAATCTGCCTCGAGAAAATCTGCGGAGTCATGAACGAAAAAAACATCGTGCCCGAAATCTGCGGCATGCTCACCGATTCCGACCCCGGAGTCAGAATCAACTCCGCAAAGGCGCTCGGCGTAATCGCCAATATCGAAGCACTCGACGTTCTCGTCAAGAAGGGTATCCAGGACAAGGATCCCCGCGTCAGATACAATTCGGCAATAGCGCTCGCAAGGCTCAAATCCCACGACTCGGTGGAACCCATAATCGAAGCCGGCATTTCCGAAGACAACGAGGCTGTCCTCAGGGAACTCGACCACGCGTTGGTCGAAATAACCGGGAAGGACTGGAAAGGCGATTTCAAGAACTGGAAGAAATGGTGGCTTGACACCAAGGCAAAGAAGCAGTGAAGTATACTACATATATGGGTTTGGCTTAATATGAACCACTATATATAGTATTATGAATCCAACCGTTTCCCTTCACCGCCGCTTATTTCAAACCTGAACGCCTTGCCTGTGCATGGTCCGATTTTCACCTCTTCGGATATTCGAGTCCCCGCAACCCAGAAAATCAAATCCCTCGAATCCAGAACCAGAGGCACGTCGTCCCGCAAATCCGCTCCTATCCCGGCGAGATTCAGGAACTTCTTGAGCTTCATGCTTCCCGGCGATCCGAGCGGCCAAAATCTGTCCCCCCTTCTCCTGCTTCTCACCCGGAACGGCGGGCGGACCGAATCCGCATCAACGAACTCTACGCTCCCTCCCCTCGGTCCGCGGACGGCTGCAGGGGGATTGCATGGCATGGAGCAATGGACCTGAAGATTCGGGCCGGGGATTTCCGCGCATCCTCCGGGCGCGAGCGGAACATCGAACCCTGCTTTCAAACCCTCCGGGACGCGCTTCTGCCAGCTGATGAAAAGACCTCCATGAACCCTCTCCGCCCTCATGCCGCCCGGAAGCATGGCTGAACCTCCCGGAAGGGATTCCATCAGCTTCGAAATCCCGGCGAAATGCCTGAGGCCGATCCCGGCCGCTTTAACGCCTGCCTTCCGGAACGCCAAATCAATCACGAAATGGCGCAGCATGGGATCCGCCCCCGGGGGGAATGCGTCGCTTACGAAGACGCCGTCCCTGCATTCGAATACCTGCCCGCGGGCTTCCGGCTCCAGCCTGGCTTGCATTGACTCCCAGCATCCGGCCGCGATTTCCCCGATCCTCCTCAGCGCCTCCCTTGCGGATGGATTGAACCTCTCCTCGAGAAGCGGAATAAGGACCCTTCTCACCCTGTTCCTCGCGTACGCCTCGTCGAGGTTCGTGCCGTCGGTCAAGTAGGAGATGCCGCGCGACGCGAGATATGAAAGTATTCGGGACCGCGAGGCGCGGAGGATTGGGCGGACCGCCAGGATGCCCGGATTGGCCGCGGAAATCGGCCTGGCCTCCTTCATTCCCCCGAGGCCTCTCAAGCCCGAGCCGCGGATTATCCTCATGAGCACGGTCTCGGCCTGGTCGTCGGCGTTGTGGCCGAGCGCGACCCAGCCCGATCCGGTGTCGAGGGCGGCTTTCTCCAGGAACGCGTATCGCGCCTTCCTCGCAGCCTCTTCAATGCCGGTGCGTTCCGCCGCCGACATTGCTGGTACGTCAATCCTCTCCGAGATGAACGGTATCCCCTGCTTCGAAGCCAGTGCACGGCAGTGCTCGCGGTCGGAAGCCGACTCCTTGCGAATGCCGTGGTCCAGATGGCAGGCCGTTACCGAGAACCCGAATCCGGCCATCGAGCATGCGAAGAGATCCAGAAGCGCAGTCGAGTCCGGGCCGCCGGAAAAGGCGACGGCCACGGATTCGGGGGGCTTGTGCGCTGCGAGGAACTCGCGGAAGAGGGACAGCAGCGGGTTGTCGGCTTCGCGGGGTTTCATTCGACGACGCCGGTCATGCCCAGGGTTATGGTTTCCTTCTTCGTCTTCTCAGCCCTGGATGCGAGGACTATGACGGCCGGTTTTTCGTGCCACGCCGGATCAAGCTTGCCGGATGCGTCGAAGTGAATTTCCAGGTCGCTGGTCTCTTCCGCGATGAACTGCACGGCTTCGGACAGGTATTCGATCTCCTCGCCGGAGATTCCCGCCATGCGGACCTCGTCAATCCTCCCGCGGAACTGGCCCTTCTCACCGCCAATCAGCAAATCGGAATCCTCGTCCGGAGTGAACCTGAACGCCTTTTCGGGAGCCGCGGGTTTCGCCCCCTTCTTCCTGTCCTCCCGCTCCCTGGGGTATGATCCGCCAAGCGCGCCGTTCACGTACACCCGGAGCCTGAAACCGTCGAAATCGAGCCTTACGTGCGACCACCTCCCCGGAGGCACGGACAGGCGGCGCTGCGCCGAGGAGGCCTCTCCCACGTCCCTGAGCCTCGCGTAGAAATTGCCTCCGTCCAGGCCGCACTTGAACCCCTTGCCCTTCTGGGCAATCACGCAGGGGTTCGAGTCCGCGGGAAAGACCCACGCCTCGAATGTGAGCCCCAGCGGAAGGTTGAAGGATGAGGGATTGCCGCAGTTAATCGTTCCGCCCTTGTCGAACGAGAAGCACCTGCCTATTTTCCCTCCGGAAGGGCTGGTGAGCTTGGGGCCCGAGACCGACGCGTTCGTCCCGAAACCCGTCGTTATCTCGTCCTCGAAGTGCCATTGCCCGACCGTCTTCACGACCATGGCCGCAATCGAGTTCCTGTCCGGGGCAATCAGGACCACTGCCGAGGTCTCGTCGGTGGATGCCGTGTTCCTGGCCTTCCTCAGCACCGCGTCCACCCTCGCTATCTCGGCCTTGAGCCCCACAACGCGGTTGAGCTTCGAGATGAATCCGACGCTTATTCCCATGAGGACGGCCATAATCGAGGTGACTATCAGAATCTCGACCAGCGTGAGGCCGCGGAGGCGCGTTTGGATGCGGTTCATTTGTCCTCCCACGGCTCCTTCTTCCCGTCCGAAGGGGCGTCCTCATCCTCCTCGTCCGACTTCCAGTTCTTCACGTCGTCGCCGGCGCCGTCATCGTTCTTCATGTTGAGCCCGAGCGACCAGAGCTGGTAGGTCGTCGGATTGAAATAGGTCCCCAGCTTCTTGCTCTTCCTCGCCTTCACCGTGAATGAGATGCCGTCCTGGTCGACGCACTTGAACTTCTTGTCGTAGTCGCGGTGGTGGATGTAGACCATGGCGTTGCCCCAGAAGTCGCACACCTCCCAGAGGTTGTTGTTCCCCAAATAGGAGTTGAACGGCTTCTTGGTCAGGCTGTCCTCGTCCAGGTTGACGAGCTGGTTCGACTGCCAGTCCATGTAGGGGCCCTTCTTGTTCTTGGTGCTGAGCCCCACGACCATGCACTCAATCCCCTCGTTGACCTTGTTGCTCGTCTGGATTCCGTATGCCGAGAGCGAGGAGGGGGGATAGTCGCCGAAGTCTGACTCGTAGGCTGCCAGATTCGTGCATATCGCGTCAATCGTCGCCTGCGTCTCCGTTACCTCGCTCTGGTTCGACACGCTGAGCAGGTTGGGCAGTATCAGGGCCGCCAGCGTGGCGATTATGGCGAGCACGACCAGTATCTCGACCAGCGTGAATCCTCTTCTCACCTTATCCCTCCTCATGCGGACAGGCCGAAGTCGGCCCTGAGTATTCCGAGCAGATCCCAGAAGGTGTTTATCCTGTAGGCCGGGTCCGTCGCGCCCTGCGCGTTCTCGAACTTCTTTCCGCGGTTGTGCCGCACCGTTATCATCCCTATCCTGTTGCACGCGTCTATGTCGTTCCTGGGGTCGTCGCCCACGTACATGGCCTCCTTCGGCTTCAACCCGCATGACGAGCAGGCCCTCAGGTAGAGCTTGCCGTTGGGCTTGCTGATCCCAACCTGCTCCGAGATGAAAATCGCGTTCGGCGTCAGGTAGTCGTACACCTTGAGCCTCACTATCTTCTCCGCCTGCTTCAGCGTGAGGCCCGCCGTGATGATCCCGAGGACCAGGTCCGTCCTGGAGAGAATCTTGAGCACCTCCAGCACGTCGGGATACGGGTGCAGCTCGGCGAATTTGGTCTGGTGGTACTCGATTACCCCCGAGGCCACGATTATCGCGGGATTCACGCCGTCTATGCACGATGCCGGGAACCTGCCGATGAGCTTGTCGAAATGGCTCGAGTAGTTGCTCGAAAACTCGGAGATGACCTCGTCGAGCTCCCTGCTCGCCTCCTCGAAGTCGACCTTCAATCCCGCGTGAATCATGGCCCTGAGGGCGTTGTCCCTCGCCTTGCGCGAGAATTCCGTGGTCGAGTACAGGGTATCGTCTATGTCGAAAAAGATGCCCTTCAGCACGCGGTTTTCAGTCATCCCGGTTCACTCCATGGTCAGGGAGTGGAGATCGTTGAAGAGGGAGCCGTTGAGCCCGGCCCTGCCCCCGAAGATCAGCATCCGCCCGTTCAGCCCGTCCCACACGGCGGAATGCTCGGACCTGGCCTGCGGCGGCGTTCCCGCGGGTATCTCCGGCTCTGACCACTCCCCGCTGCCCAAATCCAGCATGTACAGGCCGTCGTAGGCCGCCGAAGCCGATCTCCCGCCGAACGCGTAGAAGCGGTCACGGGCCTGGTCGCATACCCCCGGCATGTAGCCCCTCCCCGTTTCGGTCGGCGGCGAGGAGAGCGCGCTCCACGCGGCCCCTGCAGCGTCGAAGGCGAGCGCGTACGAGTCCCACAAGGGCACCGGCACGCCGGAAACCGACGCGAATCCGAAGGCCGTAATCATCCTGCCCTGCGAGGCCTGGAACGCGTGGGCGGCCCCGCTGCGCGGCGGGAACGAGACCAGCCCGCCCAGCGAGTCGAGCGGCGAGGAGGCCTCGATCTTCACCCATGCGGGCGAGGGGATGAATTCGAGCGCCCAGACGTCCGAGAACCGCTGCGGCGCGAGGAACCCCGCGTCTTCCCCGCCGAACACAATCATCCTGCCCCGGCCCGCGTCGAATACCGCGCAGTGGAACGCCCGCGCTGCCGGCGGAGTCCCCGACGGTGAAACGGCTGTCCACGCCTCTGAGCCCGGACTTAAGGACAGGGACCAGACGTCGGAAAATACGCCCAGGAGGCCGTTATTGCCTCCGAAGACTATCATACGGCCGTTGACCGCGTCGTAGACCGCGGAATGCCCGTACCTGGCGGCGGGGGCGGATCCCGAAGGCGAAATCTCGCTCCAGGACTCGAAGCCCGGAGACGCGAGACCGAGCGCGTATATCTTGCCGGAAACCGTCACGAAGCCCGTCTGGTTCGTGGCGCCGCCGAACACAATCATCCGCGCGCCCTGCGGGTCGAATACCGCCGACTGGCCGAACATCGGCTCGGGCGCCGTCCCGGCCGGGGCCATCGCTTTCCATTCCGGCGCCTTCTCGAGGACCAGCATGCCCCTGGGGCCGGACTTTCCCGTGGATTCGTCGCTGATGCACACTTCCACTGAGTCGCCGATTGCGCCGCCGGCCATCACGGCCAGGAATGATCCGTCGCCGCCCGCCTTGACGCTCAAGCCGGGTCCGCCGGACGAAAGGTTCCTGACGTTCACGTTGAGCCACGGCGTCGCGGCGCCTTCCGATCCCGAAATCTCCGCGTCGCCCGAGACCGCCCAGCCCTTGATCCTGGCCATGTCCGGAGCGTCCGGGTATTCCTCGAACGGCGGGAACCCCGCTATCTCCGAAACCGACGCCCCGGTGGAGAACACGGCCGCCTTCGGATATTTGAGCGATCCGCCGTCCATATCGCAGACGAATTCCCTGACCGCCACCCCGTAGGTCGTGTCGGCGGCGAATCCTCCCGACGGGTTGAAGGTGACTACGTTGCCCGCCACGCTGAACACGCCCCTTTGCAGGACATTGCTTGAATCTACGACCAGAATCGAGCGGGAGCCGGTCACGGATCCGGGGTAGACGTCCTTGCTGAAAGTGACGGTCACCGATGCGGAGGTCTGTACGCCGGTCTGGCCGTCCGAGGGGGAAATCGATTCCACGTGGAGGCCCGAGGGCGATGGCGTCCCGTGGGCGCAGCCTGCGAGAACCATGACCGCGAGGAGACCTGCCGCAAGGGCGGGAGAATCGCGCATTGGGAACCTCCGCATCCAATCAGGCATGATTCTAGCATATTGGGGCGCAATACCGGAAGATCCCTTTTCTTTCCCCTTCTCGCGCCGCGCTGCTGCGCACGGCCCTGCGCCGGTGCCGGATCGATGAAACGGAACGAGCCGGGCATGGATATGACCCGGCTCGCTGGTTTCTGCGCTAGTCCTTGTATATGTAGCTCAGGCGGATTGTGAAGGCGGCCGGGAACACGTAGTCCGCTCCGCCTGCCAACAGCACCGTGCCGTCCAGCAGCGTGGTGGCCGTATGTTCCGTGACTCCGGTTATGAGGTTCGGTATCGTGGTCTGGGTGCCTGCGGCGTTGCGTGTCCAGGTGAATCTTCCCGTCACGTCTATGCCGTTGAACGGCGCGTTGACGTTGTAGCCGAGTCCAAACGGGTCGAACACTTCCGCGGTGGTCGTGATTAGGTTCGGCTGGCGGTTTCCGCGCGAGGCCGGGGGAGGCGTGGGGCCGCGGCCTATGTAGCCGCCCGCCACGACGATTTTCCCGCTCGGAAGCCTGTTGGCCGTATGGAAATGCCGCGCATGGAACATGGTCTGGCCGACCGGCGTCCAGGCGCCCCGGTTCCCGTTGATTGCCGGCGTCGTGACAACCTGGCTGTGGTCGTAGAGCTGGGCGAAATCGAAGCCCGCGTCGATGTACCAGTCGACGCGGAAGCCGCCGATTATTACGACCAGGCCCGCGCCGTAGCCGGAGGTGATTAGCGTGTCGCTCGCGCCGTTGCTGTGGCCCGAGGGCATAAGGGTCCCGGTGAACTGCCCGATGCCGTTCGTGCCGGCCCCGGATCCCGGGAAGTAGATGTCCGCGTTGTTCATGTTGGCGCCGGCGTTCAGGAGGCTCCCGTCCGAAAGCGTGACCGTGTTGTGGAACGCCCGCATCGCGCCCAGGCTGCCCATCCCCTTGCTCGTGTAGACCCACGTGTTCGTGGTCTGGTCGAAGACTTCCATCGACGAAAGCGTCGCCCCGGTGTTGTCCACGCCGCCGATTACAATCGGGTTGCCGTTTGCGAGCAGTGCGCTGGTATGGCCCGCTCTCGGGTTCTGGAGCCTCGCGCCCCACAGCGAGAAGTTGTCGGTTATGGGGTTGTATTCCTCGCACGTGTCCCAGATGGACACGTTGTCTCCTCCGCCTATCACCAGTACGTGGCCGCTGGTCAGCTTGAGCAGCGTATGGTCGTATCTTACGAAGTGCATTCCCCTGTTGTTGTTGCTCTTGGAGATCGCCCAGGTCCTGCTCGCGGGATTGTAGACCTCTGCGGACCTCGTAGCCGAAGTCACCGCCGGAGTCGTGAGACCGCCGCACACCAGCACCTTGCCGTCGTCCAGGAGCATCGCCTCGTGGCGCATCCTCGCCTGCCACAGCTGCCCTACCATCGTGAATGTTCCGGACGGGAACGAAGGCGCAGGAACAGGGGCGTTGAAGGTGAACGGAGGCCAGTTCGGGATGCTGCCGACCGCCGTGCCCGTCGAGAAAAGAGCCGCGTAGGGCTGTTCGACGTTGTCGCCGTAGATGTCCCTGACGCCGGGCCGCACGGCTATTCCGTAGGTCGCGGACGACGCGAGCGGGGAAGCAGGCGTGAGGACCAGGTTCTCGCCCTGGAACTGGAACGACACGGGAACTATGGCGTTCGACTGGTCGGCGAGTATGATCTGGTTCGTTCCGATGACCGTCTGATGATCAGGAGGTTCGGAAAACCTAATCATTATCGTCGCCGTCGTCGACACGTTCGACTGCCCGTTCGAGGGCGAAACGGCAATGACCCTGAATCCCGTCGGATCGTCGTCGGAGCGGGTCGCGCAACCGGAGAATATCAGAAGCGCGGCCGCGAGCGCCGCGAACGCCGCTTTCATCTTGCTTGTATCTATCCGCATCGCTTTCCTCCTCACGGAGCAAATGGGGGTCCTTTCGCATTGTGCAAAAGGCATGCCCTCGATGTCATATTCCCCAGTTCGCCGGAAATGGCTGGAAAACCGGGAAATCAGCCGTAATTTAGCCTCAATTCAGGCATTTCCAGCTGTTTTCCCGGCACTATCCGGACAGCTATCCATTACATTGAATACTGAATAACCTCTTCGCCAGATAACTTGGTTTCCGCATGCAGGGCCCTGACGAGCCCTGCATGCGGTCCATTTTCGACTCCGGCTACTGGGTCCGGATTTTAGCTTCTTCGTCCCCGAGGTCCGTAATCTTGGCGTGAATGATGATGATCAGGTTCTGCTTCTCCACGCTTCTGCCCTTCCGGCTCGTGAAGAAGTTGATGATCGGAATATGGGCGAACCAGGGGATTTCGGACTTCATGTCCACGTCCCGGATCTGCTTGAGGCCGCCGACCACGATTGTCCCGCCGTCAGGGATGCGGACAGTGGCCTGCGCCTTCTGGACGACCAGTTCAGGGATGTGCAGCGTGACCGACGTGGATCCAATCATGCCCAGCGTCGTGCTGAAGGTCGGCATCGGCCTAATCAGGGTGGCGATTGTCGGCCTGAGCTCGAGCGTGATGTATTTCCTGTCGTTGCTGACGGTGGGTTTCACGTCGAGCACGAGCCCGTCCTGGATTACGCCCATGATGGGGTCGGCGATGCCCGCGGCCTGCGCGACTTCCACGTCGTAGTCCTTCACGTAGGAAATCTGGTTCACGACCGTTATGTTGGCCCTCTGGGTGTTGAACGCCGTGAGCTTGGGAGCGGTGAGCAGCGTCGCCCTCTTGGTCTTGGCGACCGCGTGGAAGATGAGGCCGATTTCGGCGTCATCGATTAATGTGTACTGGAGGGACATGCCGCCCGTGCTCGTGAGCACGCTTCCCAGCCCCCTGTCGAACATGCCTTCAGTGCGCGCGCGGAGGTCGCCGTCGGAACGCTCGTTAAGGAATACGCCGGAGGAGGGGGGCTGGGTCGGGTTGCCGTTCGCGCCGTTGTCGTAGAGGCCGCCCGCGTTGTCCTCCACGCCGACCGTGACATCGTCAAGGTAGGCGTCCCTTCCCTTCTCGTTCCCGAGGCCTCTCCAGTCCACCCCGATGTCTTCGAGGAAGTGGTCCTCGACCGACAGGAAGCGGGCCTCTACCGTTACGAGCAGGCCGGAGTACTTCCTGAGGTCGTCGAGGAGCGCGGATATCTCCTTGTGCACCTCGGGCGTATGCGAGACCAGCAGCATGCCCTGGATTGTCGTTATCTTGAACTGGGGGTTTTCCCAGCTCTCGGGCCTTATGGACTCCTTCACCATGTTCTCGAGCTCTTCGATTTGGATGGGTCCGGTTCCCTCCTCGGGCTCGCCGAACGCCGGTCCCGCGCCGCCGGCCTGGTCGCCGGACTTGAGCTCGATTTCGGGTCCAGGGAAGCTCTCGAGCTTCTTCGTCAGGTCGCGGATGTCATGCAGCCTGAGCACCGCGTTCCCTAGCGCCCCTTCCTGCGTGGTTATGTAGAGGACCTTGTTCTTGAACGTGTAGGTAAGGTCGTGGAACTTGAGGAGCAGGTTGAGCGCGTTGCCGAGGTTGATGTCCTCCACGTTGAGGGTCACGGTCTTGCCGGAGCTCTCGAACTCGGACATCACCTTCGGATCAACCACGATGTTGATTCCCTTGGTGGTGCGGATGAAGGACATGACCTCCTTGAACGGGGTCTCTTCGAAATCGAAGCTTATCGTCTGGTTCTTGAGCACGGACTGGATCCGGACGACGTCAGTGTCCTCCTCCTCCTGCCCGGGGTCGCTGCCCGGCCTCTGGCGCTTCATGACATCGCTCCAGTGCGCGTAATCGGGCCATACGACCGTATCCGAATAGGGCACCTTTGTCTCTTCGAAATCCTCGAGGAGCTTCTTCCACTCCTCGACCTTGTTCGTGATGTATTTCCTCTCGTTGAAGATGTGCCTGGCCTCGATGCAGTCCTCGATGAGCCTCCTCGCCAGCTTGTGGCGCGGGTTGAGGTTCAGCGCGCTCTGCGCCAGCCTCTCCGCCTGCACGTAGTGCTTCTGCTCGAACTGCAGCACCGCTTCCTTGAACAGGAGCTCGACCTTCTGCATCTCGAGGCGCTTGGAAAGCCTCTCCTCCGTCTTCGCAATCTCCCACGTCTTCGCCTGGAGCCCCTTCAGCCTCTTCGCCCTCTCGAGCGACTTGAGCTTCCTGCACCTGTGCAGATATGCCTCCACGCGTTCCCGGTACCCGGCAAGGTCGATGTTGTAGGGCGCCCAGCGGATAATCTCGAGCACCCTCTCGAACTCGGAAATCGCCTCCTCGAACTCGAAGGCCTTGTAGCAGTCCTCCGCCTTGGAGAAGTGGTTCCGCGCCTCAATCTTGGCTTCCTCGATCTTCACGTTGACCAGCTGCTCCATCCTCGACGTGGCCGAGCCGACTTCGCCCGGACGCAGCCCGAGCATGACCTCGACCCGGTGCCTCATCTCGATTGCATCGGTCTGGTCGGGCTTCACCGCGAGCGCCCTCTGCACCTCGGCCAGCGCATCGTAGGGCTTGCCCTCGTCGAGAAGGGACTTGGCTGACTTGAGGTACTGCGCCACGAGGTAGTCCTTCTCCTTCTCCTGAAGGTCCTTCTCGGCCTCTAGCGCCTTGAGCCTGTCGGAGGAGGAACCCGAATCGGACCCGCTGCCGCCCTGGGCGGCGAACTCGTCGTCCGCAGCCTCGGCATCCGGCTCTCCCGCCTTAGCCTCGGGCGCAGCCTTGGCCGTGTCAGCAGGTTTGCCGTCTCCCCAGGGATCGCTTTTCGAATCGGTCCCGGTCGCCGCGCAACCGGCAACCGCAAGGCCGAAAACGAGGCCCAAAATCCACGCGTACTTTGATAGCCGCCTCACCTTGTACCTCCTCGAAAGTTGGGGGTCTCCGGGTTCTTCCGGCGCCAGAAGCCGGGAAAAAACACGCTACCAGAACACCAGGAATACGTCAACATAAATTCTCCGGGCGAAGGCGTACACGTACCGCTTTCGCCGAACGCCTATATTATATAATGGGCAGTGTCACCGGATTGTCACGGGGGAATCATTTTTCGCGTTTTCGCGCCCTTGTCCAGGGGGCGCAGCGCGAAAACGGATTACCGGACGAGACTTCATTTTAATTCCTGCAGGGTGCCGGCCAGCGATGAAGAGTCGGGCGCGGGGTCGGTCGGGCCGGCGTACTGCAGGGGGGTCGCGGGGTTCTAGAAGGACTTGCAGGATGGAACTGCCGCGCTTCGTGTGGGATTCGTGTACGTGTACGAGAACGGGAACGTTTACGCAATATGAGACTCGTGTATAAGGGAAGTGAGTCCCGCGATGAAATCGCCCGACGGCACATCAGAGAAAAATCAGTCCGCCCGCCGCCCGAAGATTCCGGACTCTTCGCCCCTGGGTGCCGGCTCGTCCGGGTTATGACCCGCGCAGCGGATTCGGGGATCCCGTGAAGTTGATTTCCTTGAGCCCCGCCCGAATCAGCATGTTGAGCGTCTGTACCACCCACCCGATGCGCACATCGCCCCCCGCGTCGATTTCGGCCTTCTTCACCCCCGACTGCCTTATCCGGCTCGCCTTTACGAGCGCCCTCTGCAACCCCTCGGAGTCGTACCCGCAGAATATGCTCCCCACCGTCACCCTGCACTGCCGTCTGGGCGCGTTCCACTTGAGATGCACCATGAGGGGCACTTCCTGATCGACGACCGGAGGAGGCTGTTTCGGATCCAGCCCTTCCCGCGGCAGGAACGCCGAGAGCTTGCCCTCGAAGGTCTTGAACTGGCAACCCACCATGAAAAAGATGAGGAGCTGGAACACGACGTCAATCATCGGCGTCATCTGCAGATCCCCCTTGTCCCTGGACGCGGGATTGGGAGCCGGCGACCGCTTCTTCGGCCTGCGATAATCGCCCGGACTCCTTCCGATTCCTTCATCCTGCGTGTCCTCCTTCCCCATCCCGGACCGCGACAACCCCTGCTTTTCATTTTTCTCAGACATTTAAAGCCTCCTTGAACATCTCCGGCAGTGATTCAGGCCCCCGTACGGCACCGCCATGCATCACTTCCGCGGTTCCTTCGATGCAAGCATCAACTTCCATATCCCGACGCCCGGTTGCACGCACTCCTGCATCACGTGCTGGAGTATTTCCGATTAGGGCATTTTGAAGGGCCGGACACTTGCCCTAATCGGAAATACAAATCTATCATCGGTGTCATGTTGAGTTCGCAGTCCACGGCGGGCATTCGGGGCATGTCGGCCTCCTCGGGGACCCGGATTCCGGGGCCAATATCGAATCGGCCTCCGGGACCGGCTCCCATTGTTCCATGCCCTCGAACCGCTATTTCAAACGCTCGGGAAGAATCGAATGTTGCATGGATTCCGCATAACCCGGACGAGCCGGAACCAAACGGGGAAAAGTGCGGAATGAGATTGGGCGAAATCACCAGGAACGAGACTGCCGCAGAGGCCGGACAAAGAAACACTTACATCATGAAGAAGTGCGACCGATCATCGCGTAGGCGACCGGCCGGTCGCCCCTACGAAGACGCAAAGGTGTTTGCGCATGGATACGACCGAGCGAGGGGGCTTCATTGAAGCCCGGTGTGGCTCCTGCTTCGCGGAATTGCATGCGCCTTTTCCCGCGCGCACGCGCGGAAAAAGGCGCACACGGATTGTAGATTTCGGGCTTCGCCCGAAATCTACGATCCTTCGAGCGGGTTGGCCGCGCCGGTGAAGTTGATTTCCGAGAGCCCGGCCTTGATGAGCATGTTGAGCGCCTGGACGACCCAGACGACGCGCACGTCGCCGCCGGCTTCAATCTCGGCCTTCTTGACCCCCGTCTTTTTAATCTGCGACACCTTGACGAGGGCCTTGCTTATGCCCTCGACGTCGTACCCGCAGAATATCTTGCCCACCGTCACCCTGCACTGCTTCCTGGGCGCGTTCCACCGCAAAAGCACCTTGATGGGCAGTTCCTGCTCCTCGATTTTGTAGTTCATGAGCCCCTTGTCCTTGGGCAGGAACGCAGAGAGCTTGCCTTCGAAGGTCTTGAAGTGGCATCCGACCATGAAGAAGATGAGGAGCTGGAACACCACGTCAATCATGGGCGTCATCTGGAGGTCGCCCTTCTCCTTCGACGCGGGGTTCTCCCTCCTGGCCTTTTTCTTCCTCTTCTCCGTCGGAGGCCCGTCCTTGCCTTTTCCTCCCGCAACTTCCTTTTTCGCGGGCGCCGCGGGCTTCTTTTTTTCTTCCGTCATTTTGTTCCTCCTTACGTTTCCGCGCTGGAGGGCTTCATTGAACTTTGATTCGCGTCACTTTTGGGGTTCTTTGGACGCGAGCAGCAGTTTCCAGATGCCCACCCCCGGCTGCACGCACTCCTGCATGATGTGCTGTATGTACTTGAATTCCGCTTCCTTGTCGGCGCGTATCAGCAATGCTCGGGTGCACAATCGCTTGTCCTTGGGGTCTCGGGCCTGGTCGGCTTCGCGCTTCAAAAAGATTTTGAGCATGGGTATGCTCTGCTTCTTCTTGCGGATTTTTATTTCCCCGCGCTTCGTGACGTTGATGACCATCCTGTTCTTCTCGGGCTTGTCGTCCGGAGACGCCTCGGACGCGTCCGGCAGCTCCATGGTCTCAAGGTCGGCCTGCGCCATCTCGGTCACGAGCATGAAGAAGATGATTAGCTGGAACACGCAGTCAATCATCGGCGTCATGTTCAGTTCGCACTCGACTTCGGGCATTTTCGGCATGGGAACCTCCTGAACTAATCCATGCCCTCGAACCTAGCTATCAACGAAAAATCCAGGTCGTTTGATACCAATTTCCTAGGGCGCCGCCTTGAACCGCTCGAACAGGTCCTGCGTCACGCCGAGCACGTCGCCGGCCAGCTTCGCAACCCTGTTGCGGAAGAATATGAAGAACATCGTGCCGGGGATGGCGACCGAAAGGCCTTCGAACGTGGTCACGAGGGCCATTGAAATCGAGTCCGCGAGCTCGGCGGGCTCGGGCGCGCCGCGGGACGTCGCGATTTTCTGGAACGCGACAATCATGCCCTGCACCGTTCCGAGCAGCCCGAGCATGGGGGCTATCTGCGTGACCAGAGATAGGTAGGCGAGTTTCATGTACTGCTTGCCGGCTTCGGAGTCCGTCTGCGCCGTGAGCGTGTCCGACATCTCCTGGTAGCCCTGGTCCCTCTTGGGCAGGGCCGCCCCGATGACGTTGGTGAGGAAAGACGGTTCGGCCTCGCAGAGCTCCAGGGCCTCGTCGTACTCCTCGTCCTCGAAGAGCACCTCAATCTCGCTCAGTATTTCCGGCGGCATGAGCTTGTCCCTGCGCAGATGCACGAAATTCTCGATTATCATGGCCAGGGAAATAACTGAGCATAGGATGATGATGTGGCCGACGAGCCCGCCTGCCTCCACCATGTCCAGGAAAGTGTACGACCTGGTCGGAGCCTCGCCCTCCTCCCCTCCTCCGCCTTCCTCGGCGGCAAGGGCTATGCCGGCGGAGTAGAACGCTATGAAGGCCAGCGCAAGCAGGCAGAACAGAATTCTCGACTTCATCCGCCTTTCCCTTTCAAATTCCTTGTGTCATCTTAGAAGATGAAAACAAACCGCAGATTATATGCATGCACATGTGGATTTCAATCCTTTTTTCGGCGAAAAGCCCCGCTGCTCATTTCCCCCCGTATCCAAGTTTCTTCGCGTTCTTGGCCGCCTCGGATTCCGGATACCGGCGGAGCAGGTCGTCGAACAGCGCCTTGGCCTTCTCGCCGGACGCCTTGTCCTGGGCCTTCAGCTCGTGGAAGCACAGCCCCGCGTAATACAGCGCGTCGGGATGGAACTCCTCTGAAGTGAAATACACCACCGCGCTCTTCAGGAACCACACGCTCGCCTTGCGGTAGTCCTTGGCCTGGAGGTAGCACCGGCCGAGCCCGATGCACGCCCCGCCCTTCACCGTGCGCATGTCCGTGCCCTCGCCGGTCGCGCCGTTGTAGAGGTCCATGAAGAACTTCTCCGCCTCGTCGAACTTGTTCTGCGCAAGGACGCACAGCCCCTGCCTCAGCGACGCCTTGTTCGCGACCTCCTTCAGCCCCTGCTTGGTGGCCGTGCTCACAATCCCGTTGTACTTGTGCTGCGCGGCCATGAAATCCTTCTTGGTCTCGAGCACCTTGCCCTCGGCGATGTCGGCCTCGAGCGCCCACTTAGGGTCCAGAGCCTTGTTGGACACCTCGGTCTGCAGCTTCCTGAACGCGGCCACCGCCTGGTCGTATTCGCCGAGGCCCGCCGCGCATTCGCCGATGTAGTACATGGCCTCGCAGAGGAACTTGGTCCCCGGCACCTGCGCCAGCAGTTCGCCGTACCGGTCTATCGCCGTCCTCAGGTTCTGCTTGTTGATCTTCCCCATCCTGCGAAGGCACTCCGCCATGTGGAAGAGGCAGTACTGCTTGATCCAGTCGCGGACGCCGGCGGCGTCCTTCGACTTCTCGAACCCGGGAAGGGCCTCCTCGTACTTCTTCGACCCGAAGAGCCCCATGGCCGCGCTGAAGTCGTCGGGCGCGTCGTAGTAGAGCACCTGCTTCACCTCGGAAATCTTCATCTTCTGCTCGGTCGTCCCGGTGCGGTACTTGAGGTGCACGAAGTTCTCCTCGAGGACGGCCGTCACTTCCTTGCTCTTGCCGTCGGTCGTGACAATCAGGTCCTTCTTCTCGGCCGCGAAGGCCGAGGAAACCGCGACCGCGACGAGCGCCGCCGCAAGGACCGCAGATTTCGCTCTTCTCATTTCTCTTCCCTCAAAACGCGCCTGCATCTCTACCTCGCCTTCTCCTTCGCCTGGGCCTCGAGATCCTCTATGGCCTTCTTGGTCTTCGCCCCGCCGAGCTCGGGATACAGCGCCTTGATCTTAACGGTCTGGTCCACGATGTCCTTGAACAGCCCCTTCTTGAACATGATTTTCCACACGGCAACCTTCCATTCCCACCACTCGGTCTTTTCCGGGTTGGGCGGCTTGAGCAGCGTGCCGTAAAGATCGAGCGCCTTGTTGTACTCCTGGTGGGACTCGTTCTCCTTGTGCTCCTTCTTGAACTTGTCGCCGTACTTGTCGTACACGAAGACGAGCTTCTCGATGAACACCATGACCTTGGGCGACGCCTTGTAGAGCTCCTCCAGCAGGACCTTCGCCATCTCCCAGTTCTCCATCTTGATGTAGCAGTCGGACAGCTTGATGCTGAGCTCCTTCTTCTGCTTGTCGGACACGTTCGCTCCGAACTTCTTCAGTATCGTGTCGTATATCAGCGCAGCCTTGTCGTACTCCCCCGCCTGGAACTGCTTGATGCCGACCGCGTCCATCTTGGACACCGCCTCGGCAGGATTTATGCCCTCCTTCTCGAGCACCGATGCCTGTATCCATCTCCAGAGGTACTCCGCGGCCTTGTCCGAGAGCTCGGCCGCGAGCTCCATCTGGCCGTCCACCTTCGCCTGGGCGGCGAGCTCGCTGCACAGCTTGCCGGCGAGCTGGAAGCCGATGACCAGATACAGGTGGGACTTCTTCCTGCCCTGCTTAGTCCTGAGCAGGTTGTCGGTCTCCTCCAGTACCCTCAGCATGTCCATTGTCCCGCGCGAGTCGCGCTTCAGGTAGGATGCCCGGAGCCTCAGGAACGTCGCGGGCAGCACCATGTCCGGCATGTCCTTGTAGGTCACGTCGAACTCCTCGAGGTACTTGAGCACCTTTTCAGGGTCGTTCTTCTCGTCGTAAATCCTGCCGAGGTAGTACATGGTGATGGACATGGACTTGAGCCGCTTCTGCTTCTGATCGAGCCCCTCGACCTTGACCTGGTTCGTGAGCTCGATGAACGCGAGCAGCTTGGCTTCGGCGTCGTCGAGCAGCTTCTTCAGCCCCTCGGGGTACTGTATGGCCCCGGCAGCCTTGTCGGCCGCGAACTTCTTCGGGTCCAGCTTCTCGAGCTTCGAGTCCTCCTCCTTCTTGAGGAGCTCGTACTGCCCGAAGTAGCACCTGCCGATGCGCGATTGCGCGTCCTCGAAGTATTCGGACACCTTGTCCACGGCGTTGAAAAGGTCAATAGCCTCGAGGAACTTATCCTCGGCCATCTTGTCCTGGGCGGCGAAGAACCCGAGGTTCTTGGCGTACTTGCTGTTCGGGTACTTGGTCGTGAGCAGCGTGCGCTTCTCCGCGTAGAGGTTCTTGAGATGGTCGGTCTTCAGGATGTCGAACTCGGCCTTGAACGCCGAATACGCCCTGTACGCGCATGCGGATCCCCACTCCTCCTCGCCCTCCGCAAGCTGCCTGCCCTCGCCCCACACGCGCTCCCCCTCCTCGAAGGCGAGGCCCGCCTCG
>DYIT01000006.1:70526-81775 GCA_020723505.1 Candidatus Kuenenia stuttgartensis
CCCCCCCCCCCCCCCCCCCCCCCCGGGAGGCGGGGCCCCGCCTCGAACCAGCGCCTCTGGGCCGCGTAGGCGATCCCCAGCTCGTGCCACGTCCTCGACCCGAAGCCCTTCATCTCCTCGGGCGTGGACAGCTTGGAAATCGTGTCCTCGAAAGCTTCCACCGCCTTCCCGAATTCGCCGGATTGCAGCAGGCCCTCGCCCTGCGTGAAGGTGACTTCCACCGACGCGGTCGGATCACGCGATCCCCATTCGGCGAGCAGCTTGACCGCGGACCTCGCGTGTATCCCCGCCATCTTCACGAGCGGCATGATGGCGCCTATGGCGTTCGAGTACTCGGCCTTCCCCGCGAACGCCTTCGCCTTCTCGATGACCGCGAAACCCGCGTCGAGGAGGTTGATTGCATCCGAATCCAGGAGCTTCGGGTACTTCTCCTCCATCTTGCGGGCCTCCGCGAGCGCCATGTCGTACTTCTGCGCCAGGTTCAGGGCCTCGATTATCCTGTAGTAGGCTTTCTTGATGATGGTCTCGGCGACCTTCATCATCTCCGGGTCCGGTTTCTCCGCCCCTTCCTCGTCGTCGGACTTGTCCAGGCCCATCACCGACTTGTACGCGTCGATTGCCTTCTCGTACTGCCCCATCTCCACGAAGCACTGGCCCTTCTTGATGTACGCGAAGAAGGACGACGTGTATCCCTCGAACTCCCAGAGGAACTCCTCGAAGAGCTTGATTGCGTCGTTGAGTATGGCGATCTTCTTCTCCTGGCTGCCCTCGAATATCTTCGCCATGTCGTAGTGCAGCTCGGCGTGGTAGAACGCCGCGCGCTGGTACTGGTCGATCTCCTCGTCGCTCGCCTTCGACTCCTCCTCCTTCCATCCCTTCTTCTCCAGGTTCTCCTTCATCTTCACCGCCGAGGCCTTTATGAGCTCCACGGCCTCGGAAAACGACTTCGCCGCCTCCTCCTGGAGCTTCTTCTTCTCCTTCTCGTCCGCCTGGTCGGCGGCGAGAGTCGTGAAGTCGTTCCCCTTGCTTTTCAGAAGCTCCGCGAGGTTGAACTGGGCGTTCAGGTCCGCGGATCCCTCGAGGAATTTCTTGTACCTTTTGATTGCGTCGGCGAAGAGGCCCTTCTTCTTCTCCGCGTCCGGCTCCTCCTCGGCCAGGAGCTTGAGCACCTCTATCTGGCCGAGCTCGCCCTGCTTCCTGTCCTCCTCCGTCTTCCCGGACTGGGAGAGCTCTTTGAAAATCTTGTCCGCCAGGTCGTACCACTTGCGCTTCAGGAGCCCGCGGGCGAATTCCACGTCCTTCGCCCCGGCAAAGGCCGTTGAGGACAGGACGGCCGAAAGCGCGCAGAAGAGCGCCAGGGCCGCGGGAAACACCGAGTTCCGGGTCTTCGTGTTTGCAAGAAAGCGCATCTCACCCCTCCAACAACGCATGGACCGGTTCCACGGCAGTTGCGCATGCCTTTGCGGTCTTAGGCGTGAACTTCACGGAATGATTCGAGCACCGTCCGCGGCCGTTCACAATCCCTGCCGAATCCATTTCAACAAGCGCCCGGATTCAGACCGGGGGCGAATCCCCGCGCCGGGACCGGAAATGCCGGTTCCGGAGCCTCCATCCGGTGCATCCCGCCGACGGCCCTCGAACGTCCGGGTGAGTCCCGGAAACCGCGGCCCGCCCGGAGGTCCGGGCGGGCCGCAGGAAGTCTCTCCGCTGCCGCCGCCCCAGGCAGGGCGCGCTGCAGCACGGTCGCATCCGCCTAGCGCGTCTGCGACATCTCCTCCTCCTCAAGCATCGTTATGCTCGCCTTGACGAGGATTATCAGGTTCTTGCGGTTGTGCACCTGGCCTTTGCGGCTGAAGAAGAAGTTCAGAACCGGGATGTCCCTGAAGAACGGCACCTCGGACTTCTGATCCTCTTCCCGGGCAAGTTTCATGCTCCCAATGAGTATCGTGCCGCCGTCCGGCACCGTCACCGTCGTCTGCACCTTCTGGAGACGGAGCTCCGGCAGGTGCAGGAACACCGGCGTCGACAGCAGCGCGCCCAGCGTCGTCTGGAACGTAGCTATGGGCCTGACCACGCGGGCCACGGTCGGCCTGAGCTCGAGCGTGATGTATCTCCTGTCCGCCGAAACGATGGGCCTCACGTCGAGAATCACGCCCTCGTCTATCCTGCCCATCACCGGGTCGCCGATTTCCTGCAGCTGAGCCACTTCCACGTCGAAGTCCTTGACGTAGGAAATCTGGTTCAGGAGCGATACGTTCACTCTCTGTGTATTAAACGCAGTAACCTTGGGCGCTGTTACAATATTCACCCTCTCCGTCTTGCGCACCGACCGCCAGATCGCCTCGAGCTGCACGTCGTCCAGGTACACCCACTGCAGCGCGAGACCGCCCTGGTTCGACAGGATTGACGGGTCGCCAAGGGTCTGGTCGAACAGGTTCTCGACCCTGGACCTCAGGTCCCCGTCGGTCTTCGCGTCGAAGAACACGCCCGAGTTCTGGCTCGTGCCGGCCCCCAGCGGGGTCGTGTTCGACCCGAACGGGACGTCGTCAGTGGGTTCGCCGGGCGTCGCGGGCCCGTACTTGTTGCCGATGCCGCCGCGGCCTGCGAGGGACGGAGAGCCTACCGGCAGCTGGTTTCCGAGCCCCCTCAGGTCCACGCCGATGTCCTCGAGGAAGTTGTCCTCGACCGTTATGAACCTCGACTCGACCGTCACGAGCAGCCCTGCCTGGGCCCTGAGGTTGTTGAGCAGGGACAGTATCTGCTCGTGCACCTGGGGCTGGTTGCGGATGATGAGGTTGCCCTGCCTCGCGGAAATCTTGTTGGGTTGCGTCTCCCAGGTGTCGGAGGCGATGTTCTCCTTGATCAGGTTCATGATGCCTTCGGCGTTGAGCGCCTCGCCCGCAGGCTCCTCCATCGGCGGCGCCCCGCCCGTGTCGGTGCCCGAGGAAAGCTTTATGTCCACGCCGGCGAAGTCCTCGAGCTTCACGAGAAGGTCCCTGATGTCGTAGACCCTGAGCACGGACGTGCCCACGGCCTTGTCCTTGGCCGTCACCAGCAGCACCCCGTTCGTAATCGTGTAGGCCAGGTCGCGCATGTTGAGCACGAGGTTCATGGCCTGCGCAAGCGGGATGTCCTCCACCTGCAGCTGCACCAGCAGGTCCTCCTCGGCCTTGCCCTCGTACACGCCCGGGTCCACGATGATGTTGAGTCCCGAGACGTCCTTCAGGAACTTGATTACGGCCTTGAGCGGAGTGTCCGTGAAGTCGAGCGACACGGGCTTCGTCGCCAGGACGCGGTTGATCTGCTGCTCGGCCACCGAAACCTCGCCAGTGGCGGCCGTGCCGGACAGGATGCGCCGGGCCCTCTCCTCGCGCTCGCGCCAGTCGTCATAGTCCGGGAACGCGACCACGTCGACCTGGGGAACCATCCCCATCTCGATTTCCTCGAACGTCCTCTTCCAGTTCTCCCTCAGGCTGGACAGGTTCTTCTCCGAGCTCTTCGAATGCCTCGACTCCTCCGCAATCGTCATGAGCATCTTGGCGTCGCGGTTGTAGGGGTCGAGCCTGATTATCTGCCTGCACAGCCTCTCGGTCTCGTCGTACTGCTCGCGGCTGAACTGCAGGTTCGCGTTCTCGAAGAGAATCCTCACCCTGCCCTCGAGCCTCTCGCGCCTCTTGCGCTCCTCGTTCTCGGCCAGCCTCTTCGCCACCTCCTCGTTGCGCCTGCGCACCTCGAGGTCGCGCGACCTCTTGAGCCGCTGGGAATTCTTGATGAACATCGAGGCCAGGTTCTTGAATCCGGAGAGATCAACGTGGTAGGGCATCCACCTCACGATGTCGAGAACGTGCTCGAAGCACTTGATTGCCTCCTCGTACTCGGCCTTCGCGTAGTGCTGCTTGCCGGTGTTGTAAATGGACCGGACTTCGACCAGGGCTTGCTGTATCTTCACCTCGTATTCGGCCACCGCGCTGCGGAAAGCGTCGTCCGCCTGCTCGCGCCTCACGCCGAGCACCTTGCCGGTCTCAATCTGGAGCTCCTTGGCCGCCGAGTTCTGGGGGTTGAGCTCGACCGCCTTGGTGAAGCTGCGGTATGCCTCCTCGAACCTGTTCTCCTGCATGTAGCGGCGGCCTTCCTCCGTGAGCTGCCTCGAAAGCCATTCGCTCTCCTGCTCCTTGATCGTCTTCTCCTTCTCGAGCTGGGCGTAACGCTCGCCCGTCAGGCCGGGACCCGACGCAACCGACGTGTCCGCGCCGGTCTTTGCGGGCTCCTTGTCCTTGAGGAGAAGGCTCTTGCCCTCGTTCTCCAGCGGGCCCATCTTCAGCTTCCTGGCCGCCTCGGGCTGGCTCTGGGAAGCCGCCGGCTCCGACTTCGGCTCCTCGCTCGCGCAGCCCGTGAAGGCCGCCGCCAGGGCAAGCGCCAGAATCCGGCAGACCCATGTCCTTGCTTCGCTTCTCATTCCTGTGACCCTTTAAAAATCTCCCGAATCGTCAGGGGGTCTTGCGTCTCTCCCGACCGGAACCCGCGAAGGACGACCTCCCGCGCGGGACCGGATTGTCTGCGTTTCAATCGCCCTTCTTGTCTTCCTTCCTCTCCTGTTCCTTCTTCCAACCCTCGAACTCCTTCTTGTCGATGCCCCACTCCTCCTCTTCCTTCTTCTTCCCGGCGTCCGAAAGAAGGCTCTCGAGGTCCTTTATCTCCTCGTCGAGAAGAAGAGCCTTCTCGACGTTGTCCTCCGTCCTGGATTGCTGTGCCCTGTCGTTCGCCTTCAGGTACTCCCACCTCAGCTCGTACAGGAGCCCGCCCTTGCCGAAAAGCCGGTCCTCGTCCACGAGGCCGGTCTTCAAGTTGATTATCTTGGCGCGGTTCTTCTTGAGGAACTCAATCCTCTTCAGAAGCCGCTTCTGTATCGCCCACGGCTCCTTGGCCTTCTTCGCCTCCCTCTGCCTGATCTCGAGCTTCCTTGTCTTCACCTCGAGCACGTTGTGCTTGGCGGGATCAAGCTCCGAAAGCTCCTCCTCCTGCTTCTGCTGCTCGCTCTGGTCGAGCCTCGTGACGTTCCCGTCCCTGTCCGACACCAGGATGTAGGAGATCTCCTGGACCTTGGGCCTCTTCTTCTCCACCTCTATCCTGTTGCCGTACTCGTCGAACTGCTCCTTGCCCTTGTCGTTGAGCAGAGGCTCCTTGTACGTCTCCTCCGTCTTCCTGACCTCCTTCCCGATGTAGGCCAGGATATACTCGGTCGCGAAGTCTATCTTCACCTTGCGGTCGCCTATCTCCACCGGCTCGGCCTTCCCTATCGGGTCCCCGAGGTAGGTCATGAACTCCTCGGTCACGAAGGCGCCGTCGTGGAACCTCTGGACCGCCACGTACGCGAACTCCACGCTCTTCTTCCCGAAGAAGAACAGCTTCCTGTCGTCCGGCAGCCTTATCGACGCCGGCTCCCCGGGCCCGCTCGCCTTCTTCCCAGACCTCGTCTCCTCGGCAGTCAGGGCCTCGACCGCGTAGAACACCTCGGCGAACGGCTTGAGCACCGAGAAGTCGCCGTCGGTGTACGTCTTCTCGGACTCCGAGAGCGGCCTGTCGTTGACGGGCTTCTCGGGCTTGCCCTCGCCCTTGAGCCACCTGTACACGTTGTACCCCGAAGGCTTCGCCGTGCTCTCCTTCGAGTCCTCCCAGGCAATCGTCACCGCGAAGTCCTTATGCGAAATGCCGCCCACAGACGGCGCAGCCAGCACCTTCCTCGGGTCCTCCTTCTTCTCGACCTCCACCCTCACGGACGGCTTGCGGCTGTACGCCCACGCAGCGGGCTCCCTCACAGCCGGGCTCTTCTCCCATGCGGCCTTCTCCCCGCCCGTGCCCGCGAAGGCAGGAGGCTTCACCGTGACCCTGCCCGAGGACAGGCCGGTCTCAATCTTCCGGGTCAGTTCCCTGACCGCGTCGATTCCCGCCTTCGGCCCCGACTCGAGCGCCACGCTCGCCAGGCTGAACGCCACGCAGGCGAGCAGCACCGCCGCGAACAGGATTTGCCCCCACCTGCCCTCGAACACGCCCTGTCTTTTCGACGCCATCAGTCCACCTTGCAGGAGGAAATCACTTGAGGTCCACCACGTCGTACGTAATCCTCGCCTGGACCGGCCTGTGAAGACGGCCGACGAACGCCTCGGAGTCGAAGCCCTTCTCCTCCCCCTCGGCCACCTTGTGAACGAACTCTTCCTCCAGGTTCTCGATCTTCTCTATCGCAAGGCCGTTGAGCCTGACGAGCAGCTTCCGGCCTTCGGATTTCATGATCAGCTCCGCGATTGCCGGAACGTCGGCATGGTGCGCCCGGATCGTCAGCGTCACCGGAATCAGGCTTATGAACCCGCGCTCCACCGCCTCGCCGGCTGAGATCGACATGAGCTCCGGCTTAGGCTTCCCCCCCGCCTCCCCCGCCTTCTTCGCGAAACCGAGCAGCGCGTCCACCGCGTCCTCCTGAATCCAGAACTTCTTCTGCGCGGGAACCGCCTCCTGCTCGGTCGGGTTTATGCCCGCCCATTCCTCGAACCCGAACACCGCGTCAGCGGGGAGCGCCACGCCGCTCGAGTCCTTCGCGAGCACCGGCTTCGCCTTCTCGTACAGCGCCTTCGCCTTCGCGAGGTATATCCCCTTGAACCTCTCGAAATTCCTGCTCTTCGCCTGGAATTCCGGGAAGAACGCGTCCAGGCCCGAGTCCCGGCCGCGCAGGTAGTCCTCGAGGTCGCGGCTCCCTGCTTCCAGCCCGCTCTTGTAGGCCTCCCACGCCTTCACCGTGCTCTGGTTCGGGCATGCAGGCCCGCACTTGCGCGCAAGGTCCGCCTCCAGCGCGCCCAGGTCCGCCTTCTCCCCGCCCGAAAGGCTCATCTGGACCCCGCTCACCCCGGAGGCGACGGCAAGGCAGAAGCACACGGCCAGGATTGCCCTGTTCAGCTTGCGCCCCCTGCCTGTGTCCTCAATCATCATTCAATTGCCCTCCAGGGCGACGTCCCACTTCACCCTGAAACGGTAGTACTTCCTCCCGGGCTCCGGCGTCAGCGATGCGTTCAGGTCCGGGACGAACTTCTCCAGGTCCTGCTCCACGTTCGCGTACCGCCTGTCCATGGAGGCGATTCTCGCTATCACGAACTCCTTGACCTTCTCGCGCGAGAGGTTCCTGAGCTCTTCCATGCTGGTGAGCTCCGGCATCGGGTCCGGCATCGCGGCCAGCACCGAAACCGCCAGGGCCCTGGTCTCGCGCTCGCCCTCCTTGAGGGGCTTGGGCCCGATTTCGACCTTGAGAAGCCAAAGCTCCGGCCCTTCCTGCCCGGCCGCCCCGGATTTCCTCTCCAGAAGCCCGAGAATGTCGTCGTATATCTTGAGCACAGCGCCGCGGTTCCGGCTTAGGTCGGCCCTCGCCTGCATCGAGGCGATTACGTCCTCGGCCTTGACGAGCTTGCGGAGCTTCGCATCCATGCTCTCGTACCGGTCCCTCGCCTTCCCGCCCGCGCCCATCGCCGCGGCGTATTCGTCCCGGAACGCGCCCTTGGACATGAAGACGGTGAGAAGCATCACGACCAGCACTGCCGCGGACGCCAGAAGCCAAGGCCTCCGGCGCTTCTCCTCCCTCGCCGCCCTGACCGGCGCGGGAATCAGGTTGATGCACACGTCCGCTTCCCCGAGGCCCTGGATGGCAAGCCCCAGGGCGACGGCGAACGCCGGGAAGTTCTCGTTCAGCGTCTCGCTCGACGCGCCGGGGGCGATTGAAATCCGCTGGAACCGCTCCATGCCCTTCACGTCGAGCTCCAGCGACTCGGCCAGGAAGCGCCTCAGGCCCACCAGCTGGCTCGAGTTCCCCGTGATGTAGGCGTCCTTGAACTTGACGTCCGGCACCTGCGACGCGTAATAGCCGATCGACCGCGAAATCTCCGCGGACATCTCGGACAGCGTCGGCTTCATCACCTTGAAAATCTTCTGGGCCTGCATCGTCCCCGTCGACTTCAGCTTGAGCTTCTCGGCTTCCGCGAACGGAATCTTGAACTTCTCCTCGAGCTGCTTCGTGATGTGCGACCCGGCAATCGGGATGTTCCTAATCCACGTCTTGTCCGAGTCGAGGAGGATGAGGTCCGTGCTGTCCGCGCCCATGTCCATGAGCACGTTCGTCCCGCGAAGGTTCAGGTCGTAGCGCATGAAGTTGAACAGGGCCAGAGGGCTCACCTGGATGCCGTCCACGTCCAGCCCCGCGAGGCCGAGGTTCAGGAGCGCCTTCTCGATGAAGTCCTTCTTCACGGCGAACAGGTTGACTTCCCAGTCTTCGCCCGACGAGGCGTCCCTCTGCAGCTGGTGGTAGTCCCAAATCACCTCGTCAATCGGGAACGGAATCTGCTGCTGGGCCTCGAACCTGATGCTGGACGCGAGCTTCTTCGCCTCGACGGGAGGTATGCGCAGGAGGCGGTTGAACGCGGTGTGGCCGGGAACCGAGACGAAGACCTTCTCGCCCTTCGTGCCGTTGCGCTTCAGGAACGCTGACAGGGCCGCCCTCGCAGCCTCGTCCGACTGCGAATCGGTCGCGCCCGGCCTGGACTCCACGGGCTCCATGTCGGCCTTGAGGAGCTCGAGCCCCCGCCCGGTCTTGCGCAGGAGAACCCCCTTGACGGCGCCGCGTCCGATGTCGATTCCCCAAGCCCTTGCCATATTCCTCCTCGGTCCCCTACTGAGTTCAGGATTCCCCGGTTCCGGCCGCTGAAAAAGCGGCCGAAAGTAAGAATTATATGTTTCCCGCGTCCACGGTCAACACAAATCCGCCTCTCCCGTAAAAACCCGCCGCCGGATTAGTCAAGCCCCCGGCCTCCCGGCCACGGGTCCCGGAAGCCCGAGCTCCTTCATGACTTTCTTGAGGTCCCCCCATGCTTCAGCCTTCTTCCCGGGATTCCGCAGCAGATACGCCGGGTGATACGTGGGCATCACCCTCGCGCTCCCCTGGTCGAAGAACCTGCCCCTGAGCGCCGTTATCCCCTCCTCCCGGCCGAGGAGCGTCCTTGCCGCAGGCGCGCCGAGGGCAACGATGACTTTCGGCGTCACGAGCGCCCTCTGCCGGTCGAGGAAGGGCCTGCATGCGTTCGTTTCCGGCGGCTCCGGCGTCCTGTTCTCGGGCGGCCGGCACTTCACGGAGTTCGTGACGTAGACCTGCTCTCTCGTAAGTCCCATGGCCGCAATCATGCGGTCGAGCAGCTGCCCGGCCTTGCCCACGAAGGGCAGCCCGCTGGCGTCCTCGTCCGCCCCGGGCGCCTCGCCCACGAACATGAGCTCCGCATGCTCGTCCCCGTTCCCCGGAACCGGATTCTTCCTGCCCTTCCAGAGTCCGCATTCCCTGCAAGCGGCGATTTCGGACACGAGCATGGACCAGGCCCCGGATTCGCCGGCCTCATCGGGCGCTGCCTTGGGAACCGGCGCGGCTGCGGGCTGAACGGATCTCCCGCTTCCGAGGATTGAGAAATCCACGCCGAACATCCGGTCGCTCTCGAGCCGGATGCGAGATCCCGCAGCTGACCTCGAACGACGCATGAAAGATGCCGAAAAAGAAGGTGGAGTATGAGCTCAAAGGGGGGGAATACAATACTATAGTACATGAAAAACCGGGAATATCAATACATAAAACGGAAAATAACGCGGAAAGTTGCACGCCGCCGGCCCGTTCCTTCTTCGTCAGACAGCTGCGCTCCTTGAAGTGTGTTCGATAAAACGTCGCGGTACTTGTGCGATTACCGGGTATCATGTAAATCAGGCTCGAAGGATAAATCAGCGTCGAAAACAGGCGGACTTATGCCGATGGAAATCCCGGACGCAAACAGGATGACTGACTTTGGAAAAGAGTCGAAAATCAAATCGAAGATTTGCGTGGCGTTCAAGGTTTTCGGCTGCAAGGTGAACCAGTACGACACCCATGCCCTGAGGACGAGGGCGGAGGAGCTGGGTTTCGAGGTCGTCAGTCCCGACGGCGATTGGGACGCCATGGTGGTGGGCACCTGCGCGGTCACGGAAAGGGCGCTTGCGAAGGCAAGGAGGTTTGCGAACCAGGCCCTTTCGAAAGGCATGGTTGTCGCAACCGGCTGCGCGCCAAGGCTATGTCCTGATTTCTTCGAAAATCCTGGCGGCATGGGGATTTCAGCCGCGAGCCCCCTGGAAGCATTGGACGCCCTGCGCAAGCTCGCTGGAATGGACGCGCAAGGCTCCTGGGACGGGCATGGCATCAGGAAGTTCTTCGGCCACAGGCGCGCGTTTCTCAAGGTGGGCGACGGCTGCCCGGGCGGCTGCACGTACTGCATAATCCCCATGCTGCGAGGGCCTTCGAGGTCGAGGCCGCCCTTGGAACTCGTTGCCGAGGCTGCCCGGCTCGCAGGGGCGGGGCATCCGGAAATCGTTCTGACGGCGATTCATCTCGGGCTGTACGGCAGGGATTTGGCCCCTCCCTCCGGCCTCCTGCCGCTCCTTCGCATGCTCGAATCCGTTCCGGGCGTCCGGAGACTCAGGCTCTCCTCGATTGAAATCCTGGAAGTCTCCGACGATCTCGCTCGGTTCATCGCCGGATCGCCGCTGCTTGCAAAGCATCTCCACATCCCGCTTCAAAGCGGCGACGGGGCCGTGCTCGGGAGGATGGGAAGGAAGTACGCTCCCGCGGAATTCCTGTCCAGGCTCGCGCGAATCAGGGAATTCATGCATGACGTCTCGATATCGACCGACGTGATGACCGGTTTTCCGGGCGAGGACGAGGCATCGTTCCGCAGGACCTGCGAATTCGTCGAGGAGGCGGGATTCAGCAGGCTGCACGTGTTCCCGTTCAGCCCGAGGCCCGGGACTCGAGCATGGGAGTGGAGGGATGATCCCGCCGTCCGCGCCGGCAATCGGAGATCCGCCGTGCTGGTTGATCTGGGCCTGCGCATGGCCGACCGGTTCCGGAGAAGGTTCATCGGCAAGGAGGTGGAGGTCCTGGTCGAGGAGGAGCATGCAGAGGCGGGAAGGACGGTCCTTTCCGGAAAGTCCTCCGAGTACTTGTCCGTGTCATTCGAAGGCATGCCCGGATCGCTGGGCCGCATGGTCCGGGTCGTTCCGGTCGCAACAACGGAAAATGGGCTGAGGGGAGAGATGCGGTGAAGCTGGAAGTGTCGCGAAATCGCCATGCTTCAACCGATATAATTCGCCCGTCTTTAGCCCGGATAATTCACGAAGGAACGTGAATTATCCGGGGGCCGGGCGCGCAA
>DYIT01000007.1:0-7553 GCA_020723505.1 Candidatus Kuenenia stuttgartensis
TCAGAGAAAACTTAAGCGCCCGCCGCCCGAAGATTCCGGACTCTTCGCCCCTGGTGCCGCGCAAGGGCCGTTGACCGAAAAGCGGTAAGCAGTCCAAAGTCCAAGGTCCAAGGCTATAGAAGCAAAGGGGTAAGGACGAGGGGCGAGTAAATTGAACAGTTGAGCAGATGATTTCTCGCCTGTTCATCTGCTCAACTGCTCAACTGCTCCCAACCCGGGAGAGCAAGGTCGACCGCAAGGCCCGTCATTCCGGCGAAAGCCGGAATCCAGGGTCCAATGAGGCGGAACTCTTGATATGATTAACCATTAAGAGACTAATCGAGAGCAAGGCTCGTTTGGAAACCGACGACAGGCAGACGGTCAGGTTGCGACCCCAAACGAGGCGACCACGATATCCTGCTTCCTGAGATGACATTGACTATTGGATATTGAATATTGATTATTGCTAGTCCCTCGGCCCTATCCCCTTTTCTCAATCGCACGGATGGCGTCGGCAGCGGTTCTGCGGAGGATACAATTCAGGCCCGCGGCCTCGTCCTTCTCTATGCAGGACTTCACCGCAACGGCGCGAATCCTCAGCGCCGGGTCCTCGGACGCTGCGGCTTTCTCCAGCGCGGGCAGCGCCTGGAGGCCCATCTTCTTGAGTGCCTCGATGACGGCGCGCCTGTCTTCCGGATTCGGGCTCGTGAGCTGACGGACCATCGACTCGGGATCGCTTCCGGGCGGGGGGCCGGTTTCGAGAACGATCTGCGCGAGCAGCGGAACGGCGGATTTGCCGCCGACGGCCCCGAGAGCAGCGGCCGCAGAAATCCGCGCCGCAGGCTCCCTGATTGAGCAGAGGGCATCCTCGATGAGCGGCGCAAGGTCTTTAAGCCTCAGAAGCGCCGCGGCCTCGGCCGCGTCCCGCGCCAGGACCGGTTCGCCCGAAAGCAGGATCTCGCCCAGAGCCGCCGCCGCCGCGTCGGGGCCCTTCTTCCAAATCTGCATGAGCGCCTTTAGCTGCGACACCGTGTTCCTGCGAGCGCCCTTGCGACGATAGAGCCCGAAAAGCTCCTCCGGCTCGTATCCCCTCAAATCATACGCCGGGCGCCAGCGGGGTATGATGCTCTCGGGCGCGACGCCCTTCACTATCGAGTCGAGCCTGTCCCGCAGGGGAACCCCGCCGACCTGGATCTCCGCGCAGAACCCGCGAGTGACCCCACGGTCCTCGACTTGAGCCGCGATTACGTTCCGCCCCTTGACCAGGAACGGACGCAGATCAGTCGCCTTCCCCACGGCCCTTCCGCCCCACCTGTCCACGTCCGTGCCGGTCTCGCAAACCAGCACACCGTTCGCATAGACCTTCGCGAGATCATCAGCGACAGTCACGAGCTCCACGTCCTCGGGAATCTCCCCGATTTCGAAAGTCCTGCGGAAAAACGCCGAGCTCCCCCCCCTTGGATGCCAGATCCATCGCGCGGACGTTTCGAACCCGAAGACGTTGGCGGGATCAAGCTGGGGATAATACGAATCCGGGCTGAGCTGGTATCCGACCGCGGATGACAGCCAGCCCGAGTCGTCGAATCCCGGCAGCTTCCACCCCGCCTCCTCCCATGCCTGCGCCTTCCAGGATTCGCCCGTCACGATGAACGCGCCCTGGCGTGCATGGGCAGGCTTCACCTCGGGATCCTCCCCGCCGGAAATTCTCAGGCAGGGCATCACCATGATTATCACCAGGGCGAACAGCCTCGATTTGCGGACGGTCATATTTCAAATCTCCTGACCCCGCCCTCCTGCGACCGCCCTTCGCAATGCGGCCGGTGCGAGGGCTTCGCAAGGCAGGCGGCGCACCGTGGCCATGGTCAGAGCCTGTCCCGAATTGAAAACCCGGGGGATCCGCCTTGCACAATAACCGGGGCGGGGAAATCCCCGCCCCTTCCAGCCCCTGCGGCCGCCCGCAGGCAGGACGGCATGCGGACCGCTCCACAAAGCCGCCCATATCCCGCGGGGGTCTGGTTGCCTGATTGAAGACGCCGCCCGCCCTATGCCGGAACTCCGAACCGCCCAGGCATCGTCCGGCCGACCCGCGGGCCTCGCATCCCTCTTTCTCAAACGCAGGAATCGCGCCCCGGTTCTCTGAAAATGCGCGCCACGACGGGAAAACCCGGCGCGCATTTTCACGGCATGCGCCATATGCGCACCGTCGGATACAGCCTGTCCTCGAACTCCGTGAACATCGTGCAGTGCTTCAGCGTCCCGCCAGGGGATTCGAACACCGCCTCGACGAAGGAAACCGGCTCGAAGATCTCCGAGTCCTTGAAATTCTCGAGAAGCATCCTCACCGATCCCTCCTTCTGGACCGACGACACCCAGCGAAGGGTGACCACCTGCTTTTCGGCAAGGTCGTCCTCGGGTATGAGCAGCTCGGTCGACGCGTCGGCGAACGCGAAATCGGACATCAGCTTCTGCCCGGGAGAGCAGTCGTTGAGGAAACGCGCGAGCGCGTCGGTCTCCATGCCCCACTTGGCCCTCTCGTCGTACGTCTTCACCTTCCCCGAACCGAGGACCACCGCGACCCTGAAGATGACCGGCTTCGGCTCGACCTTCCCCAAATCCACCACGGGCGGCTTGCCGGAGGAGGGGAGCCAGAACTCGATGATTCTTCCCTTGTTCTGCTGGAACAAGTAGTCCTCCAGGTGGTACTTCCTGTTGAGCATGGCTCGAACCGTTTTCATCTTGCTCCAGATGACCGTCTTCTTGCCCGCCTCAATCTCGGTCACGATAAGCCCGGGCTTCTGATCAATGAGGCCGACCACCTCGCCCACCACCTTGTCCGCGTCGTCCGTGACAATCCTCTGGCTGTTGAAGTCGAAATACCTGCCTGTCTGGGGGATGCCGGTCTTCATGGACACGTACGCGCCGAGCGTCCCCCCGGTCAGGTCCAGGAAATGGCCGGAAGCGCCCCCGCATTCCGCAGAAACCCTCGATAACACGGGATCAAGGGACCTGTCGTCCCTGTAGGTCCGCATGATTGGCAGCACGTTGACCACCCCGACCAGGGCCATGAGACCCAGGTTGGGAAGGAACATGAGCTCCGGCCTGATTCGGTTGCGCAGGAGGCCCCAGACCGCGCCGCCGGCCGCGAGCGCGAGCAGCGGAATCGCGGGATTGAAATAGTAGGTCCACACCACCTTCTGGATGACGCCGAACGCGATAATCAGCCCCGCCGCAATCATCACGGGCCTGTGCGTCTTCTCCCCCCTGAGCAGAATCAGGGCCGCCGCGGAGAAGAGGAAAAGGAACTTCTCCGCCCAGAGGAACGACCAGACCTGCGCAAACCGGTCCTCTATGCCGATGCCGGTCTTGTCTATGTGATACCAGAAGGTCTGCTCCAGGAAGTTGGGAATGAACAACAGCGAGACCATCGCGGCGAGAGGCAGCGCGGACCCGGCCAGGAAGCGTTTGCGGTCCGCCGACAGGACCGCGAAAAGAAGAAACACGGGCGCGGACCCGAGACGCACGAGAAGAGACGACGCGAGCAGCAGTCCCGAAACCGCCGGGCGATTGGAATAATGGCAAAACACGCCCGCCAGAGTCAGCGCCGCAGCAAGGTTCACTCCTATGAACGACGCCGAAACGGCGTGCATGTTCACTGAAGTCACCAGGAACGTCAGGGCGAAGACAGCAGGATAGACCGAATCCTTCCACACCTTCCTTGCGATAAGCCACGTAAACACGAAGATCAGGCAGGTGGACAAGGCTGGAATCGCCCTCGCAACCGCTATGTCCTTGCCGAACACGGCGAAAAGGCCCGTGGCGGGAAGGAATACCCCGGGCATGTGCGCGCTGAAGAAATCCCTGTAGGGCACGCTGCCGTCCAGAACCGCCCCGGCCATGTTCATGTAGAGATACTCGTCCGTGTCCGGCTCCTCCTGCGCAAGACCCGTCAGAAGCGCGGGAACAAGCAGCGCGGAAACGAGGAGAACCGGAAGCACGGCATGCAGCCGGTCCTTCCGGGACCCGCAGGACTCGTCCATCCGGAATGTCTCCAAAACGCGCCTTGACTCCCGCGCTATGTTCAACGGAGCCGGCCGGCGGAAGTTCGGACAAATCTTAACCATAACCCGGACGAGCCGGAAGTAAACAAGGATGTGGAGTGCAGGCTCGTGCGGGTTATATCACGCGCTTCGCGCGTGCCTTACCGCAAATCTTTTCAATTATTACGAGAATCTTTTCAATAAGTGATTTAAAAAGCCCGGATTCCGCTCCTGAAACTCCCCGGATCGCGAGGAAATCCTGGTATTGAAAACAAACCCCAAATAAAGGATACTATTCCACCCGGAGGACTATGATGCTCGAAGACCTGGAATTCATAATCGGAAACAAGGAAAAACTCTCGGGCCAGTGCATCATCTACACCACCAACATGAGCGGATCCGAGAATCCATTCAACCCGAGACACCCGGCCCTCGCCGTGGCCTCCGACCCGGCGGACCTGGCGGAAATCCTCTCCACAATCACGGACTTCTCGGACGACATGCGCCGCATGCTCAACGCCAAAATCAAGGAATCCGCCGAACTGTGGTCCAGGACCATGTTCGGCCAGCGCATGTACCAGACCGTACAGGACCTCATGTCCCAGGGCCTCGCGCACCTCAAACTCCCCGATGAGTACAAGAAACAGATTGAAGAGGAGCTCAAGTCCATACCAAACGAGAAGACAGGGGTCGCGCACCACGGGTTCTTCGTCCCCCTGGTCGGATTCGATCCTGAAGTCATCGAACCCTACCGGGATTCCGTGGACCTTGCCAAGACCCCGGAAGTGCCGAACATCTCATTCGCCGGACTCGTGCTCTCCGGCCATGCGCAGCATTACCTGGCCATGTACCTTCAGCAGAAAGAGCGCCCCGGCGACAAGCCCGCGCAGGAGGATTCCGGGAAAACCGAAGAGCCCGAATTCTCGCGCGACGGATTCCTGGACAACCTCAAGAGCAAAATCAGCGCCATCATGTACGCCATGGAGACCGGAAGCGAAACCGAAACCCTCCTCAAGGACCTGGTATCCATGACCTCCGGCACCGTCTACATGCGCGACGCCCTCAGCCTGTCGAGAGTCGCCAGGTCAGACCACGCCATGAAGCTCAGAATCATCGAGCTCTACCTCAAGAGAATCCGCCTCCTCTACGAGGAAAAATACGAAGAAATCCCGGCCATCGACAGCGCCCTCAAACTCCTCGACAAGCCTTCGGCTTGACCAATCGTCTCTTCTCCGGGATCAGTCCTGCAGTTTGCATCCGTCGGCTTCCATCGGAGGCTGTCCGCCAGTTCGCATTGAGAGCGCCCTTTGCCTTCGGCTTGATAAACCTCCGGTTTATCAAGCATCTCTTTGTTTTTCCGCTACGCGGAAAAACATCGTCTGCACTTATTAGTAATAACAGGGGCGGCCTTTCGAGGCCGCCCCTGCATGTCGAATCCGGTACGAGCCCGTTCTACAGGCTCTTCCCATCTTTTTTCTGTCTGGAGTCGATGGCTTTCGGCTTCTCGGCGTCCTCGCCGGGTTTCACCGCCCTGATCTCCTCCGGAACGCCGTCCAGGAGGTTCTTCACGGCCGGGATTTTCTGCGCGGCTTTGCGAATCGCCTCGGTGACGGTCATGTTGTCCACGTCGATGTTCGCGAACCTGAGCATTTCCTTGAACATGGGCATGGCCGCGCCTGCCTGGAGGAACGCGTTGACGACCTTGTTCGTCCCGCCCTCGCCCCCGTCCCCGCCCATGCCCGCGATGTTGAGCACGCGGATGTCGGAGATTTTCTCGGCGGGCTTCATCATCTCGCGGATGATTTCCGGCATGATGTGCCCGAACTCCACCAGCCCTTCCTTCACGAGCACGTCGCGGTTGACCGCGTTCTTGGCCTCGATGAGCTTCTTCACGCCCTCGGCCTCTGCCTGCGCCCGGGCCAGCGTGGCCTTGGCCAGGCGCTCGATAGCCTGGGCCTTGAGCTCCGCCGCGGAAAGGTCCGCCGCCGCCTCGATTTCCTTCTGAATCCTCTCCTTCTCCGAATCGGCGCGCTGGCTTATGAGCACGACCTCCTTCTGGCGCTCGGCCTCGGCGAGCTTCTCGACCGTGATTACGGCTTGGTGCGCCTTTTCGCGCTCGGCCACCGCCGCGAGCTGCCGGGCATGCTCCAGTTCGCGCTCCTTCTCCTTCTGGATGATGCCGATTTCCTTCGAGCGCTTGGCGACCTCGATGGTGAGCTCCTTGGAGATTTCGGTCTCTTCCTTCTCGCGCTGCTTCGAGATGAGGTAGGTCTCCTTGAGGATGTCCGCTTCGCGGATGGACTGCTCCTTGGCGATTTCCGCCTCCTTCACCTGCTTTTCGCGGACGATTTCGGCTTCGCGGACCGCTCTTTCCTTTTCAATCTCGCGCTCGCGGACCATCTGCTCCTGCTCGAACTTGAACTTCTGGGTCTCGGCTTCGCGCTCAGCCCTGAAGGTCTCGACATCCTTGTACTGCGTGGCGGTCGCGTACTCCTGCTCCTTCTCGAGCAGCAGCTTCTCGTTGACGGCCTGGACGTCCTGCTGCTTTATGGCCACCTCGGCGCGGCGCTGGATTTCGTTCTTCTCCTTCCTCGCACGCTCGGTCGCGTCAGTGATGAGCTTCAGGCCCTCGGCGTCGAACACGTTGTCCGGGTCGAGCACGCCCTTGTCGGTCTGGTCCAGGAGCACGATGGACACGGACTCGAGAATCAGGCCGTTCTGGGGCAGGTCGTTCATGAGCGCCTTCTGGACCTCGTCGGCGAACCCGTCGCGGTCCTCGTGCAGCACGATGAGCGTCTTCGTGGCGGCCACCGACCTCAGGGCGCCGACAAGCTTCGCCTCGACGAGCTCCTTAACGGACTCCGCCGACAGCGACTTCTCCCCAAGGGACCTCGCGGCCGTCAGGATCTTGTCCTCCTGCGGAGCCACGCGGATGTAGAACTCGACCTGCACGTCCACGCGGAACTTGTTCTTGGTGATGAGCGCGTCCTTCTGGCGGCGCGCGACCTCGAGGCGCATGGTCTCGAGCGAAATCCATTTCACCTCATGGACGAGGGGGACAATGAATCCGCCCGAGTCGGCGAACACCTTGGCTCCGCCCATGCCCGTGCGCACGAACGCCTCGTCCGCCTTGGCTTTCTTGTAAAAGGCCTTCCAGGCCAGGACGGCGCTGAAGAAGATGGCCACCGCGACTACCGCAATCGCGACAATCGGCCCCCACCATTCGGTAGCCATGAGTACCATTGCAGCATTCATGAGACCCTCCTTTCAATCCCCCGCCCCGCGCGCAGGGTCATTCAACCCCCTGCGACGCGGCGGAGCACTTGAACATGTTGGATTTCGCGTCGTACGACACGAGAATCACCTTTCCGCTCTTTCTCACGGGCGGCTCGCCTTCGAGCATCTTCAGGAACACCATGTGCTTCTCGCCCGTTCCGGAACCGGCCGCGCCCCGGCCAAACTGCTGGTTCACCTCCACGCTAATCACCGTCGCGACCGATCCCTCGAGGTCCTTCATCCGGAGCGCCCCGGGCGTGC
>DYIT01000007.1:7563-17465 GCA_020723505.1 Candidatus Kuenenia stuttgartensis
CGGGATGTAGTGCGCCATGAGGCTCGTGAGCGTCTTGGTTACTACGACCGCGACAGCAGCAGCCGCGGGAATCGACACGCCCAAGAACATCCAGTCCTGGAAGAAGCCGATTCGCGGCAGCACGTAATGGTTCAATATCGCGCCGGTCAGCCCGAATGAACAGAACAGGATCTCGATTATCAGCATGAACGGCACCTTGCCGATGTGGAAGAAAGACAGGAAATCCATGAAAAGCCCGTGCCCGCCACCGTCCACGCCCGCGTCAGCATCGGCGTCCGCGTCCGCGTCCGCATCGGCATCCGCATCCACGTCCGCATCAGCGTCGACGTCCGCGTCCGCATCGGTGTCGGCCTCGCCCAGCCCGAGAAGTGAATCCAGCTTGAAGCCGACAAGCTGGATGAGCACGAACCCGAATACGAAGAGTATGGGCACAGTGAAAACGACGTTATGCCCCGCGCCGAAACTGGCCAGAAAGTCCATTTTAACCTCCCCTCCCCGGATTCAAGGCCCGCCGCCCCCGGCTCCGCACCCACCGGTTCAGAGTATATACATCCCGTTACATGGTTCCAGTCATTTCCGATTCTGAATAGAGCAATCTCTGTGCCTATTCATGAATATATCGCCGCCTTGCTGCGCCAGGAATGCTCCGGCGGCTCCCACAGGCTTTTCCAAGCTGCGCCAGGAATGCTCCGGCGGCTCCCACAGGCTATTCCAAACCGCGCCAGGAATGCTCCGGCGGCTCCCACAGGCTTTTTGTTCTCCGACCTGAAGGCAATATGATTTATCATTATTGCGGAAAAGCCCAAACATTGGCGGAATATGCCTGCTACCAGGCTGGCATGAACCGCAAAACCCGGAGGTTCCGGCATGTCCTCGCCGGAACGGCGGAACCGCGGAATCGGACTCGACTATGGAGGAGCCTATGCGCGCAGGATGCCTTCGATTCATTGCCGGAATCCTCGCAGCATTGCTGATTTCATCCGCCGCGCTTGCAGGCCCGGACCCTTCAGCCGCGGAGTACCGCAGCAGGAGGGAAAGCCTGATGAAGCAGGCGGGCGGAGGCGTGATACTGCTCATGGGCGCGGAGAAAAGGCTGGACCTTGCGCCATTCCGCCAGAACAACGTGTTCTTCTATCTCTCCGGCATCGAGGAGCCCGGCGCGGCCATGGTGCTGCTCCCTGACGGCAACAAGCACCTGCTCTTCCTGAAGCCGACGCCCGAATCCCTGGAAGCCTGGGAAGGGCCGGGCCTCAAGCCAGGGCCGGAGACTGAGAAGCTGCACCTCTTCGACAAGTCCTGCCTCTACTCCGAGCTTCCCGCGCTTCTCGCAGAAATCGTCGGGAAGAAGGACCCGATCTTCCACCTGCACCTCGCTCCCGAAGAAATCGGCGCTGCAATCACCGATACCGTCACTCCCATCTTCGAGGCCAGGAAGGAGGACATGCTCGACGGCAGGCCGACGCGCGAGGAGAACCTGCGGACGCAGATTTCCCTGATGTTCGCGAATACGACGGTCAAGGACGTCTCCCCGCTCATGAACGGCATGCGCGCCGTGAAATCGGCGTCCGAGCAGGCGACTATGCGAAAAGCCGCGGAAATAACGGCCGCGGGCTGGGACGCTGTCCTCCGCGCCGCGGCCCCGGGCATGTACGAATACCAGCTTGGCTCAATCCTCGGCCACGAGTGCAGGATGCGGGGCGGCCAGGACTGGCCGTACTGGCCCATCGTCGGGTCCGGCCCGAACTCGCTCATATTGCACTACATGAAGAACATCAGGAAGGCGTCTGCCGGGGAAATCGTCCTCATGGACGCGGCGTGCGGCTTCAGCTACATGAGCTGCGACGTGACGAGAACTTTCCCGATTTCGGGCAAGTTCTCCGAAGAACAGGCGCGCATCTACAACGACCTGCTCGAGGTCCAGGAGGCGCTGGTGGCGGAAGTCAAGCCCGGCATCTCGCTTTCCGCCCTGCACGCGAAATCGGAGGAGATGCTCGCGAAAAAGGGATACAAGGGCCGGACCAGGCATTTTCTCGGGCATTACATCGGCATGGCGGTGCACGACCCGGGCGACTACAACGCCCCCCTGGCGCCCGGCATGGCGATAACCATCGAGCCCGGCATCTACATCCAGGAGAAATCCCTCGGCATCAGGATCGAGGACACGATTCTGGTGACGGAAACCGGCCGGGAGAATCTTACCGCAGGGATACCCAAGACAATCAAGGACATCGAAGCGGCGATGGCAAGGGACTAAATATAACCCGGACAAGCCGGAATCAGATAGGGATGCAGTCCGGGCTCGTCCGGGTTAACCCTACTGCGCTGAAGTTGTCCGGCCATGTGGACCATTCTTCTTCGATCCTGATTATCCATTCTTATTTGGTTCCGGCTCGTCCGGGTTATGTTGACACAATATCCTGGATTCCAGGAGTCGCCGGAATGACGATGATTCAGCCGGTCGTGCGCAGGGAAAAGACTTGACCGGCCCGGGCGCCATGGGTTAATTCTGCATGCAGCTTTTATTGGAACACAGTCATGCTGAAAAAGCCGGTGCATGTGCCGCACGTGATGCCAGAGGCATACGACTACAAGAAGCCCGTCCCGTTTTCGAGGGCCATGCGGGTGACTCTGCCGGGAGCCACGCTCCTGTTCGTCTCCGGCACGGCCTCCGTGGACGAGAAAGGGACCTGTGCATTCAAGGGCGACTTGAAAAAGCAGGCGGCAAAGACGTTCTCCAACCTGTCCGAGGTGCTCAAGGCGGGCGGCGCATCCTGGAAGGACGTGGTCAAGATGACGATTTTCCTTCGCGACATGAAGGACTACGACGAGTTCAATCTCGTCAGGAACGCCTTCTTCCGGAAGATCCGGCTGAGTCCCTTCCCTGCGAGCACCTGCGTTGAAGCCAGGCTCTGCTGGCCCGACCTGCTGTGCGAAATCGAGCTCACAGCCGTGTTCGAGGAATAGTCGGACGGATTCCGGTTTTGCTCCTTTTTCATGGTCATAATTCCATGAGACTTGGCGTCTTAATTCCGGCGGTCATCCTTGTACTGGGGACGCCATGCTGGGCCGCGTCGGCGTCCGAGGAAAGCACTTCACTCAAACCCATCGAACCCTCCCTTTTCAGGCACCTCGAGCCCTCCAGGACGAAGTACTGCTACAGGTTCGAGCGCGACGGCCTGACTTCGGTCAACGGGTCGTGGAAGGCCCTGTCCTCCGGCGGGAAGTGCTCATCAGCCTCCGCCTCCCTGGTCTCCCCCGGCTTCTCCGCCGCGTCGCAGGCCGCGAAGTATTCCTGGGACCTGCGCCTCGGCTGGGACACGCACACAAACCTCGTGCTCGAACCGGGACGGTTCTCGAGAATTGATCTCGCCCCGGGAGACGGGTTCTTCTTCCGCGCGAAAAGCATGGGCAAAGAACTCGACAACTACCCGAACCGCTACGTGCTCTGGATTGTCCTGTCCGATTCGGCCGGGAACATCGAGCAATACTCCACCGATTATTTCGAGGTCGAGGGCATCTGGGGAACCTACTACGTGCCGCTCGACCGCTTCGGCGACGTCACGTACGGCGCCTCGGGCGTGTTCGCGAGGACCCAGCCGCCCCGCAGGCTCGTTCAGGCCTGCATAATCCCTGTCACAAACAAATGCAGGGCCGCCGAGCTCCTGCTCGACACGTTCGCGGTGTACACGACAGGCCCGCCGTGCGAGGGCGACCGTGACGGCGACGGGATCCCCGATTCCATGGACGGCGACGACGACAACAACGGCATGGCGGACTTCGCCCAGGCACCCGATCCGCTCAGGTTCACGCTGGAAGGCTACGTGCTCTACGGCGGGAGGTGGAAGGGGGAGTTCGCAATCGGCCGAAGAACGCTGGACTACGGCGATACTCTCCAGGTGGACGCCGATCTGGAGATTCATTCCGAGATCATCGCGGACGCGGCGGGCGCGTTCCCGGAATTCACGGCCGTGCTCGTCGGGGAGCGCGTTTTCGACAAAGGCGGGCGCTACAGGCAGTTCAGCGACCACATGATGTCCACGCTCCTCACGCCGACAGGGCTGCCCATCGAGACCATACAGCCCGACATACCCACGAGGCACGCCAGGAGCTTCTCCGGAATCCGCTCCTCGTCCCCCATAGACATAATGTCGAGAGCCGGAAAAGGCGACATCACGGTCGCCAACGGCGTCACGAGGATGAGGTTCAGATTCGAGCAGATCATCGACTACTCGGTGCCGGAGGGGAACTACCGGTTCCAGGTCCAGATTGGGGTCGTAGACAACGCGGGATACCTGAACAGGTTCGAGGAGCTGCCTTCTATCATCCGCGCGCTTCAGCCGGTGTCGAAGGACGTCCATTTCCGCAAGTACATCCAGCCGGAGGAAAGCCTCGTCTTCGTGAAGAAGAACTACCTGCCGATGGTCCGAATCGGCTCGCCTGCCGCGCCCAGGCTCCCGTGGGCCCTCATCATGGACAGGGAGGTCCACGGCGTGCGAGGCATCGTTCCCGAGGAGGAGAAATCGGAGTGGGGGCTCAACTTCCGCAACCGCCTCGGCGGCCGGCCCATATATCCCAGAGGATGGTACAACTTCGAGCCCGGCCTTCCCTCGCTCGCCTACGAGCGGCTGAACGTCCACCACAGGATGAACTGGCGATCCGGCGAGGTCGCGGTTTCCGTGACGGATCCGGACGGGCTGTTCTACGACCTGGGAAAGGCCGGGTTCCTGACCGCGACCCGATGGGGCGCGTCCACGCGCACGGGGAAGTTCCTGTTCCCGTGCATGAAATACGGGAAATACACGGTCTCCATGAAGGGCTACCTCTACGACGAATACGGAAACGCCTTCACGGGCGGGGGGACCTACGTCTTCTGGGTCGCCGAGCGCATCACATTCGGGACGTTCCCCTCCCAGCCCTACGAGGTCGGCCAGGGCTTCCAGGGCGCGGTCGAGGTCGTGCCGCCGGTCCCGGCGGAAATGAAAATCACCGTCGAGCACTACCCGTACTCCGATCCCGCCAGGAAGGACACGTTCACGGTCGCCGGCAAAGCCCTGCCGTACGGTCTTTACGCGCCGGACCGCACCTATGTGTTCAAGGAGCCGGGGGAGTATTTCTCGCACATCGAGGGGACCTACACCGATCCCGAGGGCAGGCTCTGGATGGGGAGCACATACGGCGCATGCGTCGCCGCCCCCAAGGACTCCCTGCTCCTTGCCCACGGAAGGGGCTATTTCATGGCCAACGGGCAGGTCCTCAGGGACGATCCCCGATACGCCGACATCGGCGAGGGCGATCTGGAGAACAACATCGAGCAGTACCTCTTCTACCCCTACCACTCCGGCGACGTGATGTACGTGGCGTCGACGATGGACTTCAAGAACCAGATATACCCGCTCCTCACCATGGAGTTCAGGGACGGGCTCGTCCCCTACGGCCCATCCTACTCCTTCGATCCGAAACAGACGCCGATTTTCAGCCTGCACTCCCGCGGATGGAACTCGCACTGCTATCCCGAGGGAATCGAGAAGACGGCGTACTTCTACACGGACTCGTGGCGGCCCGGGGTCAACGGCCGGCATGTCGTGGGCGACGGGCTGATGATGAACACGTACTGGCCCACCAGCCCGAGCATCCTCGGGAATCAGAACCACGTTTGCCAGAACGGCGACCTGCCGGGCGACTTCTACAAGTTCACCGGCGGCGTGGTCTACAGGGACCTCCGGAGCAACGTCAACCGCTACGCCATCTACTCCTCTTTCGGGGTTGTGATACCCAAGGGGTCGAACGCGAACAGGGTGGTGGAATTCGGCAAGGAGCCGCTCTTCAGCCTCTGCGGCAGGGACCACTACATGTTCCTGGGAGGCGGAGTGCTCCCGGTGCCCGGGCTGTGCCTCATCGAGGGGGGCAGGGCTCCGGCGGGCGGCGCCTGCAATCCGCCGGTGCCCGCGACGCTGGATTCGGAAATCGAAAGCCCTTCTGGAAAGGTGCACGCGTTCAAGCTGCAGGCCAACCTCATAGGAATCTTCCCGCGGGGCCTGGAGTACACGGCGCCGCTGACCGAGCCCGGCATATGGAAGGCGAGGCACAAGCTGCGCTACGGGGGCCGCGAAGGGGACGTGCTCGGCACCGGCGCAGGGGAGTATCCCCTCTACGTCCTCCCGTCCGACCGGTCGAGAATCGTGGATTTCAGCATAGAATCGCCGCCGATGTTCAAGATCAGGCCGGACGAGGAGCTGAGGCTGCACGGCGTCGTGCCCCCGGAGGTCGTGGAAGGCGAGATCCACTACACCACGGTCTCGCCGGGGCTCATCATGGACTTCGGATCCAGGAAGCTCGTGTCCGGGCGGTTCGTCTACAAGTTCTTCCCGAAGGAGATGAGCTACTGCTACTCGTTCTACGACTACATGAACTACATGTCCGGGAAGCCAGAGCTGTGCGACACCGTGGTAATCACGATGTTCCTAGAGGGGAAGAACGGCAAGGGGGAGAAGGTCTTCGGGACGCGAATGGTCGTTCTCAGGGGCGAGACGGTCATGAACTTCCCGCCGGCGAGATAGGGTCGGCTTCGACCCGGCACTGCCCGTGAACGCGGCGTTCACGGCGCGAAAAAAGGATTTTCCTTGAAATCCGGTTCCGTTCCCCTTACGATTTTCGTGCCAACTTGTCACTGTTGTGGAAGTTACGGCTCAGGAAAGGAGCAAGATGGGGTTTTTCGAGAACCTCAAGAAGAAGAGGGCGCTTCAGAAACTCGAGCACCAGGTCGAGAGCAACCCTACTCCGAGCAACATGGCCACGCTGTCCGAGCGCTACGTCCAGATGGGGCAGATTGACAAGGCGTTCGAGATTTCACAGCAGGGCGTGGAGGCCTTCCCCAACTCGGAGAAGATGATACGCACGTTCAAGTACGTGAAGAAGCTCCAGCTCCAGGGTAAGATTCGGTCGCTCACGGAAATCATCCAGAAGAACCCGAATCCCACGTCCTACGGGCAGCTCGCGATGATCTACAAGGACCTCGGCGAGACGCACAAGGCGGTCGAAATCTGCAACGACCTCACGAGCAAGTTCCCTCTCAGCGAGAACTCCTACCTGATTATCGGCGAAATCCGCTACCAGCGCTTCCACGAGGACCTTCTCGCCAAGGACGGGCAGATAGCGATAGAGAACCTCGAGAAGGCGCTGGAACTCAACGAGAGCAACTACAAGGCGCTGCTCCTCTCCGCGGAAATCTACATAGAGATTGGCAGCCTTCCTCCTGCGGCGAAGAACCTGAACCAGATTCTCGAATTCGCGCCCACGGACGAGCGCGTGAGGAGGCTCAAGGACGAGTCAGAGGCGCTCATCGCCGAGCAGGGGTCAGAATCGGCTGATGACCTCGAGTGGCTGTTCATCCAGGTCGAGAACCGGAGGCAGTTCACGAACATCATAAGGGGCATGGACGCGGAGAAGATGATTATTCCCATCGCAGGGCCCTCCAAGTCCCAGGGGGACATCAACGAGGAGGAAGTCAGGCGGCAGGTCAACAAGCTCTCGAAGATGCCCGGCCTCATCGGCGCGATTGCCATGAACAAGAACACGGGCGCCATAATCGCCGACAGGATTGTGCTGCGCGTCAAGAAGGAGGACCTGGACGGGGTCATCAAGACAATCTACAGAATCTCGCACAACGCCTGCCTCCGCATGGACGTGGGCGGGTTCATGAACGGCATAATCCAGGGGCCCTTCGGGCACCTTCACCTTCTGCAGGTCGAGGGGATACTGCTCGCTGTGCTCACCGACAACCAGACCAAGGCCGAAATCACGGACCGTTCGCTGCAGGAACTGGTGCCGGCTCTGGCGAACGCCGTCTCTCTGCGGCGCTGAAAGGATTCCATGCAGGAGATATTGCAGAGGCTGAACCGCGGGCTCGGGGTCAGGGGATCCATGATTGTGACCGTGGACGGGATAATCGTCTCCTCGCTCATGGGCCAGGACCTCGACGACAACCGGGTCGCGGCAATCGTGTCGAACGTGATTCAGAGGACGCAGGAGGCGCTGGAATCAATCGAGCTCCGGAAGTTTTCGCAGTACATACTGACGGCGGTCCACGGTAAAATGGTGATTCAGGACATCGGAAACGCTTTTCTCGTGGTCATCACGGACAAGGGAATCAACCTGGATCACACGCTGATTGAAATCAAGGGGGCGGCTTTCAAGATTCAGTCGAGGGCGAAGATAGAGGACTGAAAAGGACGCCTCAATTTTTAAAAGGTCGAGATGGTCCAGATAAACTTCGCAAGGAAAGAGGTCAACTGCAAGATAGTGTTCTACGGGCCCGGGATGAGCGGCAAGACTACGAACCTCGAGAAGATCTTCGAAAACGCCCCGGACGGACACAAGGGCGACCTGACCTCGATAGCAACGGAAGGCGACCGCACGCTGTTCTTCGACTTCCTGCCCCTCGACCTGGGTACCGTCGCCGGCATGAACACGAAGTTCCAGCTCTATACCGTGCCCGGCCAGGTCTACTACAACTCCACGAGAAAACTCGTGCTCCAGGGCGCCGACGGCGTCATCTTCGTCGCCGACAGCCAGAGGAAGAAGATGGAAGAGAACATGGAGTCCCTGGAGAACCTCGAGGACAACCTCAAGGAATACAACCTGAAAATCGACGAGATTCCGCTGGTGCTGCAATGGAACAAGCGCGACATGCCGGACGCACTCCCGGTGGAGGAGCTGGAGGCGAAACTGAACAGGTGGGGCGCCCCCACCTTCCCGGCCGTGGCGATTACCGGCGAAGGCGTTTTCCCCACGCTCAAGGCGCTGAGTTCCATGGTCCTCGAAAACCTGAACAAGGAATACGGCGTATCGAGCAGCGCGGCCGAATCGCCCGCCAAACCCAAGCCCGAACCCAAGCCGCCGGTGCAGAAGCCCGCGCAGCCTTCTTCTCAGCCTCAACAGGCCGTGAAGCAGCAGACGACGCCCGAGCGCCCGGCCCCGCCCCAGCCTCAGCCTCAGAAATCCCCGACCGTGGCGCAGCCCCAGCCCCAGAAAGCGCCGGTCACGACTCCGGCCAAGCCGCAGCCCGCAATCAAGCCGCAGCCGGAGCGGGCTCCTTTGAAGACCCCTCAAACACCGGCCAGGCCGAAATCGCCGATTAGAACCCCCATCCAGCCGCCTACAAAAGGGTCCAAGGCGGCCGCCGGCCCGGCGACAAAGACGAACCCACTAATATACGTCATCATTCTTGTCTTGGCCCTTGTGATTGGAGCAGTCATTCTGGTAGTATTGAACCCGGGAGGCAGCCAGTAGCCAAGCACTTGGGAGGCAGGGTTATTCCGGGATTGGAGAACTTAAGATGAGCGAAGCATCGAAAAAACTGCGCGAGAAGCGCCTGATATTCTATTCCGAGGACATCGAGAAGCTCGACAAGTATCTGAACGAATTCCTCAAGCTCTCCCAGGCCAAATGCGCCCTCCTCATCGACAAGGAAGGCCACATGGTGACCCAGATCGGCGAGGTCCGCGACCTCGACCTGGACACCATCTCGGCCCTCGTTGCGGGTTCATTCGCAGCCACCAAGGAAATGGCCAGGATACTCGGCGAAGTCGAATTCGCCGACCTGTTCCATCAGGGCCAGAAGCAGAGCATCCAGCTTCTGCTAATCGGCGACAGGACCCTCCTGACGGTGATTTTCGACAAAACCACAACCGTCGGCATGGTAAGGCTTTACGCTACCGAGGTCGCGAAGAAGCTCGATAAGCTCTTCGACAAGGCCTCCGAGAGGAAGCCCAGGGAGTCTGAAACCATTTCCAAGGACTTCACGGCATCGGCCAAGAGCCGCCTGGACGACCTGTTCGGGTCCTAAAGACCGCGCTCATCTGCAAATGGTCTCTCGCGCGGTCTAATATCCGCCTCAGCGGCGG
>DYIT01000007.1:17565-36762 GCA_020723505.1 Candidatus Kuenenia stuttgartensis
TGGAGCACTGAATCCCAAGGTTGTTCCACTGCCCGCCTCTGCCTTCCGCGCTCATCTGCAAATGGTCTCTCGCGCGGTCTAATATCCGCCTCAGCGGCGGATTGAAACGAAGCGAGCCTGGAGCACTGAATCCCAAGGTTGTTCCACTGCCCGCCTCTGCCTTCCGCGCTCATACGCAAATGGTCTCTCGCGCGGTCTTGTCATCCCGGCGAAGCATGATTCCGGATCTGCCTCTCGTAAATCCCCCTGACTTTGCCGAAGAACGCCCTTATCTCATCCGTCCTCATGTCGGGATATGTCCAGGAAAAGGGCCTGAATTCCCCCTTGACATATGCGAGGGTCGGCTCGGCATAGATGCCGTTTCCGATGTAAATCCGCTGGAACCTGTCTTTTGTGCTGGCAAGCACGACCTTGGAGAGATCGAGGCAGCCCGGATCAATGTTGACCGGCCTGCGAAGCGGGTTTCCTGCTTCCGAAGCCAGAGCGGCTTCAATCGCGTTTGAGGAGGCCTTGAGATCCGCGAGCCTGCCGGGGTGAATCAGGCGGTCGAAGCTGAGGAAGACGCGTTTCAGGCTCTTCCCCATTTCGGCCTGGTAATAATCCGTGAAGTCGAAATCGAAGGGAGCCGACGAGCAGTCTTCCGCCCCCAGCACGGGGCGGAGGAGGGTTCTGGCCCTGGCTGCGAGGGTTTCGTCCGAGTAGAGGACGCACGCCACCGGCTTAACCGGCCCCGGTTCCCTGGTTTCTCCCATTGCCGTTTCCGCTTTTATGTTGACGCAAAAGCTCGATGCAATAGTATAATATCCGGTTTAGATTGGCCAGGGGAGGCGCGGGACCCGATTTCGGGACGGCTGTGTTGCCGTTGCAAGTCGCTACGCCGCGCCGTTTTGGGCTTCACATGGAACTCAAAGGTAATCTCGACTCGAACAGCCTGCAGGAGATTTTCACCACTCTTGCCAGGAACAAGCAGATTGGCACGCTCATCGTTTCGGATGGCGAGAGCAAGAAATACATCTATTTTGCCCGGGCCGGGGTGAGGCTCCTGAGTTCCGGCAAGCGCAAGGCGGTTCCGCTGGGCGACCTTCTGGTGAAGCTCAACAAGATTACGGGAGAGCAGCTCAAGACCGTGCTCGAGCGCCAGAAGGAAACCAGCGAGATGATGGGGAAGATCCTCACGGACTGGGGCCTGGTCACGGAGGAGGAAATCGACGAAGCGGTGCGGTCGCAGATTGAGGAGGAGATATTCGACATCTTCTCCTGGGACAACGCCACGTTCGAGTTCACGGAGGGCGCCCCGCCCAAGGAGCTGTTCGATCCCAACCAGCGCGCGACCAGGCTGACCTTCGACGTCATGACGCTTGTCCAGGAGGGGAACAAGCGCGTGCAGGACATGAAGGAGATTAAAAAGATCCTGCCGCCCCTGGACGCGGTCTACGCGCTGGGCGAATTCACGGAGCTCGAATTCTACGAGAAGGACGATTCCGATTCGACGAAGAAGGTCGTCCTCAAGATTGACGGGGTCCGGCCAATCAGGGAAGTCCTGGACGAGGTGGACCTGCCGAAAATCGAGGTTGCCAGAATCATCGCAGAGCTGGTGACGCAGAAGAAGATTGAGAAGGTCGAGAAGCTTCCCGGGACCGGCGCGCAGACCGAGGAAGCGAAGTCCGACCTCGAGTCGTTCATAACCAAGTGCGAGCGCGAGATATTCAACGACCCGGACAACTACGGGCTCCGGGAAAGGCTCGCGCAGGCGTACTACGACATGGGGGACCTCGAGAAGGCGGTTCTCCACCTGAACCTCGTGTCCAAGGCCCAACTCAAGGACGGCCAGGTCGATAAGGCGCTGGCTACCACCAAGAGAATCGTCGAGGTCGTGCCGGAGGACCCGGAGATCCGGGAACGGCTGCTCCACGTGTACCTGGAGATGAGGTCCATTCCCGAGGCGCTCGACGAGGCCTCCATTCTCGCGAAGATTTACACCGAGGCGGGCGAGAAGGAAAAGGTCCGGAACATGTACAAGCTCGTGCTGGAGCTCGTTCCGGACGACATCGACATGAGGAAGAAGCTCATCAACGTGCACATCGACCTCGGGGACCGGGACGCGGCAGCGCAGGAGTACGAGGAGATAGCGAGAATCGTGCAGGAGCGCGGCGAGCGGCACAAGCTCGAGGAAATCTACCTGAAAATCCTCCGGCTCGCCCCGCACAGGACCGACATCAAGAAGAAGCTCGGGTCGATGAAAGCCAAGCCCACCATTGTGATACCGAGGAGCAGGTTCTCCATTCTCGGGAAGCTCTTCAAATGGGCGATAGCCCTTGCCGTGCTGGGCGCGATAGGCTACGCAGGCTGGCACGAGTGGGAGGCGCGCAAGGACGCCTCGCCTCGGATTCAGACCGTGAAGGCGCTCATGTCCGACGGCAAGTTCGAGGAGGCCAGAATCCAGGTGGGGGAAATCAAGAAGCGGCACCCGTACACCGTGCTCAACTACCTCGACCTCGAGAACCTGACCAAGGAGGTGGACCTCGCGGAGAGGAAGCTCAGGCAGGACGAGGACGACAAGAAGAGGTCCGAGGAAAAGCGCGACTACGAGGCTTATTCCGGGGTCATCGAGAAGGAAGAGAGCATCGCGAAGAACATCTCGATTCGTCCGCAGGAGCGGGTCGAGACTCTCAAGGCGCTCCACGAGGCGATGTCGAAACTGGCCGAATCCAACCATTCCAACGAGTGGGTCGCCAAGGCCAGGGAATGGATTGTGAAGTGGAACTCCCGCAAGGTCTCGGCGAAGGCCCTGCTCGACCAGGCCCTGGCGTTCGAGGCAGGCTCGAACGTCGTGGACGGGAGGAAAGCCAGGCTCGAGCTCAGGGAGAAATACGGCGACACAGAGTTCGCCCTGAATCTGCAATTCCCCTACATCATCCAGTCCGCGCCCTCCGAGGCTGCTGTTTCCATAAGGGGCGTGAGGAAGGGATCGACTCCCCTGCTCCTCTACGAACCGCTCGATACCGAGGAGGTGATTGAGGTCCTTCTCGAAAAGGACGGCTACCTCCCGCACATGGACAGCATCTACGACATCAAGGGGAAGGCGGAGTTCCGGTACGTTCTCAAGCGCAAACCCCTCTGGAAGATACAGACCGAGTCCCCGATTAACTCGGCGCCGGTCATAGACGGCGAAATGCTCTATTTCGGGTCCAGGGACGGGTTCCTGTACGCCGTGAGGACCGAGTCAATCAATCCGCGCGACGAAACCACCTGGAATCCGGCCTGGAAATTCAAGAACGCCCAGCGCCAGGACAAGATATGGGAAATCCTGTGCTCTCCGGTTGTCAGGGACGGGTACGTCTTCTTCGGCAGCACGGACAACCACGTGTACGCGGTCCGGAACAACCGCGAGCTCTGGCATTTCGACGCCGGCGGAATCATCGAGTTCCCCCCTGTGCTTCTCGGCAACATCCTCCTTTTCAGCTGCAACATATCTCGCGCCGGCAGGGTATGCGCGCTGGAAATCAAGCCCGACGATTCGGCCATCACCCGCTGGATATATCCCCAGGGGGACGTAAAGATACGCAAGGCGGTCACGGGCCCGGCCGCGTATCCGGAGCAGAACGTGGTCTTCTTCGGCGACGCATGGGGGGACGTGCACGCCATAGACGCCCAGAACGGCAGGCAGATAACCGTCTTCAACACGAAGCTTTCCATCGAGACGCAGCTTCTCGTCTGCAACGACGCCCTGTTCTTCGTCGGGAGCGACAAGGCGGTCCACGCCTGGGACGTCTCGGAAATAAAGAAGAAGCGCGCGGAGGAGCTTTGGAGCTACCAGCTCGCGGACGCGACCACGGTGGCGCCCGTCCAGTTCGCCGGATCGCTGATAACCGTCACGAAGTCGGGCCACGTGGCGGTCCTGGACGTGCGCAATCCGAGGAAGTACCAGGAGAACTGGAAGTACAAGATTGAGGGCGAAATCGCCGCGCCGCCCGCGTTTTCCGACACCGACGTCCTCATAGGCGGGTTCGACAAGAACCTGTACGCGTTCAACCTTTCTGAAGGCAAGCTCGACTGGTGCTTCGAAACACCTGGGAGGATAAGGGGCATCGCGGTCAGGAAGGGCGTGGTCTTCTGCACCTGCGAAGAAGGCCTGGTTTTCGCGATAAGCGAGAAGTGAGGGTTTTCCCCGCAGACGGGGAAAATCTAGTACTGCGCGGCCAGCGTGATGATGTCCTCGGGCTTCGCGGCCTTAAGGATGTTCTCCCTCTCCTTCTTGAGAAACCCGAGCACCCTGGACAGCACCCTTATGTACAGATCCTGGTCGAACTCGGGCACGGCAATCAGGACGATTATCCTGACCGGATTGTCGTCCATCGAGCCGTAGTTGATGCCGTTGCGGAAGACGCCGAGCGCAATCGTGATTCTCTTTACCGAGGCCGTGCGGGCGTGGGGCAGCGCGATGCCGAAGCCGATGCCGGTGCTGTAGATTTCCTCCCTCTCGACGACGGCGTTATATAACTCGTCCGGCGCTTCCACCCTCCCGTCCGCGGACGCGAGTTCCACCATGAGCTTCAGGGCCTTGCCCTTGTCGGTCTCGTCGAAAAAGGAAATCTTCTCGACTGCGAGGAAGTTCTTCAGAGTCAGCATGATCGTTCCTTTCTCGGAAGACGATTCAGACACGGTACCGTCAGAGCAGCCTGCCCGGAAGCGCGTTCAAGCGTTGAATCCCGCGAGAACGCCATGGGGCGCGCGTGCCCGGGAATCCGGCAGAGCGGTTATACATCATACTTCGTTCTCTGCCAAAATTCCACGCGATGCGCGAGGCCGCATGCTTCGTGTGGAATTAGGCTTGACATGGCTTCTGCATGAAATAGAATCGTCTTACCCGGGACCGGCGGATTTTCCGCGATTCACGGCGCCGGTGCCCGGAAATTCTCGCGATTTTGGATTCGGCCTGATGACCCCCGGCGAAAACGTCGGCATAACAGCCGAAACTCTTAGGGCCACTTCGACTTATTGTCCGCCCTGCACGTTCATGATGGGCGCGTCGCTCGATTTCCTCAACCCCGCCATAGTGGCCATCAACAAGGAAAAGCACCTGAGCCTCGGGTCCATCCTCGCCTCCACTCCCCCGCGATGGGTCCACCTGGACGGTTTCGCAATCGGCAGGAGGATGGTCACGAACGGCGAGTACTCGATGTTCCTCAAGTACGCCGTTCCCAGCCAGGAAAACGAGGAAGGCTACACGCGAATATACGACAACCCCGCCCTCTGGCGGCACGTCTGGACGAATCTCAACTACAAGATAAACAGCATAAAGATGCCGGTCGGGGAGCAATCGGGCGGCATCACCACCCGCGAGGAGAACTACGACCACGTCGACAACTTCATCGAAGCCTACCTGCTGTCGATACGTTACGAAATCGAGCGGCTCCTCTTCTTCGAGGGGCTGCACGGAAAGCATGGAGGGCCGGAATCCACCGAGGACATGTACCTTCAGAAGCCCGGCGACAGGACGAAGATGGTCAAGGTGCCGAAAAACGAGATGGTGGACTCGGTCTTCAGGTACATCCAGCTGCGGGCCTGGGCCTCCGCGCAGGATGAGGACTCGTACGTCTCCCGCGGATCGAAGGCCGAGGCAGACCCGGCCCAAATCGCCGGCCAGATTGACGAGCTCTGCGCGGACCTGACCGGCGCCTACATGAGGAACGTGGACAAGCGGTACAGCCAGATGCTTTCCAAGGGGGCATATCCGGTCGAGTCCATACTCCTCCTCCAGCGGTTCAAGCAGCAGATCCAGAAGCTCGATCCCGCCAAGCCGGTTCCGCTGCACGCGATTCTGTTCCCCAGGTTCTGGAAATCGCCTTCCGGACTCAAGAAACAGGACATGTTCCAGGGCGACGAGGTCCCGTGGGAGGAACACCCGGTGGTCGGGATTTCCCTCTACGAGGCGCTCGCGTACGCCTCGTTCCTGGCGCAGCGGTCCGGCCTCAAGGTCACGCTGCCCAACGAGGCCCAGTTCGAACGCGCCGCCTCGTGGCCCGGGGAGCCGGACCCCGAAGGGCAGATCTGCCAGCTCGACCCGAGGAAGAAGTCCATATTCCCGTGGGAAAGCCAGCATGACAGGGAATTCCACGACTACAACTATTACTTCGGCCAGCAGGGCCAGGACATGGAGAACTACTTCCTGAAGCACCAGGCCGACTACGGCGAGCTTCTGGAGAACACGGCCAAAGTGCATCCGGATGGGAACAGAATCTACATGATGCTGGGCTGGGGATGGCAGTGGACCGTCGACCGGTACGCCGAGGAGGAGCTCAAGTACAGCCGTTTCGACCCGCGGAACTACCCGGTCTGCAGGGATCGCACGTACCGCAACACGGCGACCGAGAAGGATGAGACGGTGTTCAAGTACAGGCCAAACGCGAACATCGAGTCCTCGTATTTCGTGGTCCGCGGAGCGCCCGACGTAATCGGAGGTCCGGGTACGGCCACGCGCAGGTTCGCACTGAATCCGCTGAGGGGATACCGCAACGTGGGTTTCAGGTTCGCGTTCGGCCAGAAATGACCGTGCGCCGGGATTCCGGGCGCTTCGAACGCGCGCCCGTCCGGGGAGGAAAATGTCGAGCGCCAATTGTCTCGCATGCGGGGCGAAGCTGGCCTTCAGCAGCAACAAGGAGGCCAAGTGCACGAACCCCAACTGCCCCGGCGGCGGGAAGTACGTCAAGTGCGGCTTCTGCAAGGAATTCACGTTCGCCACGCGGTACACGTCCCAGATGGCCTGCGTCAACCGCAGGTGCAGGATGTACAACCGCGTGCGTGAAATCTGCAGCGCATGCAAGAAAGCCTCGTTCATAGACTTCAACGGCAGGCAGGTCTGCATAAACCGCAACTGCCCGACGAACTCCCACGTGATAGACATGTGCTTCTTCTGCAAGAACACGGCCTTCCTCAACGACGAGGCCCTCATGTTCTGCACCAAGGGCGACTGCTCCTTCCTCCTCTACGAGGTCAGGCACTGCGACATCTGCAACGAGCGGACCTACCTCGTCCACGCGAAGTCATGCCAGAACACCGAATGCCAGTATTACAACGTCACGGTCGAGCAGTGCCCGAACTGCGGAAGAAAGACCGTGGTGCCCGACTCGGCGTCCCCGAACGGCAAGAAATGCGTGAGCCCCGACTGCGCCAAGCTCGCGGCAGTGGACATGGCCGAGATGACCCTGGATTCAATAGACGTCTCGGAGCTCAGGAAGATGGAAGCCGCGCCGCAGCCGAAGCCCGCGCCCCAGAAGCCCCCCGCCGCCGCGAAGCCCGCGCCAAAGCCCGCGGCGAAGACCCCTCCCCCCCCGGCATACGAGGAGCAGGATACCCCCTCCCCGCCCGAGGACTTCATGCCGGAGCCGGAGGAAGCCCCGGTCGAGCCCGCCCCCGCTTCGAATCCGGAGGAGGAGCTCGCCCCGAGGAGCCGCGAAAAGGCCAAGGACAGGGACACGGTCGCGTTCAGGAGAGCCGGGGAGGCTGCCAGCATCCCGACGCCGCACGATGAAATCGGGGAGGACGACATCGTAATCGAGGACGCGCCGCCGCCGAAGCGGGAGCCGGCGAAGAAACCGCAGCCGGTCCCGGCCGAACCCGACGACGCGCCCATAATAGAGGACGAGAGCGGCGGCGACTTCACGCCCGCCGATGAGTCCGGCGAGGAGATATTCTCCTTCGACGGCGCCACCCCCCCAGGGAAAAAGGAGCCGGAAACAGTGGAAGCCCCGAAACCGCCCGCGAAAACCGACGCCCGGGCCCCACAGGACGCACGCCAGGGAAAGACCTCCGCGCGGACCCCCGCCCCGGCGCCCAGGCAGCCGGAGCCCGTGGAGCCCGCAAGAGAGGATTCGGACGCCGGATTCGCGGAGGACGAACCCGCGCCCGCCCCCGCTCCGGCCCCGAAGCCGAAGGCGTCCGTCTTCGCGTCCGAGAGCCTGGTCGAGGACGACGACGAGGACGCGGTGATTATCGAGGGCAAGCCGGCCGCGAAACCCGCGGCGAAGGCTGCTCCGGCCGCCGAGCAGAAGCCCGCGCCCCACGCCCAGCCAGGCCCCGTGCAGCAGCCCTCTCCGGCCACGGCCATGCACCACTCGCCCTTCGACAAATCCACTCCGCTGACCAGGGTGTTCCGGTTCCTGTCCGACTACGTGCTCAAGGACGAGCGCGGCATGAACTACCCGCTGTTCCTGATAATCGGCCTCGCAGGAAGCGGAAAGACGAACTACCTGACCGTGCTCGGCGACCTGCTCAACAAGCGCGAGCTCAACTACTACTTCCCCTACGAGGGAATAGACATAAAGCCGGTGCGCGTGGACAAAATCGTGCAGCAGAACCCGGACAAGTTCCGCGCCGCGTTCGGGGCGAACTTCGAGCACGAGATAAAGTCCCAGATTCAGGACCTCGTGTACTCCTATTCGAGCAGGCAGTTCTCGGAGTTCATCGCCAACACCGTCTGGCCGCCGTTCACCCCCCCCGAAGAGGGGTCGACGTACTTCCTGCTGACCGAGATAACCCGCAAGCAGCGCACGATAGCGAAAATCGCGACGCTGGAGACCTCCGGCGAGACGTTCGAGGAAATCATCCGCGGCATGTCGGGCGGGAAGCTCGAGCTCTCGGCCGACAATCCGCTGCAGCGGGTCGTGCACGAGCTGCTCGACGTGGCCGAGGGCTACGTCATCCTCATAGATCCGGCCAAGAAGGACAACGACGACATCTACGAGCACCTCTTCCTCGCGCTCAAGCAGGGCGTGGAGCCCAGGGCCATGAACCTGTTCTACAAGAAGGTGCGCGAGAAGATTATGGAGAAGACCGGCAGGAAGGCCGGCGGCGTGATGGACATGATCGAAGGGTACATGGAGGCCGAAAAGGACAAGCAGAAGCTAAACGAGGCCGTGAAGGCCAGGGGTCTCAGGCTCAAGAACGAGCTCACCCCGCTCTTCGAGAAGCTCTCCCAGCCCGACACCGACATCAGGGAGTTCTACACCGAGCACATCGAGGCCCTGAACAGGCTGCAGGACATCATCAAGGAGCGGTTCCCGGACGTGTACGAGAAGGCGTCGAGGAAGGTGCAGGAGAAGGCAGAGGAGAAGGAGGGGCCGAAGTTCGACCTGTTCCGCGATTTCCTGCAGAACATGATCAAGTTCGCCACGGACATGAAGAACCTCCCGGACATCGCGAGGTTCCTGTACGCCGCCGACCTTCGCAAAGCCGAGGCCCAGGCCCTCGCGGACCAGCAGACGAACGAGGACAAGGTCGAGATTGCGGGGCACGTCATGCAGAACCTCGGGGTCGAGCTGAACGTTGAAATCGACCCGGAGCTTCCCGAGAGCAGGGAGGTCGTGCGGTTCAAGAACCTGAAGCACCTCGCCATAGCGGTCACGAAGACCGACATGTATCCGATTATCTACCCGCCCGAGGAATACCCGAGGAAGAAGCTGCCCCGGTGCGACAGGAGGCTCAGGGAGCTCAACGAACTGCTCAAGATGCTGGGCGGCGGCACCAGGTACTACAACACGTCCGCGACCGGGTACTCGGTGCTCAAGGACACGATGTTCATGCCCGGACACAAGAACACGCTGACCCCGATTAACGTGATAGAACCCATTTTCGACATGCTGAACATCTGATGAAGCTGAACGTATACCATCACGTTTACACGTCCATAAACGGATACAAGACCGTGAAGGTCTCCCAGAGCGTGCCCAAGAACACGCTCGACATGCTCGAGGAGTATTCCAAGCAAATCCACAGGCTCGCGCGCAGGACGGTGAGATTCTCTATTCTCGGATTCGACGAGATCTTCGTCTGCCTGTCCCGGCTCAGCCTCGCCGGATCGGACCACGTCGGCAGGACCCGCGCGCTCGTGCACAACCTCCTCTTCAGGCGCGAGGACGTGGAGGCCCTGCCGTTCTTCGACGTGTTCTCGGTCCCCGCCGAGATTTTCATGGACGAGCAGGCGGACGTCGCGATGTGCTCCGCGCGCCTGCCCGAAAGCTTCGAGTTCTCGCCCAGGAACCCGGCCACCGCCTTCCCGTCCGACCAACTCCCGCAGAAGACAGCAAGGAACGTGCTGCGCTGCATGCTCCACGACGGGACTTCCATCGTGAGATCGGTGGAAGGCCAGGCTTTCGCGGCCGCGAGGGTGTTGCTCGCCCTCCTCCCGCCGGTCGCGAGGGAGCACCTCACGGTCGTCACCGGCGACTACATCCAGGCTTGCGACGGCAGGACCAGGCACACGGTGTTCATAGTGCCGCCGGAGTTCGACGTGAAGCCGTTCTCGGACGCCGGCTTCCCGGTGCTCGACGACGGCGGCCAGACCGCCCTCAACCTCCCGAAGGCCCACCCGTACACCAGGATGGTGCTCGGCCTCCTCTACGGCGGGGAGGAGGACCGCGCGAGGCTCGCGCCCCTGCTGCGGGCAATCAACACATACAGGCCCGCGGTCCCGTATTCCTTCGACGCCTACCAGAACCTCGTGCAGGGGCTGCTCACCGCGGGAGGGTTCTTCTCGAGGGACGGCAGGCTGCACGTGGAGGGAGCGCCCGAGAAGGGGCTCGAAGCCGCGCTGTCATTCTTCCGGGCAGGCCATCCCGACATCGTCTTCGATATCTTCAGCTCGTGCCTGAGGCTCCTCGGCAAGAGGAACATGCAGCCCGCGCTGGCCAACTTCGAGAACGTCGTCATGTCCGGGATAGACACGCTCAAGGAGTTCTTCTCCGAGGTCCCCCAGGACGTCCAGATTCTCGAGGACATCGCCGACTTCGACGAATAACAGGCGAAACGCGTAGCGCCACGTTTCGCCTGTTATTCAGTAGCCGTAGAGCATCTGCCTGACTTCCTTCTGCTCCTCCCATTTGAACCTGGTTGGCGGGTTGAGGAGGGCTATGATCATGTCGTGAATCGAGGTGAACGGCAGGAGGATGATGTCGAACGCCGCCGTGAACGGATAGAGGTACACCCAGCCGTCGGGCATGTCCCCGATTTCCATGGCGTGCGCAAGTCCGTAGGTCGCCGGCATGCCCCAGTACTTCTCGCTCGTGAACCTGCAGCCCGCCGAACAGGCAAGCAGCGCAGCGATGAACAGGACCGCCGCGGCTTTATGATATCTCGCTTTCATCGTCCCCGTCCTTTCAGCTCGGTCTTCATGCAGGCAGCAGCGCTTGGAATTCCCCTGGCCGGAGTATCCATGAGAATCTGCTGTGGTTATCGCCGCCTCTGAGGGACAGGAATAATCGGCGGCTCCCACAGGCACTTCTACCTGCATTCGGCGGCTCCCACAGGCTTTCTGTAAGCCCCGTCGGCGTTTGAATCCCTATTCCTTCTTCCATTCCACAATCGTCGCGTTGTCGGCCAGGAAGTCCACCTTCTGCCCTATCGCGGTCCATGCGTACACCCCGGACCAGAAATCCCCGGCCGCGACCTTCTTCTTGAACTTGTCGTAGTCGAACCCCTCGTCTACCGGCTTGCCGTTGAGCAGGAACTTCACCACGTAGCTCTCGCTCTTGTCGTCCCTGTCGCGCGCGATCTCTATCCCGAGCCTGTTGAACCTCACGGCTCCGGCCTCGTCCAGAGGCCACTCGCACACGTCCTTCACGTCCTTCCAGCGCTTGAACTGCGCGTCCCATATCCCGTAGACGAGCCTGTTCTTCTCGTTCCTGCCGAAGAACACCCCGGCCCTCACGTCGTCCTTCTGCCCCCTGCCCGACATGCGGTGGACCACCCTGATTCCCGAGGTGAAAGCCTCGAAGCTCGACACCTTGAGGTCAATCTCGAACTTGACGAACTCCGAGGACGTCCTGGGCGTCTCCATCACCGTCTCGCCCGGGTTCTTCTGCTCCCCGCTGAATACGACCCTGTTCCCCGCGATGCGTATCGAGACCCCGAAGCGCTTCTTCTCCTCCCACTTGCCGCCCACCGTGAAGGAATCCTGCCGCTCGAATCCGTCCTGCCACTGGGCCTTGCCCATGTTCTCCTCGATGAGCCCGATGATGTCCTTCACATAGGCCGAAACCGCCGCAGGTATGTTCTCCCGGTCCTCGAGCAGCATCTTGAGCCGCTCCCGGGCCTCCGCTTCCCACTTGGGCTTGTAGTAGAGGAGGTAAATCTCCCCGATTTTCGCGAGCAGGTTCGCTGCGTCGCGGTCGAGCACGTCCTTGAAGCAGGCCTCCGCGTCCTTCTGCCTTCCCGCCATGATGTAAGCCGCCCCCAGTGCGGTCTTCCAGTCGGTCCTGAGCGGGGAGAGCGCGAGAGCGTGTTCCACGTATCTCACGGCCTCGGCGGGCTGAAGCCTGTTTATCGAGACGACTCCGAGGTTGTAGTACGCGTCGCTGAAGACGTGGTTCCTCTCTATGGCCTTGGTGAAGCTCTCCTGCGCCGCTGCCAGGTCGCCCGAGCGCATGTGGAGCACCCCGGCGGAATAGTGCGAGAAGGCGTCGGACGGGTCCGTCTCGATTCCCGCCGCGTAGCAATGCGCAGCGGCTTCGAAATCCCCCTCCTTCTCCTTCAAGTATCCGCGGACCGCGTGCGGCTTCGCCGAGGTCGGGTCCAGGCCCTGGGCCTGGTCCAGGTACTTGAGCGCGTTCTCGAAGTCCTGGTCGCGAATCAGGCATAGGGCGAGGTTGACGTACACGCTGCTCTTGAACGGCGAGAACTCGGTGAACACCTCGCCGCCGGCCTCCTCCTCGCCCTCCTCCTCCTCCCCGCCCTCCTCTTCCCCCTCCGCGGCCTTCCCGCCGCCGGCCGGAGGCTTCTCGGCCTGTCCTCCCTGGGCTCCCGCGCCGCCCGCCGGGGGAGAGGCTCCCGCGCCGCCGCCTGATCCGGGCTTGGCCGGGGCCTTGCCGTCCGTTCCGCCCGGGGGGGGCGCCCCGCCGGGGGGAGGCTCCCCGCCCGGGGGCGTGCCGCCGCCTATGACCGAAATCCCGAGCACGGACATGAAGATGTCCTTGGCCCTTGCGGTCTCGCCCTTCATGTACAGCACGCTCCCCAGCGAGACCTTGGCGTCCTGGCTTTCCGGGATGTTGAACGCCGCGTCCTCGAACTGCTTCTTGGCCCCGTCGGAGTCCCCGAGCTTGAGCAGCGCCTCGCCGAGGGCGAGCTGGCAGGCGCCCTTCTCGTCTTTGGAGTACGCCTGCGCAACGGCGGCCTTCAGCATCTCGGCCGCCTTCTGGTAGCTCCGGAACGACAGGAGCAGCCTGCCGTACTCGAGGAGCGCGGGGACGTATTTCGGGTTCTCGTCCATCGCCTTCTGGAACCTGGCCTCCGCGGCCTCGGGGAGGCCGATTCTGACGAGGAGCGACCCGAGCCCGGTGTGGAGGCTTTCCTTGCCGATGACCTGGGACTTGAGGCCGTCCTCGTAGAGCCTCATCTCGTCGTCGAACTTGAACCTCTTGCGGAGGTACTTCCCGAGGCTCATGTAGCCCTTGAGATAGGTCGGATCAAGCTTCACGACCTCTCGGTAGAGCTCCTCGGCGATTTCCGCGAAGCCCTTGGACTCCGCTTCCGCGGCCTTGCGCTCGTAGGCGGGAATCTGGATTCTCGACGGTTTGAGCTCCTTCCGGAGCCTCTTCCGGAAGACCTGCTCCTCGGTCTGCACGAAGCGCATCTCGAGGACGTCGTCGTCGCCGACGAACATGGAGATTCCCTTGGTCTTGCCGACCTCAATCCTGAATATGATCTTCTTCGTGGAGTTCCTCGACAGCGTCCCGTCGGGATTGCGGCGGAAGAAGCCCTGGTGCACCGTCTTCGAGCTGGCCTTGAGCACGAGCTCGTCGTACTCGCGCACTCCCATGTCCTCTTCGGGCGGCCCCTGCGCGGGGCAGTCGGCCGCCGCCGGGAAGAACAGGGCCGCCGCAATGATCGCAGTTTTCAGCGTTTTAAGCATCCCAAGACCTCCCTACCAGCGCTTCTTCTCTCCAGTGCCTTCCTCCTTGCCCGGCTCCTCTTTCCCGCCCTCGTCGGTCCCGGCGGGCGGACACGGCTCGGAAACGGCCGAGAGGTCCGCGTACCCCGGCTCGGGGAACGGCGGGGGCCCCGCCCTCTTCCTGTCCGGGAGCGGCGGCGGAGGAAGGACGGCAGGAGGGAGGTCTACGGTTTCCAGCGTCGGCTGGAACAGGTTCCTCCTGTCCGCCGGGAAGCTGACGGCGTCGTCCTCGTCGGAGAAATAGGCAGCGGCTTTCGGTGCCTCGATTTTCGACGCTGCGAGGCGGGAGGAGGGCGGTTTGAATTTCACCTCCTCCTTCCAGGACGCTGCCGTGGCCGCGGCGGCGAGCGCCATCAGGAGCAGCGACGCGGCGAATACCAGCTTCTCCTTGTTCATACCCGGTTCTCCTCGAATGTCGCCCTGCTCGGGGCCTGCAAGCCCCCGATCATCGGGGCGGTCAATACCTCTTCCCGGGCGCCTGTTCCTCCTCGGCGTCCTCGGACTTCTCGACTCGCCGCACGGTGACGGCAGCGAAATCCACCACGCCCCTGACCTCGGGGCTGTCTTTCATCCCCGTCAGGTCGGCGTTCACAACCAGGAGGCATGCTCCCCGGCGCTGGAGGTACTTCATCCATCGCATAATCGAGTCCGGCGTCCCCCTGACCTCGACGGACACGACCTTCTCCTCTATCCTGCGGTCGTGCACCTGCACGGACCGCTCCTTGCCCGTCCTGAGCAGGACTTTGACTATCGATGACACCTGCGCGTCGACCGCGGCAAGGGCGGCCTTCCTGACGACGGACAGAGCGTAAAGGGCGGACTGCGCCTCCTCGTCCTTGGGCATCTTGTCGAACCCCAAGTCCGCGTCGGCGAGCTCGATTGCCGCGAGGTCGGCCTTGTTCCGCACCTCCTCCCTGGTCCTGTCGTGCACGGAGACGAAGTAGACGCTCTTTTGCGTCTCCCCCTGCGGAAGGACGAACGGCGCCTCGACGGGGAATCCCACGTCGCGCATGAGATCCTCCTCCCGGGTCTTGAGCTCGTCCTGCATCTTCTGGTATTCCCGCTTCAGGGCCTCGGTGGGGTGCTCGTTTTCCGGGCCCTTGAACATTTCCCTGAGCCCCGCCTCGCTCTTCTTAGCCTTCAGGTCGCACTCGGCGGCCTTCCTGGAGGCGGGCCGGACGAAGATGAGGAAGAAGAGGCCCATGATGAGCGCGGCGGCGGCGACCTCTATGATGAACTTCTTGTGGTTCTCCCATATGACCGAGATGTTTACCATCTAGTCCTCCTCCGATTCCTTCGCGCCGCCCTTGCCGCCGGGGGGCAGCGCTCCGAGCAGGAGCTGGAGCGTGAACGCGGTCTTGCCGAGATCAGTGGACCTGTTCGTTATCTTGGCCTCGCGGACCTGCGGGAGGTCCTTGAGCTGCCGCGCGAACTCGGTGAGCTTCTGTCCGGGGTCGCCTCCAGACTGCTCGACGACGCCCGTAATCGTCATCATCCCGTCCCCCTGCCTTATGGTCGCGGGGTCCTGCCTCTTGAACGAGACGGACTTGAGCCATATCTCGGCCGGCGCGTTCAGGGCAATCCAGGAATTGACCTGCATGAACTCCCCGCCCGACGAGGCCTCGGCGGCCAGCACGTTGAGGAAGTCCGCCGTCTTCGCAGACATGGCCTTGATTTCCTCGATTGCCTTCTGCTGCGACCTCGCGGACTTGAGGCTGCGATCCGTCTCCTTGAGGTAGTTCTCCTGCACTCCGAGGTTGTGGACCGCGCCGAACATCAGCAGGCCGAGCATTATCACCGCCACCGCGCCCGAGGCAATCATGAAGACCGACTTCTCCCTGAACTGCCTCTTCTTCTTGAATTCCTCGGGCAGAAGGCGCAGCCCCATCGATCCCTCGCCCATCGCGATTCTGGCGAGCCCGATTGCCACCGCCCATTCGCGCGGCGACTCGACAATCTTCTCCTCCACTTCCGGGTCGTCCACCTCGATGACGACGTTCTTCATCGGGTTCAGCACGTCGCAGGGCACGCCGAACGCCTGGCCCAGGCTCTCCTTCAGGCCCTTGAGCCTCGACCCGCCGCCGGAGAGCAGGATCCTCGTCACGTTCAGGTCCTGCATCTTCGTCTGGCTCTTGCAGAACATCACCGACGACCTCAGAAGGGCCGCGAACTGCTGGGCGACCGCCGTGAGCGCGCCGTACACGGCCTCGGACCTCGGGTCCATGGCCTTGTGCCCGCCCTTCCTCGACACCGACCCCTCGTTCTTCTTAATCTTCTCCGCCTCGGGGAACGGAATCCTCAGGTTCTCGACTATCCCCCTCGTGAAGAGGTTGCCGCCCGCGGAGACGTTCCTCGCGAAGAGGAGCGCTCCGTCCTTCTGGATGAACATCTCGGTGTTTCTCGCGCCGATGTCCACCACGAGCGTGGTCTCGCCCGGCACCACATCCTCGTTCATCACGAACGAGTTGAACAGCGCCAGGCTGGACGGGCACATGTCCGACGCCGCAAGGCCCGCGCCCGCGAGGGCGTCGAGCCTCTGGTGGAGGAACTGGTTCTTGGCGAGCGCCACCATGACGGTGAAGTTGCCCGATTCGTTCTGCGGGATGTTTAGGAGCTGGAAGTCCGCCGACAGGTCGCCGCCCGCGCGGCCGGCTATCTCGGCGATTTCGAAGTCCATTATCATCTTGAGCCGCCAGTCGGGCACCTGGGGGACCTCGGTGTACCTGAGAATCAGGTCCTTGCCGGAAATGCCGATTGCCCTCTTCCTGCCGTCGATTCCGGCCGCCTTGAGCGCCGACGAGAGCGCCCCGGCCGTGTCCGCGTCGACGTTGTAGTCGTCCTCGGCTATCTCGGACACGAGCAGCTTGAGCGCAGCCGTAATCGCATATCCCTCCTGGCGCTTCTCAATCTGCACCATCCGCAGGAAGTTGCCGCCGATGTCTATCCCTATGCCGATGCTGCCGGACGCCATTGCCGCCCTTTCAATCCTGCGCGGCGCGTGCCCTTGCCGCGCCCGCCGAAATCCCAGCCCCTGTCCGGAACCGCCGGTCAGCGCCCCCCAATCTTCCCGATTTCCTCGGCCGCCAGCTTGGCCCACTCGCTCCCCGGGTATTCCGCGGCGATGAACTCCAGCACGGCCCTCGCCAGCGCCATGTCCCCGGCCTCGACGTAGTCCTTCGCCCTGAGGAACAGCCCCTCCACCCGTTCCCTTCCCAGCGCCATCTTGATGTCCTCGTGCGCCAGCGAGACCTCCTTGAGCAGGCCCTCGAACTCCGCCGCCATGCCGCAGCCCGCATACCTGGCGAGCGCAAGCTGCGCCTCGTCGCGGATTGCCCTGACCTCGGCCAGGTCGTTGAAGAACTTCGCCTTGTCGAACCTGGCGCGCATGCCGTCGCGGAGCCTCGACGCCTCCTCCTCAATCTTGAAGGCCTCGGCCGCCGCCCGCTTGGCTTCGCGGTGGAACGGGTACTTGGTCGCAATCCTGTTGTATTCCGCAAGGGCCGCCCCCGCCTTCCCGTCCTTCACGGCGTTGCGGGCAGCCTCGAAACCGCCCATGACCTCCATCTCGGCCTGGGCGAACTCCGTCTGGAAATGCAGGGAGATCGCGAAGCTCCCGTCCTCGCGCGGCGGGACCACCTGGAGGAACTTGAGCTCCTTGGCCTCCCGCTTCTGCAGGCACGTGACCGCCGGCGTGTAGTTTATGCTCATGAGCCCGCCCCCCCTACCCCAGAGCATCCTGGTCACGCCGCCCTTCTCGAACGTCCCGGTCATCTCCGAGTACGAGTCGGCCGTCGTGATTCCCACTCCCTCGGATACCTTGGCCTGGTCCGGCGAGAAGACGATGCCGGCGAAGTCCACGGTGCCCTTCGGAGGATCGACGGCGTAGTCGATGAAGAGCTCGTTCTGCTCGAGCCGCGCGGTCTCTTTGAACGGAATCCAGGTCTGCGAGAGGAACTCGAATATCTTCCCCCTAATCTCCACCCTGCCTTCGGACAGCTTCGGGTATCCGGGATCGAGCGTCGAGAACATCTGGAACGTGCTGCTCTTGCCTTCCCTGCCTATCAGCATGAGCTGCCCGTTCCAAATCATGTCCTTCAGGATTCCCGTCTGGCGGGCCGAGAAGACCCCGTGGTTGTCGAGGGTCATCCTGAGCTTCTTCCCCTCGAGCGTCCCGTATAGGTCCTCGGCCGGCCTCTTGTAGAGCTCGAGGTCGTCGCACCCCACGGACCCGGCGGACCCCGTGAAGAAGACCGCCGCCTCCATGCCGGTGATGTTCTCGGGCGGGAGCGCCTTGAGCGAGACGTCCGTCCAGCCGGAATCGCCGGACAGCAGGGCTGATGTGGAAACGCGCCTGTACAGCGGGTCCTTCTTCTTGAGCCAGGTTATCTTGAGCCCGGCGACGCCCTTCGCCCCCTCCGTGCGCACCTTCGCCCTGAACTCGTACATGCAGTCGGAAGAGGCGTCCAGGGGAGTGCCGTAGATGAGCTCCGCCTCGGCCGCCGCCGCGGACCCCTCGCCCTTGGATATCTCAATCGAATACTCCCCCGTGGGAGCCCCGCCCTTGACGACCGAGACCGTGTCCTTCTCTCCCACCACGCCCGTGTAGCCCGCAGGGAATCCGTCGGGCCCGCCCTCTTCGAACGAGAAGTTCTCCGCAAGCAGGTTCCCCTCCGGACTCGATATCCTCGCGCCCCCGGCTACGGCGACCTTGGCCAGCTTCTGGAACGCGAAAAGCCCCGCCGCGGCCAGGGCTGCGAGGAGGATGAGCCCGACGGGAAGGCTGCTCCGCTTCTTCTTCGCGAACGCGGTGAAATCCTCCCCGCCCAGCGCCTGGGATTCGAATCCTGCCTCGCCCAGGTCGGGGATGGAGGTGTTCTTGATTATGAAGTCCGTCTTGCCGACCGTGACGACCGATCCGTGGTACAGGCCGACCGGTTCGGAGATGAGCTTGCCGTCAACCCTCGTGCCGTTCGTGCTGTTCAGGTCCTTCACGGTGTACCCGGGGCCTTCCTTCACGATTTCCGTGTTGACGCCGGATGCCTTGGTGTCCTTTATCTGAATGGTATTGCCGGGCTTCCTGCCAATCGTGGCCTTCTCTCCGAGCTCGATTACGGCCGGCTTGCCCTCGTCGTTCGTGTAGGCCAGAATCCACCTGTCCTCGCGGGGCGGGGCGGATTCGGCCGCTTCCGGCGCTTCGACGGCGGTTCCCGCGGTCTGCGCGGCCGGGGCGTCCAGCCTGCAGGCGAACCTTGTCG
>DYIT01000007.1:36772-80914 GCA_020723505.1 Candidatus Kuenenia stuttgartensis
TCGTCGCGCCGATTGTTATCACGTCGCCAGGCTTCAGGTCGGCGAGCTTGGCCGGCGCGCCGTTCAGGAGAGTGCCGTTCCTCGAGTCGTTGTCCCTGAGCTTGAATGCCCCGTTCTCCTCGAAGACAGTGCAGTGCTTCCTCGAGGATTTCGCGTCCTCAATCTGAATCGTGTTCTCGTCGGACCTTCCAATCGTGAGCCCGGCCTCCCCGCGCGGGACTTCGACGGCCGCACCGCCGCCTTCGGGCACAATGTAAGCCATCCGGTCCAGCCTTTCACAAAACGCGGGTCCCCTGCCCCCGCGGAGGCGTTTCCGGCGCCACCCGGAAGCGGCGGCGCGGCACAAGGCTACCTATTATGTCTCAACACCCATTCCGGTTCAAGCTTGCATTTCACGCGGATTTGGACGAACCCGACCGCGTGCGGAAGGCCTTTGAACGAAACGCCGGCCATGCCCCCCGTCCTGATGCGCGCCGTGCAGGAGTGCCTGCCGTCCACGCCAAGGGAGATCTCTTCGCCCCTGAGCGCCGCGGTCAGGAGGTACTCGCGCCCGGCGACCAGCGGCTCTACCGTCCTGTCCTCGGCCAGCACCCGATCCTCTCCGCCATGCGGGTTCAGGGACCTCGCGGTAATCCTGTTCGCCCCGCCTCCGGCGTTGAGCGAGAACACGCAGGCCTCGGGAACGCCCTCGAATTCGACCGACATGAACTCGGCGGAGGCTGTTACGTAGTCGATTCTGATTCTGGCCTCGACCTCGAAATCGCCCGACATCCTGCCAATCCACTCCATGCCCGGGCCCGAGACCGAAAGACCGTTGCCCTCCGGCTTCCACGCTCCCCGTCCCCTGGACCGGAAGTCGGCGGACAGGACCTGGATATCGTCTTTGAGAATCTTCCTGAAATCGTAGTTGAACTGGAATGCGTCCCCTGCGAGGGCCGAGTACTCCCCCCTGAAAATCCCGCTCACGTCCGGCCTGCTGACCAGGCGCCGGTTCGCGTCCCGGAACATCCTTGTGAACTCCTCCTCGTATTCCCTGAAGAACGAGGTCGACGAGTACTTGTCCTTAATCTCCGAGAAGGCCGCCGACGCCTCCTTCCACTGCGAGGCAGCATACCGTTCGAGCGCGGCGGCATACAGGGCCGCGCAACCCGCTTCGTCCACCGAAGCCTTCAAATCCGCCACCAGCGCCTTGAGCGCGTCGGCGTTTTCCCCGAGCCTCGACGCGGAATCCATCTCCCTGAGCGCAGCGTCGAATTCGGATTCGAACGCCCGGAAGGAGCCCCTCGACATGAAATCGGACCCCGATTTCCCGGGCCCGTCCAGACCCGCCCTCCCAAGAACCTCGGACGTCGCAAGGTCCGCGTAATGCACCTCCTCCAGGAAGAAGCCGTCGCTGCCCGTCGAGGAGAAAATGGCCACGCTGTCCTTGGCGGCGGGCTTCGCGAAGCCGCGCACCGGCCTTGCGCCATCCGGCGCCTTCGGGTCCCTTACCAGTATCAGCACCGCCGCGGAACCGGCCTTCAGCCTATCCAACTCCTCAATCGCCCTGGACCAGACCGAGCCGGCCGCGTCAACGGCCCTGCCGCACACCTCAATCTTCTCCCTGATTGGCGCGAAGTCCGGGTCCGTCGCCGCGGCCCGGCACCTCTCGGCGGCCTTGCCGTAGTTCCTCGCCTTCGTCTCGTCCAGCAGAGGGGCGAGCAGCCCCAGCATGTACTTCCTGCCGACCCTGAAGCTCTCCCTGCGCTCGCTTTCGCCGGAAGCCTGCTCCGCCTTCCTCCTGAGCTGCCGGATTCGGTCGGCCGGATCCGGGGGGATTCCAAGGTCCTTCACGCTCTCGAGGAACTGCGCGGCCTCCTCGAACTTCCCGGCCGCCTCGGACTCGGCGGCCCTCGCTTCGAGCCCGGCCCTCTCCTTCCTGGCGTCCGCCTCGAAGGAGGCGCGCCTTACCTGGAGCTCTCTCAGGGCGGGCACCGAGGCGCCGAGCCCGAACCTGTCTATGTACGAGAACTTCTCCGTGATTTTGTCCAGCTTCCTGATTATCCCGCCATAATCCTTCTTCCCCACGAGGAAACCGAGCTCCTTCTCGAAGCCCTTCGCGGCCTCCCTCGCCTTGAGGTCCACTCCGGCGCATATCGCCGCTGCTTTGTCCTTGGCCTTCTGCGCGGCGAGGGTTCCCGCGTACCGCCACACCACGGATTCCATGAGCCTGCTTATCTGCTGTTCTGGGTCGCCCGGATGGGATGAAATCCAGCCGAGGGCGTATTCGAGGTTCTCGCGCGCCGCCTTCTCCTCGCGCACCTTCGCCGGATCGGGCTGCGGCGGTCCGGGCGGAGGAGTCTCGCCGTCCCCCCCGGCCTGAGTGCCGGGCCTGCCTGCCGCGCCGAGGGATCTGCTGATTCCCCCCGCCGACGCAACCAGACACGCCGCGAGAACGGCTGCCGCCGTGGCATAGGCGAGGTAAACGTACGGGTCCCTCTTGACCGCCGCGAATTCCCTGGAGTAGAGCTGGGTTGCAGCCTCGCTGCCGATCCTCGGCTGCGCAGTCAAGGAGGCGTCGATGTCCTGGACTGCGGCCTGGGAGTCGGGGACCTTCCATGCAGCGGGCCTGCCGCCCTCGAGAATCCTGTCGATGTCCGATGCCAGTTCCTCCGGGGTCTGATGCCTGTGCTCGGGCTTCTTGGCCATCATCCTCCTGATAAGGTCCTGCGAGGCCTCGGAAATCCCGGGCTTGAGGCGCCTAATCGAGGGCGCCTCCTCGGATATGTGCTTGAGCAGGATGACCGCGGCTGAAGCGCCGTCGAAGGGGACGTCGCCGGTGAGCATGTGGTACAGCGTCGCGCCAAGCGAGTATATGTCGCTCCGGATGTCGAGATTCTCCTGGCCGCGCGCCTGCTCGGGCGACATGTAGTGCGGCGTCCCGTGCGTCGACCCCGCCTGCGTCAGGCGGTGGTCCGGGAACGTGGATTTGGCAAGCCCGAGGTCGCAGAGCTTCGCCACGCCTTTGGGCGTGATGAGTATGTTGTCCGGCTTTATATCCCTGTGCACGAGGCTTTGCCTGGTCGCGTGATCCAAAGCCGAGGCAATCTGGCGGCAAATCTCGAGCGACCTCCGTTCGGGAAGCGGGCCGTCCTTCTGCAGCATGTCGTAGACCGTGACCCCTTCGACGTATTCCATGACGAAAAAGTACGTGCCGCTCCTGGTCTTGCCGACGTCGATTCCGACGATGATGTTCTCGTGGTTGAGCCTCGCCACCAGGCGGGCCTCGCGAAGGAAGCGGCTTATGAACTTGCGGTCGCGCGACAGGACCGGATCGAGGACCTTAATCGCCACGGTCCTGTCGAGGCTCTCCTGCCTCGCCCTGTAGACCGTGCCCATGCCCCCAGCTCCGATTTTCGACTCGATGCGGTATCCCTTTATCCTGGGGAAACCCTCCTCCTTCCCCTGGATCTCGTACACGTCCTTCACCCTGCCTGCGTCGAGACTGCCCTCCGCGAGCAGGATGTCCGCGAGAGGCTTGCGCCCCAGGCCCTTCTCCTCGATGCCCTGCTGCTCCGCGAACGCAGCCTCGGCCTGCTCGTCCGTGACGTACCCCTTCTTGAGGGCGATTTTCACGAACGAGACGTCCTCGGTGTTCCTTTCCGAGCGGTCCTCTGCCGTTTTTTCCGGGGACATGGATCCCACCCCAACATAACCCGGACGAGCCGGATTCGAATAGGGATCTGACGCTGGCTCGTCCGGGTTATTTGCGCGCTTCGCGCGTGCCTTACCGCAACTCTTTTGAATTTCTAGAAGAATCTTGTAATTGAGCAAACAACCAAAGAATGCAATCGCAATCGTCCCGCGACGCATCGCGGAAGCCAAACATATTTTAACCCCGGATAATTCACGTAGGAACGTGAATTATCCGGATTAGTAGATCCTCTTGAACCTGTCGCGCGGCCTGCCGGGGCCTTCCTTGATTGTGGCGTCGAGGATCATCTTGGAACCGAGCGACCTGCCGCCCATGGGGTGGTCGGCCGACGGGTCCAGCGAGGAGCACGGGCCTTCCGGAAGGATTGTCACGTCCTTTCCGGGACGAAGGCGCGTCGCGACCGCCCATGCGACCTGGCCGGGAGAGGAGGGATCGACGTCGTCGTCCACTATGGTCAGGAGTTTCATCGATCCATGGGCTCCCATGGCCGCCCGCGCGGCGGCCATGGGGTCGCCCTCCGCGCGCTTGCGTATCGCGAGCACGCCCGCGAGCCATCCGCACCCCTCTTCCGTGAGCCTGAAATCGGCGGGATCCGCCGCCCTGGACACCGCGGAGATCACCGCAAGCTCCCTCGGCATCCCCATGAGCAGCCTGTGCTCCGCCCCCCCGGGCAGGACCGCGTGGTAGAAGGGCGCCTTCCTGCGCGTGAGCACGTCCACCTCGAACACCGGCTGCATCCTCCGGGGATCCAGCATGCGCGTTATGTCCACGAACGGCCCCTCCCCGTCGAGGTCGCGCAGCAGCCTTCCCTCGAGAACCCACTCGCTGTCCGCGGGAATCACGAGGCCGGAGGAGACGCACTTCGCCGCGCGGACCGGATTGAACGCGTTTGCCACGGCCATTTCGTCCACGTCCGAGGGAGCGGGAGCGGCAGCGGCGAGAAGGACTTCGGCCGGAGGACCGATGCATACCGCGGCGGGAATCGGCCCGCCGGCCTTCCGCCAGGCCGTGTCGGTTCCCCGCCCCTCGACCAGCCTCGCCGTGAACGTCCGCGGACCGGTGGACATCAGCCTGTGGAAGGCCGCGTTCGGCCCCAGGTCCGGGTCGTCCACGATCATGACGCCCGCCGTCACGTAAGGCCCCCCCTCATCCCGGAAATGCCTGAGGATTGGAACCGTCGAATGGAGGTCCGGGTTCTCGCGGACGACTTCCTGGCAGGGCGGCCTGGATTTCATGAGGGTCGGTGCCGAAGGCGAGGACATGGCCCTGTCGAACGCAGATGCCAGCGCCCCCTCCTCCATGCCCAGCGCGGCGGCCATCAGTGATCGCGTCGAGAGCAGGTTCGACACGACGGGCATGCCGTCGACGTCCGGCAGCAGCACGGGACGGCCCCCTGATGCGATTATCGCCTCCGCTGCGCAGAGGTCCCTGGGAAAGCCGTCGGTCATTTTGGCCAGCACCCCGGCTTTTTCGAGCTTTTTGAGGAAATCCCGGAATATCAAACGAAGCCCTCCTGTCCGCAAACCCCGGCTGCTCGGCTCATCGGGCAGCCCGCAGGGCCGCCCCTGCGTCCGATACGCCAATCCCGTGCATGCGCACATCGACTGCCGTCCGCAGCCTACCGATTGCCGTCCCTCCCGCCATTGGCGCCGGCCATCTCAATCTCCCTGAGCTCCACAAGGAAGTACTGGAATTTGAACACGTCGAACTCGCGTTCCGCGCGGGTTCCCGGGTCCGGGGCGAGAATCAGCTGCTCCTCCGCGGCGCCGTAGCTCCTCACGAGCATATCGCGCGCATCGGCAAGCTTCCCGATTTGAAGCAGCGTCACCCCGAGGTTCTCCATCGAGTACATGAAATCCATGGACTTCTCCATGGCCTTGCGGAACTGGGCCATGGCCTCCTCAATCCTCCCGAGCGCCCTGAGTTCCAGTCCGAGGGTGTTGTTGAACCTCGGCTCGGTGGGATTGAGCTCTTCTGCCTTTGCCCAGGCCTTCAAGGCGCCTTCCCTGTCGCCCATGTCCTGGAGGTCGGCGCCCAGCTCGAACATGACCCATGCGTGGAATTCCGCCATGGGATTGGCCGCGGATATCCTCTTGAGCAGATCTGCAGCCTCGGAGAACCTGCGGCCGTCCCTCATGGCCGTGAACCTCTTCTGCAGGGGGTTGAAGGCGTTGGCGAACTGCGGATTCGCCTCCAGCGCCGCCACGAAAGCCGCGTCGGCCTCCTCCGGTCTGCCGAGCTCGGCCAGCACTTCGCCCATCCAGAACCATCCCCATTCGCGACCCTGGCCGCGATCGATTGAAGTCCAGGTTTTGAGCACCTCGAGCGCCTTCCCGGCTTTCCCGTTCCTCCTCAGTATGACGGAATGGAATTTGAGAGGATGCACGTGCCTGCCGTGCTTTTCCGCAAGCGCCCCGAAGACCTCCTCGCATCTCGCCGCGCCTCCCTCGGAGGCCGGGTCCATGAGCACGAGCCAGAGGGACTCGTACCACTGCGCCCCGGCAGGGTCCTTCCCAATCCCCGCGGCATACGAAGCCTCGGCGGACTTCAGGTCGCCCATCGCCTTCAGGGCGTCGCCGAGCATCTTTAGATAGAAGAGGTTCGCCGAATCCTTCGCGGATCCGATTCTGCATGCTCCGACCGCGTCCTTGAACATGCCGGCCTTGTACCAGCAGTCGGCGAGCCTGGGATAATAGGCCAGGTTCTCCGGATCAGCCTCCAGAATGGCCCTGTAGGCTTCCGCGGCCTCCTTGTACTTCCCCAGCCCCTCCCTGCAGAGGCCCAGGAGCTTGAGCGTTTCCACGTTGGTCCTGTCGAGGCCGTATGCGGCCGACAGCTCCTCCTCCCCGGTGATGAGCAGGTGCCTGGTGTAGCTCGGGGCCCTGTAGGCGAGCGTGAAAGCCCACCATCCGCGGAGGTAGCGGTAGCCGGCGACGCCGGGCGCGGCTTCCACGAGCCGCTTCAGGTAATCCTCGGCGCTCCAGAGCTCGTCGGACTGGGTCGAGGCAAGTCCGAGCCTTATGTAGCAGTATGATATCCCGTAGAGAGCCCGCGGATCAGAAGGCGCCGTCTCCAGCGCCTTCTTGAATTCGGCTATGGCTTCGGCGTACTTCTCCCTGCCCATCAGCTCCTCGGCGCCCGCCAGGTCCGCATGCGCGGTAGGAGCGGGAGATGCCGCGCACAGCACCGCCAGGACGCAGAGCGCTGCCGCCAATCGACGCACTGGAACCTCCTCACTTCCCCGCAAGGGAGTAGATATCCATGACCTTCAGGCTCATGGCGAACTTCGGTTTGAACGTTGCCGCGTTCTCCTTCCACCAGTTCTCCCATTTCGCCACGGCTTTCTCCCGTTCGACTTCCGGGTCGTCGAGCACGAAACCGAAATCCAACTCGCAGTCCGTGAGCCTGCGAAGCGAGACGATGGCGTCCCTCCGCACCCAGCCGTTGCCCCTCAAAGCCGCGATGAGCACCGGCATTGCGGACGTGTCGCCCAGCCTCGCCATGGATTCAGCGGCCTGGTTGCGTATCTTCCCCTGCCTGCAGTCGTCCATCTTGAGCTCGTAGTAGTCCGCGTTCTCCGGCCGCGGCTTTGACGTCCAGCCCAGGAACGGCTTGATTTTCCCGACCGACGACGCATCGCCTATCGACCCCAGGGCGCGCAGGCAGAATACGATTACGTCGAAATCCCGGGCGCGCCCGAGCAGATCCTCGACCTCCGCCCGGCCGCCGGCGCCGATATGCTCGAGACAGAAAAGGGCTTCAGTGCACTGGACCAGGTTCTGCGGGTCGAGCCTGGACACGAGGCAGGATACGGCGGGGGCGCCGATTTTGACGAGTTCCCTTGCTGCCCTGTCCCTGACGTTCCAGTCGGAATCCGCCAGATTGTCCGCGAGCTTCTCGATTTCCGCGGTGGACCTGGCCGGCCGGCCCTGGTCCCCGCCCCCCGTGGCCTGCGCTGCCGCCCCGGGCGCCGGTTCCCCGTGCGCGGTACCGGTCGCGGGTTGAGGCTCGGATGGGGTCCCGTCCGGCGCTCCGCAGCCTAAGGCGGCGGCGAGGAGCAGGGCGGCGATCAACGCGGCGGACGGCCAATCAGGCGCCATGAAACGCATGTCTTCGTCTTTCAAACGGAAACGTGACAGGCTCTGAATGTAGCAAATACGCATGACCAGTGAAAGGCTGGGCTCGACGCGCCAGCCACGAAGAGCCGCATACGTGTCCGGTTTTACCACGACCTTGACTCCAACCCGAACACAATGAAGGCTGGAAGGCGCTGGGATCCGCTCGCGCGGATTGTTCCCTTTTACTAAGAAGTGCATAATAATATTGACAGGTTTTCGACGCTGAGACCGCTGATGGATTTCTGAAGACGCTGAAAGAATACGTTTCAAAGCCACGGGCATGCCTCAGCGTCCTCAGCTTCTCTTCAGTGTTTTCAGTGTCGAATGTTCCATCGTGTCAATACTATTTCGCACTCATTAGTATATTGGAGTCTGGGTTGGAATCCGTTGGGCCCCTATCTTCGAAAATCTTGTCTTCTTGCGAACATTTTTAGCGTTGAGCCCATAACTTCATTGGAAATTGGAGGTTGGGATTTCATTGGGATTTGGCTATTGGTTGTTGGGATTTTGCGCAGCGTTTGGTTGCGGCTCGGCTGCGTTATGATTTGGCTTCGTGGTAAGTTTCCGCAGCAGCTCGGCTTCGCATGATCGGCAGGGGCGCATCGGCCCCCGGAAAACCCTGGAAAAACCGGCTCCCGGGAGTACAATCATGGATTCCGGTCCGTCAGGCAGGGTGTTGCCCCGCCTTCAGGAGGAGTTAGGAGCCAGAAATGAACCCCATCACCCTCGTACTCGCGCTGCACAACCATCAGCCTGTCGGAAACTTCGACTGGGTCAACGAAGCGGCCGTGGAGAACGCCTACCTCCCGTTCCTAGAGGTGATGAAGGACTTTCCGAAAATCCCCTACTGCCTGCACGTGTCGGGATCGCTGCTGGAATGGGCCGAGAGGAAGAAGCCCGCATACGTCGAGGCCCTCAAGCGCGAGGCCGCGTCCGGCCGCATGGAGCTCATAGGCGGGGGCAGGTTCGAGCCCATACTGCCCATGCTCACCGAGCGCGACAGGATCGGCCAGATTCGTTCCTACTCGGAACACCTCAAGGACATGTTCGGCCTCGACGTGAAGGGATCCTGGCTGTCCGAACGGGTCTACGAGCAAAGCCTGGTCTCCTCGCTCGCCAAGGCCGGCATGTCGTACACCGTCGTGGACGACTACCACCTGAAGCGCGCCGGGATGCGCGACCTGCTCCGTCATTTCATCACCGAGGACCAGGGCAGGCAGCTCTTCCTCTTCCCGTCCTCGGAAGTGCTCAGGTATTCGATTCCGTTCGCCGAGGCGGAGAAGGTCATCCGGGTTCTGAAGGAGGCCGCCGAGAGCCGTGAAAATCCGCTCATCGTCTACGCCGATGACGGCGAGAAGTTCGGCGTGTGGCCCGGCACGCAAAAGCACGTGTACCAGGACGGATGGCTGCGGAAGTTCCTCGGCCTGCTCGAGGAGAACTCGGACTGGATTCGAATCAAGACGTTCTCGAACGTTCTGGAGGGCGGCCACGACCCCGGGCTCGTGTTCGTCCCGGATTCCTCGTACAGGGAGATGGTGGAGTGGTCCATGCCGGTCGCCGCGCTCGAGGAGTTCCGGCGGCTCGAGGAGGACGCCAGGAGGGCCGGGCTTCTCGACAGGTTCAGGCCTTTCACCGGCGGCGGCTTCTGGCGCAACTTCAGGGTCAAGTACACCGAGGCCAACAGGCTGTACAGCAGGATGATGGAGGTCAGCGAGGAGATACACAGGGGGGGCAGGGAGTTCCCGGGCAGGGAGGAGGCGCTCCTCGATCTGTACAGGGGCCAGGTCAACTGCGTGTACTGGCACGGCGTTTTTGGCGGGCTGTACCTCCCCCATCTCAGGCTCGCCGCCTACCGCCACCTCATAGGGGCGGAAAACATCGCCCGCAAGGCCTCGGACAGGCAGGCCTCCCAGGTCTCCATGAGGTCGTTCGACTTCGACTTCGACGGAAAGCCGGAAGTCGCGATGGAGAACGGACTGATTAAGGCCTATTTCAATCCCTTCGCGGGCGGGCATCTTTTCGAGCTCGACATGCTCGAGAAGCAGTTCAATCCGCTAATGACCATGACCCGGCGAAAGGAGGACTACCACCGCGAGATTCCGCCGGACGACGCCGACGACAAGGGGATTCAGAGCATCCACAACATCCACCGGTCCAAGCAGAAGGGAATCAGGGAAAAACTCGCCTACGACAGGCACGACCGCGGGTGCCTGGTGGACCATTTCTTCGGCCCGGGACTCACGCTCGAGAAGCTCGCGGCGGCATCATACGACGAAACAGGGGACTTCGACTCCAAACCCTTCGGCATGGAGATGGCCGGCAGCGCGAGAAAAGCCGAGCTCAGCCTGTTCCGCAAGGGAGAAGTCACGTCCGGGGGACGAGCGGTCGGGCTGTCGCTGGTGAAGAGGATTTCCATGGCCGCGGGCGAGGCGAAACTGAGAATCAGCTATGCCATTCTCGCGGACGAGGACGTCGAGACCTCCTTCGGGCCGGAATTCAACTTCGCGATGCTCGCCGGCGACACCGACGACCGGTACTACTTCGCGCCGTCCGGCGGGAGAATAGGCCTCCTGGGATTCGCCGGAATCCTGCCCGACTGCTCCGCTGTGGGGCTCTGCGACGAGTGGATGAAGGTGAAGATCCGGGTCGAGCTGTCCTCGCCCGCTGATCTCTACCTCTACCCGGTGCAGACGGTCTCGCAGTCGGAGGCGGGTTTCGAGCTTCTGTACCAGCAGTCGTGCGTCACTCCCGTATGGAAGCTCGCGCTCGCGGCGGGAAAAATGCGGGAAATCGGCATTTCCCTGGAATTCGAATCCGAGGGCGGGTTCCCGGAGGCGTAGGCTTGTCCCGGCCAGCGTTGTTTGCTGCGACCTGAGGAACACAAGAGGATTCCGGGTTTGCCGCAAAGAGGCGCAACAGGCACAATGGGAAGCTTTCAGGCATGCTTCCCCCATGCCCCCGCCGGCAAACCTATCGTCATCTGTGCGAATCTGCGTCCATCATGGATGCCGTATGACGGGGATGCAGGGGAAAAAGACTTTCCAGCAAGTTCCGGTTCCTCCGGGCAGGAGACGCGCCATGCAGGACCTTGAACTCACGGCAGAGGAGAAGGAAGTGCTCGCGGGGGCCAGGGGGCCGGGCCCTGCGAAAGCCATGGAGCTCGTCGCCGCCGTGGGAAGGGCCATGGGCGCAGGCAGGCTCGTACCCATTTCGTCCGCGCACGTTTCCGGAATCAGCTACGCCAACATCGGGCCGCACGGTCTCTCCTTCATACGTGAAATCCTCGAGGGCGTGGACAGGCTTCCCGTGCGCACCACCATAAATCCCTGCGGCATGGATCTCGATGCCGCGGACTCGTGGGGCCTCCCCCGGGAATTCGTGGAGGGGCAGAAGGCGATCATAGACGCGCTTTCGGCCGCCGGCGCCGAACCGCTGCTCACGTGCACCCCCTACCGCGCCGGTGCGGGCATCGAGCGCGGGTCCGTGCTGGCATGGGCGGAGTCTTCGGCCGTATGCTGGGCCAATTCCATGCTCGGAGCCAGGACGAACCGCGTGGGCGGGCCCGAGGCCCTCGCCTCGGCCATTGTCGGCCGGACCGGGGAATACGGCCTGCTCCTCGACAGGAACAGGCTGCCCACCCACGTCGTGGACGCGGTCGTGTATCTCAAGGACCCCTCGGATTTCGGGCTGCTCGGGCTCTCAATAGGGGCGATGGCCGGGTCCGGCGTGCCCTTCGTCCGCTTCGCCGTGGACCAGCCCGAGCCGTCCGAGAGCGACCTGCTGTACATGGCGGCCGCGATGGCCGCCTCCGGCGCGGTGGGGCTCTTCTATGCGGAAGGCGCCGCTCCTCCTCCGGCGGGCGGAGGTTGGGAGGATCGCGCTTCGAAGGTCAGGATTGATTCGCTCGACCGCGCGAAAGGCATGCTCGGGAATTCGCGCGGAGCGCCGGACCTCGTGGCTTTCGGATGCCCGCACTGCTCGGTCGGCGAGATGAAGGAAATATCGCGGCTCCTGAACGGCCGCAGAGTGAAGGCGACCACGTGGGTTATGACGTCCAGGAAGGCCGCCGAACGCGCGGAAGCCGAGGGCGTTCTCGATAATCTCAGGGCGTCGGGGGTCCAAATCGTTCGCGACACCTGCGTGGTATCCGCGCCGCTCGACAGGCTGGGTTTCACGAAGGTCGCCCTGGATTCCGCGAAAGCCGCGTTCTACTGCCCTTCGCACTGCGGGGTGGAAGTCATCCATTCCTCCGCCCGGGAATGCGTCGAAAAGGCCGTCAGGGGGAGGTAGGGGCGGGGCGCTCAATGCCCGCGGCAGTCTGGACCGTGGGCCGGGCAAAGTGTCGCAGGGGCGATCCGACGGATCGCCCGCACATCGGAAGCCGGAAGTCCAAAGCCGCAAACCGCATACCGTCATTGAAGAAGTGTAGCGCGATGCGACCTTAATCGTGCCGCATGCAGAAGCAGGGTCTTGGCTTGCATTGGGATCCGGGATATAATGCGGCCTTCTGGAGTCTTGGAATGGACGAACTGGAAAGAAGCGGCATATACGGCCCGGAGTTCAAGGGCGGCACGGTGGAATACGGCACCGTCCGCTTCCTCCATGCCCTCGGCAGGGTGGTCAGGCTGCACAAGCTCTATCCGCCGGACAACCCCTACGTCCAGGGAGCGGTGGAAGACGCGTACCTCGCCTACGACACCCTGATGGGGCTCGTTCCCGGCGTGTCACTCGCGTTCTACGGCGGCGGCGTGAAGGTCGAGAACACCAGGCTGCCCAAGATTCCCGAGCAAATCGGTCCGGTCCTGGAGATACTCGAGGCCCATGGAGTCGAATCGGTGCTCCTGCTGCCCGGAGCCGAAGTCCGGGAGCTGGCCTCCTTCTCCAGGCTCCTCGCCTCAAGACCCGGGCAGCCTTCGCCGGCCGACGCGGCCCACCGGACCTTCGCGGACATACCTAACATCCAGGCCACACTCAAGCCGTACCAGCCGCCCGCGGGCGAGCGCACGCCGGTCGGGGTGATGACCGGCGAAGACGAACGCAGGCTCATGAACCTCCTTCTCGGCCCGCCGGATGAAATCATCCACGGATCAAGCGACCTGCTCGACAGCCAGCTCGACGGGAACCTGAAGGCGCTCGGCTCGATACTGGCGAGAGTCATAGGCATGGGTGCCGCCACCCAGACGGGCGGCAACCTCAAGGCCGCGGCGGTACGGGTTTTCGACGGCGTTCTGGGGCGGCTCGTCATAGGCAGGAGGGCGGCGCTGGACGAGGTTTTCGAGAAGGTCATCAAGATTGTCACGGGCATGGACAAGCCTCTCGCCGAGAAGATACTGACCTCTACCCAGGCCCTCGGCGCGGACCTCTCCTCGGTCCTGGTGTCTTCGCTCCGGGACGACCTCAGGTCCCAGGCGCTAATCAACTCCCTGGACAAAGGCGCCTCGCAGCTGCTCGCCGAATCTTTTTCCAGGGCCTGCCAGGGCCCCGCGGACATGGTCAGGATTCTGGGCAACATGTCCTCGCTTCTCAAGGAGAGAGGCACGGCCTTCCCGCAGGCCGCCGGGCACGTGGCCGCCGCGCTCAAGCTCGCTGCCGACGCTGCCGAGACCGAAATCGCCCAGTCCGCGGCCGGGAAGACCGGCGACTTCTTCACGCTCAGCGAGATCAACGCTCCCGCGACAACCGCGCTCGTGGCCCACAGCCGGGGCTCGGCGCTGCAGTTCCTCACCGACGTGTTCAAGCGCGCCGGATTCAGCACCATCTCCTGCCCGGAGGGCAAGTCGGCCATGAAGGCCATGCTCGAGAACAAGCCCGCCATCGCCGTGATAGACCTGGGCCTGGCCGGAACCCACGGGCTCGACATAATCCGCATGATCAAGGTCAAGAACGTCACTCCGCCGCTCATAATCACGTCGGAGCACCCCGAGTTCGCGAGGGATTTCGAGGTCAAGACCTACCCGAGCTACAAGTTCATACCCTCCCCGATAGGCGAGCAGGAGCTGGTGTCGGCGATAAACGAGCTCACGGCCAAGCACGGCATCCAGATTCTCGCCCATACCCTCGCGAAGAGCCCCGCCGTCAAGGTGCTCAAGGCGAAGAAATACCTGCTCCGCGGCAGGGGGGGTGAAGCAAAGGCGTCGGGATTCGAAGTCTCCGTGTTCCACAAGGTTCAGAAGGGCGAAGGCTTCGTGCATGCGGATTTCTTCCCCGCCGGCGGGTGCTCGACCGGAGTGCTCATGACCGGGAGGGACGACTACAACGACGGCCTCGCGCTGAGGGCCAGGATGCTCCAGTGCGCCGCGTGGATGGTGTCGCCCTGGCTCACATCGGCGCGGGACATCATGATTCAGTCCGCCGCCCTGCTGGGACCCGAGATGTTCGGGAAGCACTCCCTCGCCGCGGCGACCGCCGTGCTCGACCCGTCCGAGGGAAAGATCTCGACGGCCTCGGCGGGTTTTCCGCCGCCGATTATCGTCGATCCGGGCCGTGCGGACGTTGTTCCGCTCGCCGCATCGGAATCGCTCCTCGGCGGCAGCCCGTCCGGCGGCTTCGGCAAGCTCATACGAGAGGACGGCATCACGCTTCCCCGCAACTGCGTGTTCATCATGCTCTCGCCGGGCGTCCTGAACGCCGCAGGCAGGAAGGGCGACAAGTCGGGGTGGGAGTTCCTGAAAGGCGTGATACTGACATCCGCGTCCCTTGCCCCGTCCGACATCATGTCGTCAATCGAGAGGGAGCTCGACAAGTTCGCGTTCGGCCAGCAGCAGCAGTCCGATTTCATGGGCATCGCAGCCGCCTACAAAGGCGATAATTCTTGAAGGAAAGCGGATGAGGCTTGACGACGTCGAGATCTCACGGGCCATAATCAAGCGCTACCACGACAAGCTCAATTCCTGCCTCGAAAGCGACGTGTGCATCGTCGGCGGAGGCCCGGCCGGCCTGGCCGCCGCCTATTACCTGGCAAGGACGGGAAAGAACGTCGTCCTGTTCGAGCGCAGGCTCTCGGTCGGCGGAGGCATGTGGGGCGGCGGGATGATGTTCAACGAGATCGTCGTCCAGGAGGAAGGGAAGACGGTGCTGGACGACTTCGAGGTGAGGGCCAGGCCCTGGAAGCGGGGATACTACACGGCGGATTCCGTGGAATGCGTCTCGAGCCTCTGCGCCAAGGCCTGCAAGGCCGGCGCGAAAATCATGAACCTGCTGAGCGTCGAGGACGTCCTGCTCAAGGGGGACGGCGTGGCGGGTCTCGTCATACTCTGGAGCGCGACCGAGATTGCGAAGCTCCACGTGGACCCCGTCACGGTCAGGACGAAGTTCGTGATCGACGCCTCGGGCCACGCGGCGGAGATTGCGGCAATCATCGAGCGCAAAATCGGGCCTAAGCTCCTGACGCCGTCGGGCAGGATAGAAGGCGAGAAGCCGATGCTGGCGGACGAGGGCGAGAGGATGATTCTCGAGAACACGAAGGAGTTCTATCCCGGCGTGTACGCCGCCGGAATGGCCTGCAACGCGATTTACGGCGCGCCCAGGATGGGGCCGGTCTTCGGCGGCATGCTGCTCAGCGGCAGGAAGGTCGCGAAAATGCTCCAGGCGAGGCTCTGACCCCGCCCGGACGTCCCGCTCCCAATCGAAAGGCAGCCGCAGGCAATGCCCCGGCTTTGCGATTGATCTTCATGCCGAAAGCATTCCGCATGGTCAGAATGAACCTTATGGAGGGACTGGAAATGAAACGCAGGATGCTGGTCGCGCTGGTGCTCGGTCTCCTGGCCGCGCTGCCGGGCTGCCCGGGCGACGTGAACAAGTACTATTCGAATCCTTCCGGTTCCCCGGACCCGTTCCCGGGGACGCCCGTGAGCGCCCTGAACCTCGCCGAGGACGCCAAGGCGCTGAGCCCGGGCGGGCAGGATGTGCTCGCCGTCAAGGTCTTCTGGAACGGCCACGACACGCACGAGGCCGTCGTCCTGTTCGAAACCAGGATATGGCTCGGAACCGACTCCTCGAACCCCTTGTACGACAGGATTATCTACTACCACCACCTCTGGGCGTCCCGTTTCAACGGATCGACCCTTTCCAAGCCGGTCGAGCTGCTCGGCAAGGACGCGAGCTACATGCAGGTGATTATGCCCGACAGGCCTCCCGCCAACGGAGGCCCGGTCGAATGGAGGAACCTGACCGACACGGCCTATGCGCTGTTCTACAGGTCCTCGACCACAGGCAAATTCGGGGCCGCCCCGAGTTCTGCGGCCGCTGCCGCAAGGCAGGGCGACGCCGTCATATTCTTCCGGCGCGCCGACGTGGACACGCTCCAGGGTTCCACCCCGGGCGGAGTGGTCAAGGACAACTCGAACGAGAGGCTCTACTGCTCCTATTTCGACGCGTCCCAGGCCGGTGTTCCCTGGGCCCTGACCCAGGACGCGGTCGGGACCGGCGCGGCCTCCGCCAGGGTCTTCCGGTACGGATTCATGGAGGAGGCGATTCCCGTGAACTCCGACGAGACCTACGACGGCGACCAGGCCACGGGGAACGACGTGAGGACCTTCGGCGTGCTGTCGGACGGGTTCCTCGGCAGGGCATGGTGGAGCAGGAATGAAATCGACGCCGACCCGGTCCCGACCTTCACGCATTTCCTCGCCGCGGTCTGGACCGAAATCGTGGTCCGCGAGGTCGACGAGAGGGGCGTATTCAACCGCTACGTGCCCAGCCTCCCCACAGGGCTCGAGATCGACGTGAAACTCATGGCCTCGTACATGAACCTCGAGACCGGGCTGTTCTCGGCGCCCGTAGAAATCGAGCCTGACACGACCGCGGCAGAGTCGACCGCCGGATCGGGCTACGCCTCGGAAGGCGACTCGGTGGTCAACGACGATTTCATCACGTACGACAACCAGGTCTTCTTCACGTACGTCGACGCGGCAATCGACAACGACCCGGGCTCCGTTTCCAACAACTACGACTTCAACGACGGCGATGAGGCAATCGACTCGGTGCTCGGATGGAACATCTTCAAGCCGACCCTGAACGGGACCGCGGGCGCCGGAGCCTTCCTCGCCAACTCAATCGAGCTCTCGCCCCAGAACGCCGTCAACTACCGGGGCGTCGACGTCGATGGAACGACTTGCGATATCCCGGACCTGGTGTCCGAGAGCGCGTTCGGCCTCAAGAACGAGAACGAACAGGTCGTATTCGGGGCAGACGAGGGGCTCGCGGCCACATACATCTTCTTCCTGCATGCCAGGGCTCTCATGGACCAGCCCGCGCAGGGCCTCCTCGACGACGCCGACCTGTTCGTTGCGCAAATCCGCCACGACGACGCGGGCGGAGCCTACTTCACGCCCGCGCAGGACCGCATGGAGGTCGATACCCTCGACGACACCATGACGGCAGTGAACGGCGCAGGGCCCGTCGGGACGCCCATGGACTTCACCACGAATGCCACCACCCATCCCGACGAGGTGTGGATTGGAACCACGGGCGGCGGCCCGCCGTTCGACAACACCGGCAGCTCCGACTGGAGACTGATATCGATAGGGGGCGAGGAGCGGCTCGCCGACGTGCGAAGCGGCGTCGGGGCGAACGCCCCGGCCTATATAACCCACAACGGATCGTCTTCGGTCTACTATGACCGCGACTTCACGACCTCGGTCACCGACCAGGACGTGACGTTCGAGGCGATTCACAGGGGCGTGCAGCAGGACTGGCGCGTGGTCCTCAACAAGTCCTCGGAGTTCTTCATGGTGTTCTTCAGGCAGCAGGACGCGACGAACCAGAGCTTCGGGCTGTACGGCGGGGCTGTCAGATATACCGCGGGAGATGTGGGCCTGTACGCGTCGCGGATCACCGCTACGCCCGCGGGCCAGGCACCCGCAGCGCTGGCGGGCCTCGTCGGCGACGATGCCGAAAGGCTCGACACCGATACCTCCACCACGGATCCCACCGCCGCGAGCCAATTCAGAAACGACGTCGTTGCCTTCAACGTCCAGGGGGAAACCGGCTCCCCCTTCATCATCCAGTCCGATCTGGACAGCGTGGGCGTTGTCTGGCTCACGATTGACGACGATAACCCGGCGTCGAACGACGCGAGAAACACCTACACCACGTCCTCCACCCACAGCTTCGACGTGGTGCGCGCGGCGAGAGTGCTCAACGGAACCACCGCCCTCACCGTCCAGCCCGCGGGCGGCGCGCAAATCGGCACCTTCCCCTTCGGCTGGATGACCGACGGCAACGATGGAACGGGCGTTGACTCGGACGGGCCGTTCAAGAACTTCACCATGCTCGACGCCGGCGTGAACGGCGACTGCGTCATCTATTACACCCGCCCGGAGGCGCCGGACGTTCTCGAGGGATCCCCGAACCCCGTGTACAGGCCGGACAGCCCGGCCGACGTCAGGCTTTTCGCGGCCAACTTCAACGGCACGACCACCGTGACCACCCAGAGAATTTCGACCCAGGCGCTGCCCGGCGAGAAGGAGGTGGTCTTCGCCCCCATGCCCATGACCAGGGGCGTGTCGCCGTCCTCGGCCTCGGGCAGGGCGCACCTGATTCTGTTCATAGAAGCCAGAGGATCCGGCGGCACTTCCGGGGCATCGGGCGGAGCCATGAGGGCTTTGAAGTACACCAAAGCCGTGCCCGAGAACGGCGACACGTCGGCCGTGCTCGTCAGTTCGGCCGGCGCGTTCCTGCCCAGCCCGCTGACCACCGATCCTTTCATGGTGGATTTCGATTCCGGGGATTCCATCTCCTTCCCCGCCGGATTCGGAGCCAAGGGGACCGACATCGCAGTCTATTTCACCCAGTTCGGAGAGGTCTGGTACAACCGTTACGTCGATTCCTCCGGATCGTTCTACAAGAACGACTACGGGCAGCCGGCCCCTCTGCTCGTCTCCAACGACGGATATCCGGGAATGCCGTCCTTCTACACCATGGCGCTCTCCGGGGAATCCGACTTCTTCGGCATCCTCGCGGACGGGAACTACATGCTGTCGACCTTCACCTCCACAATCGACGGGAAGGTCGTGACGTCAAGGTCGATGGACAACATGGACAAGGCCCTGATATTCTGGGGCAAGGACGACGGGGGCTGCGATCCCGAAGGCGACGGCACGGGATTCCACCGCCTCCTCGCAAGGATACACGAGTAGCCCTGCGATGCTATCTTCCCAGGGCTCTCGAGCCTGATTGACATGATTCTCATTCTGATAAACATGATCTGGAGGGGAGATAAGGCAGAACTGACCTCCGCTGGAAAAGCATTAGTACAATCATGTGAATCAGCGTCCGCCAGACGCGGATCATGTTAATCAGGGTCGAAGAGTCTGGATTGGACAGGGCTCTCGAGAGCGCTGCAGGACAAGCCCTGGCTGGAGGGGAAGCACCATGCACGGCCCTGGACCTGAGTGCGGCGGCGGGTCGAAGCCGGCGGCTTCCCCGGAATTCGCGTCCCTGTTCGCGGAGAACGGGATTGAAAGCCCAGAGGATTTCTTCCGGGCAGGGACTGTGATTCGGCAGAGGGGCGGGAAACAGAACGTCGTCCTAATCCTCTCCTCCGCCGGAGGGGAAAGGCGGTTCTTCCTCAAGCGCCATGCGGGCGCCCGGTCGCGCGAAGGGCCTCTCGAGATGGAGAGGACTTTGCAGGCGTCCGCCCTCGGAATTCCAACCGCTCGCGTGGCGGCGGCAGGCAGGTCGGCGGAAGGATCGTTCTTCTGCTCCGAGGAGATTCCGGGCGGAAAACCCCTCGACGATTGGCTGGCTGCATCCCCTCCCTCTCCGGGCCTGCGCAGGGGCGTCATCGAACAGGCCGCCCGCATGGCAGCCACCCTGCACGGCGCCGGGCTCTTTCACCGCGACCTCTATCTCTGCCATTTCTTCATATCCCCCGCAACGGACGGCGGCATGCCGGTCCTGCGCCTCATCGATTTCCAGCGGCTCTTCAGGCCGCGGGCGTTCGCCCGGCGCTGGATGGTCAAGGACCTTGCAGAGATGAACTACTCCGCAACCGCCGGAATCGCCTCCTCTGCCGACAGGCTCAGGTTCCTCCTGACCTACGCATCGCTGCGCGGCATGCAGGCGGACGGAGCCGGATTCCGGAAACTCCTGAAGGACGTGCACGCCAAGACCCGCAGGATAAGGGCGCACGACGAATCGCGCAGATGAGAATAGCGCTCATAATCGAACGGCTGGACCCCGAATCGGGCGGAGCGGAACGATACGCGTTCGACCTCTCCGCGCGTCTCGCCTCTGCAGGGCACGATGTGTCCGTGATATGCGCCTCTACCGCCAATCCGCCGCCGGGCGTGTCGGTCGTGCCGGTCCCGGTTCCTCCCCTGCCCAGAGCTGTATCATCCATCCTGTTCGCGAGGGCCTCCGGGGCGGCCGCCCGATCGTGTGGATTCGATATTGTCCATGCTCTCATGAAATCGTTCGGCATGAACGTGTTCCATCCGCATACGGGATCGCACCTGGCGTCGGTCGAGAACGCGATTTCGACTTCGAATTCACCGTTCATGCGGAGCATGCGCAGGCTTCTGAAGGCCATGAGCCTCAAGCAGAAGGCGTTCAGGGCGATTGAAGCCGAGCAGTATTCCATGCCCCCGCCGGGGCTGTTCGTGGCGGTTTCCAGGATGGTCATGCGGGACATGACCAGGCTTCACGGCGTCAATCCCTCCAGAATCAGGATCATTCCGAACGGCGTGGATTGCAGGCGGTTCGCGCCTGCGCAGGAGGTGGAAAGGCGGGAGATAAGGGCCGGATTCGGGCTCGGCGACGGGGATTTCGCAATCCTGTTCGCAGCCCACAACTTCAGGCTCAAGGGGCTCGGGACGCTCATCGAAGCCGCGGGGCTCCTTCGCGCAAGGGCCGGGAAGAACGTGATCCTGCTCGTCGCAGGCGCAGGCAGGGCGGGGCCGTTCCTTGAGCATGCGGAAAGAACCCTTCCAGGCAGGGTGCGGTTCCTGGGCGGCATCCGGGACATGCCCCGTTTCTACCGGGCCGGGGACCTCTTCGTTCTCCCGACTTTCTACGACCCATGCTCCCTCACCGTGCTTGAGGCCATGGCTTGCGGTATCCCGGCCGTGACATCCTCCAGGAACGGCGCCTCTGAGCTCTTCGGGGAGGAGGGCAGCGGGTGGATTCTAGGCGACCCGTCTGACGCCGAGGGCCTGGCTGGCATTATGGAGCCTTTCCTGGATTCCGCTTACGCGGAATCCGTGTCGGCAAGGGTCCGTGAAATCGCCCTCGGGTCGGACTGGGAAGGGAACTTCAGGAGCATTCTCGGGGTTTACGGCGAGGTTGCGCGCTGAATCTATCGCTGCATCAGCCTCTCGCGTTCCGGGTGCACGAAACCCGGCATACAAGTACTCAAAACGCGTCAATCCCGGGAAACGATCTCCGACGCTGAGCCACGAACTCCCGCGACCTCACGGTCGCGACTCTGTTGTGTGCCGCACGTATCCTTTGCTCGACACCGAACACTCCACACTCAACACTTTTCCGGACACGCTCGCGACCCATGCTGCAGACCTTCGCCTTTGGACTTTAAACCTTGGACAATAGATGTGAGATCGGAGGCTTCGCCGGGCTTTGTTCCGCGCGAAAAATCAGCCTGGCGCAGCAGGAATACCCTGGATTCCGGCTTCCGCCGGAATGACGATTCCACACGAAGCATGGGCTTTGCGCTTCGTGAAGTTTTCTCGCGCAGCGGGAAAACCGCGCGCGAAAAAACCGGTTACTTCTTGCCCGCCAACTTTTCCTGCGCCGCCTTTGCGGCTTCGGCTATGTCCTTGTCCTGGCTTTCGGTAAGGGGCTTCAGGGCCAGCCTGTCCTCGGTGGACTTGCCGTTGTCCTTCATGATTGCTATCGCCTTGAGGACGATTTCCTTCTCAGGGTCCTCGAGGAGGGTGTGCACTTTCTCAATCTCCTTTTCCTTGCTGATGTCCGAGTCCTCATGCTTGAATGCGAGTTCCACCAGGGTCAGGCCCATGAGCCGTTGCTCCTTCTTCGGCGCCTTCGCGAGCTTGAGTATCTCCGCCAGGATGGCCAGGGGGTGCTGCATGTTCCCGATGAGAATCTGGAGGGTCGCGAAACTATCCGCGACGAAAGCCGCGTCCTCGCTCTCGAGGAACGGGAAGAACTGCATCGCCACCTCATGGACCTCGGACTTCGCGCCTTCCGCCGCCTCCATGTCGAGGGCGACCTCCTTGACCATCTTCACCGAGACCTTCCTGAAGTCGATGTCGGTCTCCTTGAGCCCCTCGATCGTGAGGGCCTTGAGGTTCTTGTTCTTCTTCCTCTTGAGCTTCTCGGACTCCTTCTTGAGCTTGATTGAAGACCACCCGTACATCGCGTTGTAGGCGCTGAGCCTGACCTTCTTGTCGAGCTTCGTGTCAGAGGCGACCTTCCTGATTTTTTCGGCGATTTCATCCTGCCAGAACAGGCAGAGGAAGACCGAGGCGCATTCGCCTATGCGGCCCTCGACGGTCTTCAGCGCCTCGATGGCGTCATCCATGGCGTCCTTGTGCGCGAGATGGCAGAGGATAATCAGCGCCGCGCACTTGACGTTCTCGGGGTTCGACGGCTCCCTCAACACCTTGAGCATCGAAGGGACGACGTCCGCCCCCTTTGCCTTGAAATCGTAAATCGGCGCCTTGTCCTTCTTCAGGTTCTCCTGGAGGAGAAGGGGCGAGAAATCGACCGGCATCTCGAACTTGGACAGGCCCGCGATGTCCTGCTTCGTCTGCATGCCGCTCCACCACATGCTGCCGACAATCAGCCCGCCGAGAAGGACAAGCAGAACCACTACAAACAGAACCTTCTTCATCGCCACATTCCCCCAATTGCGTTCAAAGCGCCTGAAAACAGTGCAAGCCGGCACGTAAGCAATCCGGTCCGGTCCAGGCTCTTCCGGACCACAGATGAGCATATTCTATGCATTCGCCCGCTGCCTTCAACAAATAACCCGGACGAGCCGCCGCCAGAAAGGGACAAAAGTCCAGGCTCGTCCGGGTTATCGGGCCGCGGCGACGCGGCCCGCCGGGATTCATCGGAGCACGACCTTCGCAAAAAGCGCAGGCGTGAACCGCCGGTACATGAGGCTCATGGGTCCGTACGAATCCAGCGCGCCGGCCCTGTCCCCCCTGCCGAGCATAATCCCCGGAGCCAGGGCCAGGAAGCACTTGGCCCCCTCCCCGTCGTCGTCGACCACCACGACGTTGAATCCGAACGACGCTCCGGGCCTTGGCCTGATTGCATGCGCGCTCAAGCCGCGGTCCCTCAAACGGTCGTTGATGTACGACCACGGAATCGCATCCTCGCAGACGAGCCTGGTTCCGTCGTCCGACGGCCTCGACTGGTGGTCCTTGCGCTTGAATTCCTTCGATTCCCCTTCCGGGAACGGGGCTGTGTTCTTCTTCCATGCCGCCGTTATCAGGACGATGTCGTCGTAGCCCATCGAACTCCCGCCGTCGCCCGCCGGATCAAAAGCGTAGAAGACGAGGTCGCCGTTGAGCGGCTTGCCGGGACCGCCGTCCGACTCCATCCTGATTTGGTCGCGTATCTCTAGCGCCACGTAGAAGTTGTCCCTGTCCCAGGACGTCAACAGCCTCGCCCCGAGGTCGTGCGGCCCGTCCCAGGCCGGACGGGAACCCCGCCAGCCGCGCACGAAACCGAGGTGCATGGGAACCTCGAATTCCACTCCCGCGCCCACCGGCCATTCCTCGTCCAGAAGCCCGTTGATGTCCGGCGCCGAGTCCATTCTGAAAACCCCCAGCTCCAGGGGAGAATCCGCGCATGCCGACTCGACCAGCCCCCTCAGGTTCATCAGCGCCCCCGACCACTGGTCGAACCGCACCCGTTCGTCCCTGGAAATCGCCCCGGCAAGGGCCCGGGCGCCCTGCCGCAGCATCCCCGCGGCAAAGAGCGCGGACGCCCTCACCGTTCCGCGCAGACGGCCTGCCCCCGCATGCCTCGCAGGCGCGCCCGCCCCGCGCCGGTCCGCCGCGCCGTAGACGCACACCCCGCCTCCATGATCGACCGCCAGCAGGCCCCAGGGGAGGAAATGCGCGGTCCTTGCCGGATGAATCTTCCCGCCGACCCCCCATAGCCCCTCGCCGGTGGCCGCGTCCAGTATCTCAACCGCTCCCACGCCGGCAACCGACACGCAGAAATGCGAGAAGGAAAGCTCGATGCCCTCCCCCATGCGCTTCTCCCACAGAACCGCTCCGTCCGCCGCGCTGATTGCCGTCAGGCGCGAATCGGCTCCCTCGAACGCATGAGCAAAGACGATTCCCGCCGGATGCAGCCAAAGCCTCGCGGATGTGCATCCCTGAAGGACCCTATCCCAGACCGTTTCGCCCTTCGATGCCGAAATGAGGCGGATTTCGACCGAGTCCCACGAGCTCCCGCGGAAAGCGGCCACCGTCCCGGCTGCGTCTCCAGCAGCGGATATGAGCCCCTGCGCTTCTTTCGACCACGCCACGCCCCCTGCGCCGTCCTCCGCGAACAGGCGGGTACCGCCGGGTCCTGAAGTCCGGAATACGCCGAGAACCCTTCCGCCGGATGCGGACAGGATTTCCGCCTCGCCCGGCGCCGTCCCGAGGACCTCCGCAAGCGGCTTGCGTTCCATGGCGCTCCCTGCCCCGGGATCGAACACGTACCGCCTCCCGTCGGACGTCCATACCTCGAACAAGCCCCGTTCTGCCGGGAAGAAATGGCTGAACGGAGGCGCCCCGGTAGCCTCCCAGCGCCTGAGCAGCCTGCCTCCTTCCGGTTCAAGGAAGACCACCTCCATGCCTTGCCCGGCATGGGGCAGCACCGCCGCGATTCCCCCTGCCGCCGGGAATACGTCCGCCTCCCCGCCAGCCGCGGTCCCGCCAATCAGGCGCTCCCATGCAAGCCCGCCGGTCGCCTCGTCGAGCGCGGAAATCCTGTCCGCTAGAACGAACACGATTCTCCCAGCCGCGAACGCAGTCCCGCTCCTCCTCGTGCCGGTGAACCCAATCCAGTCGGCCGCCCCTGTCGCGGCATCCAGGCGCCAGATTGTGTTCGGCGTCCCGAGGAACTCCGCCACACCCGCGGACCGCCCCATGCCCTCGACCCGCAGGGGAGAAGGAGGATCCTCCTCGGGCACGCCTTCGTGGTTCCAGATGAAAACGAGCGGCGGTCTTAAGAAGTTGCAGTATTCGGGCAACGGCCTGAAGCCGCTGAGTACGGCCCCGGGACAGGAACCCCGGACGGCCGCAGGCCGCATTCCGCCCAGGAACGATGCAGCCGCAATCCCGTTCCAGAACGCCGAAAAGCCGCGCATGCCGGATGCCCTGCCCTGCGCGGCAATCGCCGACGCCGCCTCCGCCGCCCCGCCTCCGCGGGATGAGAGCGCCGCCCTGGAAAGCAGCGCAAGACCCTCGGACGCCCTGCCTTGCCTGATATTTGCCGCCCCGAGCCCGGCCAGCAGGTTGGAGAAGGCTGAGGACATCGGAAGGATCTCCGCCGCCGCATCGAGCCACCCGCGCTGCATTGAAGCGTCCGGCCCCCGGGCGATGCCTTCCACCGCAAGCTCAATCCCCGCCCTTCCGCGGGCGGAAGAAGCATGCTCCTCGAGGAGTTCGGCGGCCGCAATCCGCACGGTCGCCAGTCCGCCGAATTCGACGGGCTTCATCCCGGGATGGACGGCGGTCGCCCTAAGGCACATGCCGAGGCCTTCCCCGGCATATCCCCGCGCAAAAGCGTTCCGCGCGAGATGCAGCATGGCCCTGGGATTCCGGCCGGGCGCAAGGCCTTCAATCGCCGCCGCTTCGCGGACAATGCCGTCCGCGTCCCCGGCCGCTTCGGCCTCCTCCATGCGCCTCGAATGAACCCTCGAAAGCCCGGCGTTTGCTTCAACGCGGTCGAGTCCACGGATGCGGCGGACCGGAGAGCGGCCGGACAGCGTTTCAATGGCCTTCCCGTCGTCTCCGAGCGATTCGAATATCTCCGCGGCCCGCAATGCATCCGTGGCGTCGCTTTCCGCCTCCGCCATGGATTCCGCCCGCGACCCGAGGAACACGACCTTGTATCCGAAGACCGCCGCGGCATCGCCGTCTGCCGCATGCAAACGGAATGGCAGCCGGGGACCGGGCCTGAGAACGGTCGCAGGAACGGATCCGTCCCGGGGCGCGAGCACAGCCGCCCCCCCCGCCGGGATGACCATCCCCTCCGGACAACGCAGGCCCGGACCGGACGCGAAGCCGGGAAGCGGGGACGTCTGGATGACCCTGCCGGTCGATGCCTCGACGAATCTCGCGTCCCTGCCTGCGAAAACCAGCTCGTCCTCGTATCGCCCCGCCTGGACAATGGCCTCCTCCCTGTCGATGCTCCACTCCTCCGCTCCGGTGGCGGCGTTCAGGGCAATCGAGAAGGACGAATCCGAGGGGGAGAAGACCGCGACGGGACCGGCGACCACGGGCGCCGAGGCTGTGGCGCACCCGAGCCGGGCAAGGAGATCCCGCGAGGCAGGACCCGCCCTTTCGTACTCGGTCGCCCAGATCACCCTCCCCCTGCCCGGATCGAAGGCGAACGCCGCCCCCATGTCGGTCTGCACGTACAGGACGCCGCCGCTCGAGGCCAGCATGGGCAGCGGAGGCCTTGAAAATTCCGAAAAGGGCCTCAAGGAACACAGGAAGACCCTCGACGCGATTGCCCCCTTCTCCGTAATCCCAATCAGGCTGAGCTCCAGCCCGCCCTTGTCGCGCACGAACGCGGACCAGGCAAGCCCGCCCGAAACGACGCAGGTTGAGAAAGCGCACGCCTCCTTCATCGGGCCGCCGGGTTCCGCATCCTCCGGCCATGACGCCGGTCCGCCCTTGCGGCCCAGGCGCCACAGGAGCTTCCCGCTCGTCGAATCGAACGCGAGTATCCTCCTCCCCTGCGACACGAGCAGGATTCCGCCCCAAAGGCAGAATCCCGGCTTCCGCCACGAGGGATCACCGCGCCGCTGCTCCGGAGGGAATTCCGGGAATTGCCATGCGATGCCGCCGCTTCCCGGCAGCATGCAGAACACGGAAGCGTCGTCCGCCACAAACAGCCTGCCGTCAATGAACGCCGCCTCGGGGATTGGGAAATCGGCGTACCCGCGGCCATCAAGCTCAGGCGCCCTGAACGGCAAATCCGCCCCGCGCGCCGGCACGCCGGGCATCCGCGACCACTCCCGCGGAACCGACCGGGCCGGACGAATCAAGGGATGACCCGTCCTTTGTCCGAGGACCTCCTTCAGTCTCGCCGCCGTGCGCCCCAGCTTCGCGAACCCCTTCACATCGAGGAGCGCCGCTGCCCGGTCCGGCAAACCGGCCTTCGAAAGGCACATCGCCTCCCTAAGAACCGACTCCTCAGAGGGCGGAGGGGAAAGCCTCCTCCTGAGCGAGAACCAGCCCAATGCCTCGAGGAATTCGCCTGACCTCATCGCCGCGCAGGCCGCCGCTTCGGCAGCCTCGGCCGGCGCAGGCCAGTCCCCTGCGGAAGACCGCGATGCCGAATCCAGTCCGGGCAGGATCCTGCTTGGATTGAGCATCCGCCTGCGAGTCTCCGCCTGAGCGGCTTCGCGAGGAACGCCTGAGAGGAGGACCAGGAGCGCAGTTTCCGCGGGTTCGACGCCTCCGCCCGCGTCGGCGAAGAGCACCCCTTTTTCCGCGAGGATTCCCAGCGCCTTTTCGAAAAGGTCGAAGAACGTCCCGTACCGGCTCCCCGTCCCGGCCTCCTTGAGATCCTCAATGAGGCGGTTGAGCTCCTCGTCCCGGGCGAAGTAGACCCTGTCCTCGCTCTTCGTCTGGGCTGCAAGGGTCCCTGGGACTGCCCCAAGGACGACTGCTGACAGGAAAAAGAGCTGAAGCCTGTTCATCGGCAGGAAAAATCCGAAACCATGACGACGAAATCATTGTACAATAATACCTGCCGGCAGCAAACCCGGCCGAATCGGCGGGAGAAGAGCGGCTGCCGGAGCTTTCAAGAGATGCTGGAATGAAGTGCACGAAGTGCGGAATCGACAACACCGGCCCCCAGGCGAGGTTCTGCAGGGAATGCGGGACGCCGCTCGCCCCTTCAAGACCGCCCGCCGAGGGAGGCACGGTCAAAAAGCGCCTCTGCGACGGATGCATGGGAGCCTTCAATTCGACTGACCTGTTCAACGTGGACGGCCGGGAACTGTGCACGCTCTGCCAGCAGAGGGAGACCAGGCAGAACCCGGGGGGTTTCAGGCAGGCCTCACAGCCTTATGGAATGCAGCCCGAAACCGCGCAGCCCATGGCTCCCGCGGGCGCGCCGCCGGCGGGACAGCAGGGCTACTATTATGACCAGGCGCCGGCGCGAAGGACCACGGGGTGGGCGGTCGCGAGCATCATCCTGGCGTTCTTCTTCCCGCTCGCCGCCGTAGTCGCCGGCATCGTCGCACTGAGACGCATAAAGGACAATCCCGAGGAACTCGAGGGCAAGGGGCTTGCCACGGCAGGCATAGCCCTCGGCACCCTTGGATCGGTCATGGCCGCCTGCATCATCACGGCAATCGTCCTGACCGTGGTCAAGGCGGTGGATGTCACGAAAAGAGCCATCGAAGAGACCAAGGCCCAGGTGGTCGTGAGCAAGATTGTCGCCTCCGAAAGCAGGTACTTCGAGATGTTCGGCCGCCACGCCGACGTGGACGAGCTCGTAGCCGCGGAACTGCTGGGCAAGACCGACCTGGAATTGAATTCCGAGTATTCGTTCGAAGTGACCGTGGAGAACGAAGGCGCGGATTTCGTATGCCGGGCAACCCCGAGGAATCCCAAGACCGGCGGGCATCTGTGGGCGGACAAGACCGGCCGCATAACCTACGATGAAACCAGGCCTGCCGGACCCGAAAGCATCGCGTTCCAGCAGCGCATGGGCGGCTTCGGCCAGCCGCAGCCCGTCCGGAAACCCGTCCGCGTCAGGACATCGAGCGGCTGAGGCTCCAAGTAATCCGCCCGGCGTCCGGGTAAACCTTCGGTTTAATCAAGCGGCTCTTCAGACCGCGCTCAAATCATCTGCGGCGTCGCGCGGTCTATTTCGCCACTTGACCTGTCTACACGCCGTGTGACAATAGGATCCGTTCCCGGGCGGGCCGGAGGGCATAGACGAATCTTTTCAGGAATTAAGGATGAAGAAGCATCTCGATGCGGACAGGAGAATCCTTGGCGAGATTTATTCCTCCGGCGAGATTGCCAGGAACATGCGCGACCTTTGCGACATGATCCCGCACAGGTTCGCCGGATCCGTCCACGAGAAGACCGCCGCCGGCCGCGTGGCGCTTGCCATGCGGAGATACGGCCTTTCGAACGTCGGCATAGAACCGTTCAGGTTCGAGGGGTGGACCAGGACCGGGCAGTCGAAAATCGCGGTGAAAACCGAGCCCGGATACGAGATCGACTGCATAGCCCTTCCGTATTCGCCGTCGACGAAGCCGGGCGGGCTCGATATCGAGCTGGCGGATCTGGGCTGGTGCTCTCCCGAGGAGGTCGCGGCCAAGGGGGCGCAGGCCAGGGGCAAGGCCGTGCTCGTGCAGCTAGGCGCTCCGCAGAACTACCGGAGGCTCCACAGGGCGGAGCAGTACGGTCGGGCGGTCGAAGCCGGCGCGGCTGCGTTCCTTTTCGTGAATTCCGACTCAGGCTGCCTCGAGCCCACGGGGAGCGCGAGGTTCGGGCGCGAGGCCGAAATTCCCGCGGTCGGGCTCAGCCGCGAGAACGGGGCGCTGCTGAAAAGGCTCCTGTCCCGGGGCAAGGTCAGGCTAAACGTCCTGACGCGGGGCAGGACATCCCCTATGACGTCCCGGAACGTGTCCGGCGAAATAACCGGCCGGAGCGGGGAAATCGTCGTCATGGGGGGGCATCTCGATTCGCATGACATCTCCCCAGGCGCGGCCGACAACGCCTCGGGCATCGCCGCCGTTCTCGAGTGCGCGCATGCTCTCCGCGCCGCAGGCATAAGGCCCCGCAGGACAATCAGGTTCGTGACGTTCGGCTGCGAGGAGCACGGGCTCCACGGGTCCGAGGCCTACATGAGAAGGCACGAGCATGAGGCCGGACGCATGCGATTCATGCTGAACATCGACACCGTGCCGGCCAGCCACCCCATGGGGATTGAGTTCCACAGGTGGCCGAAAGCCGCACGCTACGTCTCCGCGGTCTCGGAGGAGCTGAACCGCCCCGTGCCGGTGACACAGGCCGTATGCCTGTACTCGGACCACTTCAACTTCTTCAGGGCGGGCGTGCCTTCCGCCAGAATCGTCTCCGAGGGAGATCCGCGCAGCGTCCGCGGATTCGGCCACACGCGCGGGGACACGCTGGAAAAGGTGAACTTCGAGATGATCCGGTCCGCCGCGGACCTCGCCGCCAGGTTCATCCTCCGCGCCGCGGACGACCCCGCCTGGCCGCTCAGAAGGAGACCGCCGGCCGAGTCCGAGGCGTTCGTCAAGGCTGAAGGCAAGGATGAGATATTGAAATACGAGAAATAGAATCCACACGAAGCGTGGGGACTCGAGCTTCGTGTGGATTCACCGCCCCCTCCCCCTTCCCTCTCCCCCGGGCTCGCTGGAGAGGGAAGGGGGAGGGGGGAACAAGCATGCAAACCGGATTATATTAATCAGACACGAAGCACTCAGCCACGCGCTTCACCCCCGATGCCCTGTTTTATCCGAGCGTCTTTTTTGTTAACCTCAACCCGATGTCGCTGTCTCCGTGACCGATTCGGGCTGTTCGACTCCCGAGAACTCCGTGAACGACGGGCGATTGACTATGCCGCAGGACAGGCCGGTTTGCGATGAGATGGACCTCGTCAGGCGCCTGAAGAAGTCTGACCGCAACGCGTTCGTCGAACTCGTCGCCATGTACCAGGGCCGCGTCTTCAACACCGTCTTCCGCTACACCGGCGACAGGCACATCGCAGAGGACCTCACGCAGGAGGTCTTCGTCAAGATCCTCGGCGCGCTCGACGCCTTCCAGGAAAAATCCGCCCTCTCCACCTGGATCTACCGCATCACGCTGAACCACTGCGCATCCGAGGCAAGAAGGCTGTCCACGAGAAAACGGAAGATGGAAGTCACCATCACCCCTGCCGATCCCTCCGGCGAGGAAGGCCAGATGGACCTCGGCGACTCCTCCTCCGACCCGGCAAGAAACGTCGAGGAGGCTGAAAGGTCGGAAATCATCCAGAAAGCGATCCTGACCCTGGATCCGGAGTTCAGGGAAGCGCTTGTCCTCCGGGACGTGGACGGCTTCTCGTACGAGGAAATCGCTGAGATAATACGCAAGCCCGTCGGCACGGTGAGGTCAAGAATCCACAGGGCAAGGCTCGAATTGCGGGAAAAACTAAAGAAATACGTCGCCTGATTCGGAAAATCGAATGTTTAACTCATTGGCAGCTAAAGAGATGCGTAATTCAGGCCGACGTGCCGAAATCCGGGGCATTTCCCGGGAACCGGCAGACACCGGGCTGCGTCAAAACAGGCGGAAAGATAGTTCAAGGACCCGGACATGAAGTGCGACATCTACAAAGAGAGGTTCTCCGAATACCTCGACGGCATGCTTTCGGATGCCGACAGGCTTGCAATAGAAGTCCACGTCGGCGGATGCTCCGAATGCCGCGCCGACCTCGACTCGCTCCGCAGGACGGTCGAGCTCGTCTCCGGACTTCCCAAAATCGATCCGCCCGCCGGGCTGTCGGAAAAAATCCTCGCCTCGTGGCGGCCGGAAATGACCGTTCACGCCGCTTCTCCCAGGCCCGCCACCTTCCGGGCGATGTACTACTTCAGGGCTCTCGGCGCGGCCGCGGTCGTGATGCTCTTCGCCGCCGTCGGATACCGTCTGGTCTTCGTGAATCCCAGCGAAAGGATTTCCGCACCGCCGGCAAAGGATGCAAGGGCCTTGAGGGTCGGCGAAGCGGCCGGCAAAGAATTGCTCAATCTGGAAGATTCGCTCGGACGTATCTCCGAAAAAACCCGCGACGCCGAGGATGCCCTGGCGGAGTCCGAGGGGGACGACAAGGCCCAATCGTCCAAGGAAGGCGGCCGCTTGCGGCGCGAGGCCCTCGAAGGCGGCCAGGAAGACGCAGCGCAGGGCGAGGCTCAGCAGGAGAAGAAATCCAAGGACCTCGAAAAACCGGAAATGGAAGAGCAGCTGAAAGGCCTGAAATCGGAGGAATCGAAGGCCGATGATGAGAAAGCCGACGGAGGGCCGTCGAAGGCCAAGGCCGCCCCCGATTCGCCCGCCGAGTCGGACAAGTCAGAAGACAAATGGAAAGCCGAGCCCGAAAGGGAAGCCGCACGCAGCGCAGGAGAAGCCCCGTCATCCGAGAGGAAAAGCCCTGCCCCCGTGGGGGACGTGCAGGCGAAGGAGAAGATGGCCAGGGCAGGCAGGGGCAGGGCTGCGGCTCCCGCGGCGGTTGTGATGCTCGTCTCGCGGAATCCTGAAGCCGACGCCAATTCAGTCCACGAGCTCCTCGAGAGGACCGTGAACCTGCACGGCGACGATACCTCGGTGAGAAGGAGCAAGGAATCGCTCGACAAGGCCGGGAAACCCGGCGAGCCGGAATCCGGCGACGCCGGCGGGGCCGAGGGCGGCTCCGCGCCGGGCGGTTTCGCCGCGCCATCCGAGAAGAAGATCGAAGTGAAGCTCACGGCCGCCGAGTACGTGCGGTTCATCGAGAAGCTCGGCAAATCCCCCGAGTACAGCGGGCGCTGGACCGAAGAGCGCACGTCGATGGCCACTGTCCTGGTCGCGAGGAATGCCGGCCCGGCTTTGAGGAGGGTACTCCAGGCGAAGGACGGCAAGGAGCGCTCAGAGGCAGGTTCCGGCTCAGCCGGACTGGTCGACGGGCACGAAGCGGAAGGTTCGCCCGACGCCAACACGGCAAGGGACAAGAAAGATGAGGAGCCTGCGAGCAAGGCCGGATCAGGATACACCGGGGCGGGTGGGCAGCCGTCGGGCAAGCCTGCGCCCGCGGCCCCTGTACCCACGCCCACGCCGACGCCGACACCGACTCCCACGCCCACGCCGACTCCCACGCCCGGGCCTTCGCCAGCGGCGCCATCAGGACCGGGCGCCGGCGCCGCCCCGGCTCCGACCCCCGCTCCCGCCCCTCCCGCAGCAGGCGAACCGGCCAAGGACTCCGGCCCGGAGCTTGCGAAGGAGGACTCGAAAGGATCGGGTTCAGAGGAGAGGATTAAGGACCGCGCCGGGAGGCTCGGCACCGGCGGCATGCGCCCCCAGGGCGATTCCCGGGGCAAGCCCCGCCCCGGCGAGGAAATCATCACCCTCACAATCATCATCAGAACCAGGTGACGTCGTCGGGCCGGGGGGATTATGACTCCACGCCCCTGGTCTCTCCGAACGGTCTCCAAAACGTTCTTTCCGTTCGTTCCGCGATTATGAACGGGAGATCCAGCAATTTGTGGGAGTTTCATATCAGAAAAAGAACCGTGCGGAGGGCTGCCTGATTGTCAACGAAAACGGGAAGCACCCCTTACGGGTTGCATCTTAATTTAATTGCCATCTATAACTTGGATGTTCGGATTTGTTTTTCTAAACTCATCAACTTTGCTTTTGCTTATTTTTGCGCTTCCGACAGTTATCTTTTTCAATTTTATCATATCGCTTATATATTTAAAGCACAGGTCAGTAACGCCTGTCCCAGCCAAATACAATTCCTCCAGCGAATCATTTCCCGCGATTTCCTCAATGCCCCTGTCAGATACTCCTGTGCCTGTCACATCCAGTATCTTCAGGTTCTTCAATTTGCTGATGCTCTTCATTCCTATGTCAGTAATCCTCGTGCAGCATAGCCCGAGTCTCTGAATTGTTCCAATTGCTTCAATCATCTCAAGGCCTTTATCCGATATATTGCAGAATTCCATATCAATATACTGCAATTTGCTGTCTTTCAAGTGCATGAGTGAATCGTCTGATATTCCAGTACAACAAAGAAGCAATTCCTTTAGATCCGGCATTTTCCTCATATGCTCCAGGCATCTATTCGTTACTTTGGTGTGGCTTAAATCTAGTTTTTCCATCTTTTTTATTTCGCCAATCAGTACTACTCCATCGTCCGTTATGCCAGTATAGCTGATATCCAGCCTCCTGATATTCTTCATGTCTCGAATATAGTTCATGCCTTTATCCGTTATTAGTGTGCCGGACAGATTCAATTCTTCAAGGTCGTTCATCTTCATCAAATGTATCAAATCATGGTTCATGATGAATGTATGTTCCAAATCCAGGACATTCATTCCTTCTAATTTCCTTAAACATGTAAAACCAGAACTAGTTATCCTTCTGCTTCTCACATGCAGTTCGACAATTGATTTGATATCCCCAATATACTCCATTCCGCGATCAGTAATACCGGCATACTCGATATTCCTGCCAATAATTTCTATGAAATTGAATTCATCATCTCCGATAATGTCAAGGTATTTCAAAGTGCTAAGGGAAATCAAATAATTCAAGTCCGAATCCCTGCACCAAGGTATTTTCAAGCCTGGTATCTTGTATAATTGCATGTCGGTCATGACTTTCTTCATATCCGATATTCTTATAGGCTCCACAAACCATATATGGCATCTCGGAATCTCTATTCCTTGTCCGGACGGAGTCCTTCCGACATATAAAGGGATGTCACCCTTTCTAGATATGATGTATACGCGGTATTGATTCTCCGAGTTGAACAATATATCGCAACGGTCTGATGAATTGGCATAGTGACAAAATAGAGCGTTTATAACAGATATTAAGCATATTATCTTACATGATTCATTCGAATGAAGCCTACATGACGGGGGAATCATGTCAAATAGAAACATGGTTCTCTTTTGCATCCTCGCTATCCTTATATGAATATGCTTGTCGGCTTTATTGCAAAATCCCCGCCGCCTCACAGATCCCAAAACGGGATGGCCGTTGCTCCCGGGACCAGCGGCAGTCGGATTGAGCCGGGGTGCACTACGAAGCCCGGGCCGGCCTTGCCCTTCAGATCCTCCCGGAAGCTCGCAATCCCCTCGGCCATGGCGGGATTGGGCGTGGAGGACAGCTTCACTTCAACGGGAATCAGCTTCCCTTTCGCCTCGACTATGAAATCGACTTCCCGGCCCGCGGCGGTTCTCCAGAAATACACCTCGGGAATCTCCCCGCGGCTGAAATGCGTTTTCATAATCTCCGACAAGACGGCGGTCTCGAAAATCGCTCCTGCCATCGGACCGGAGGCGGCGTGTTCCGAATCGCGGAGACCCGTGAGATGGCACAGCAGTCCGGTATCCGTGAAATAGACCTTCGGCGCCTTCACAAGCCGCTTGCCGATGTTCGCCCAGTACGGGCGTACAATCGTCACCTGGAAGGAAGCCTCGAGCATTGAAATCCACGCCTTGGCTGTGTTCGAGGCGACGCCGAGCTCCCTTGCCAGTCCCGCGAGGTTCAGAAGCTGCCCGCTTCTCGCCGCAAGCATCCGCAGGAAAGCCTGGAACGAGACGAGGTCTCCCACCTGGCGCAAAGTCCTCACGTCCCGCTCGATGTAGGTCTGAAGATAGCTCGAATGCCAGAGGGCGACGTCGCGTCCTGGTTCTGAAACGGGCTCGGGGTAATTGCCGCGGAGAACCGCCTTCCACAAGTCCTTTGACCGAATCTTCCCCGCCTCGACTGCCCCGTCCCGCTTTTCCCACGGCATGGGCACATCGCCAAAGCCGCGAATCTCGCGATGCGAAAGGGGAAGCAGCCTCAGCATGGCTGCGCGTCCCGCCAGCGTCTCGGATATCTTCTCGAGCAGGAGAAGGTTCTGCGATCCGGTCAGGAAGTAGCGGCCCTTCCTCCCGCGGTCGGCGTCGATTCTCTCCCTCACGTAAGGCAGCAGTCCGGGCGCATGCTGCACTTCGTCGAATATGACCGGCGGGGGATAGGCGTCCAGGAAACCGCGCGGGTCCACGACCGCGGCCGCGGCGACGTCTGGCAGGTCGAGGGATGCGTATCCCGCATGCATGCCGAAGAGCTTCTTGAGGAGCGTGGTCTTGCCCGACTGCCGCGGCCCGGTCAGCACGACGGCGGGGAATTCCCCTGCCGCCCTTTCCAGGACCGGTTCCATCGCCCGCGTAATATATTTTCCCGCCATGCCAGCCTCTATGTGCAATTATGCATTTCAATTGCTGATTTGCAAGGATGATTCCCGTGAAAAGCCTCGAGGACGTGCTAATCTCAGCCCCGCCCTTGCAAAATCCCTTGCTTCCTGGCGCTGCCCCGACCCCGACTCCCGCTCCATCCGCCGCAGGCGTGCCGTCCAAGGATTCCGACGCAGGGCTCGCGAAGGAGGACTCAAAAGAGAATTAGCGGCTGTGTTATGGGGCCTGCACGACTACGCCGGTCCTGTCCGGAGTGAAGGTCATCTCAATGGGGCGGATTCCGAACTTGGAGGGCTCGTTCCCGTAGTCGAAATAAAAGCATGCGTGATGCTCGCAATGGTCGAGGCAGTCGACGATGAATTCCCCGGATTCGTCGGGTACAATCTTGACGATGCTGTTCTGCGACCAATTGTCGAAGCCGGAGTCATTTCTTCCGACCGATATTTCGACTTTGGGTTTCGGCTGATTCTCACGGAAAACCACTTTCCCGCTGAAGACCCCCCCCCTCTGATCGAGATTGATTTCCAGGTATTTGCTTTCGCCTGCCTTGACGTCGATTTCGATCCGTTTTGGCCGGAAACCCGGCGCCCTTGCATAAACGATGGTCTTCTGCATGAACCTTTCGACGTAGAAAGAGAAGCTGCCTTCCTGATTGGCGCTGAAAAGGAGGCTATCATGAGATTCGGAAAAATCTCCTTTTCTATCTTGCACAATGGTCCAGAGGCGAATGTTCTTCCGGCTCCTTGCGACATCATATCCGATTGGAAGCAATGACTCCGCAAGAATGACTTTTCCTGAAATCGTGGCGGCGGCCAGTAGGACCGTCCTGACTTTGGTTTCCTGCCCTTCCTCGGTATTCACGAAAATATTTTTGTATTCAAATCCGGCTTTTTCTATTCTTATTCTGCATTCTATGGGCGGGACATCAAAGACTTGGTATTTACCGTTTGAATCGGTTTCCATTTTACAACCTTTTGAATATACGGGCATGTCACGCCTCTGTGGTATCCCCTTGCCTAACTGAGCTCCCCAAGGCCTGTTTCCAGCGCAAAAATAGATATCCACTTTTGCTTGAACAATCGGATTGGAATGCAGATCGACCACCTCCCCGAAAATTGATCCTTTCAAACCGAAAAGCACTTCTATCTTGACGGAAGGTTTGTCGTTTGTGACCAGGACTTCGATTTTTCTTGCATCGTTCCTGTCGAAAACCGCAAGAGAGTAATTGCCGAACAGCAGGCTTCCAATTGAAAAGCAACCTCTTTCATCCGTGAAAAACGATCGCTCATCCGATCCCGAGATAATGTTTGGAGCCGACTCCTCCGGCGGCTTGCCGATATACTTCATCTCGATTATTGCGTCTCGGACCGGTGTCCGATCCGTATATAGAACATAGCCGCTGATTTCCCCCCTGCCGTTTTCGGGTTGGAAATCATCAACGTGAATGAACGTCTTACGGATTCTTGGGACGCTTCTATCCTCTTCTTCCTCATCCTCTTCAACGTTTGTCACCGGTTCGACGCTCTTTCGTCCAGAATCCAATCCGCTCTTTTTCACCGGCACGGCATTGGACCCGGTCTTCTCCATCGATTGCACCGATGGAGCATCCGTGATGGATGTTTTATTCGCTATATATAGAATTAAAGCTATGAAGAGCAGGATTGCCGGAACTATAAACAGCATCCTCTTACTGCGCATTGCCTTCTGCCTGGAATATTGGGGAAGGGGGAAAGACCCCCTTCCCCTGGATTTTACTGAATCCTCTAGTTGAAGATTATTTCCTGCCCGGGTTTACCATTGGATCCGTTGTTCCCTCCAAGCTGCCCGCCTATCCCCATGGGACCGAAGTCACCGGCATCAGCCTTCCTTCTCATGCTTCCTGAAAAACAATTCGCGTCTCCCCCGTTGCCGCCGTTGCCGCCGTCCCCGCCTCTGGCGGGACTAGCATTGCCGCCGAATCCACCAATTCCTCCTGGTCCGCTTTCGGATTGAGACAAGCTCGATGTATCGTTTTCCTGTCCGTCGCCATAAAAGTATCCGCTTCCTCCCTTCGCCCATGCCGGACCTGGTGAACCTCCGTGGCCTCCATCGCCTGCTCTGGATGCAGGATATGTCCCGTCTGCATCTCCTCCCTTTCCTGCGGGTTTCCCGAAGAATACGAATGCCATGGCGAGAAACGCCTGCGTGTTCGCCCTGCTCGGGGATCCCCCGTTTCCTCCCCGTCCTCCCCGGATACCACCGTTCCCCCCGTTGCCTGCATCACCGCCGCGAGCGGAAGCGGATTCACCCATCGTTGGAAAATCCTTGTCTCTCTTCCTCCCTATCGTATCAATGAAGAAGATCTCAGCAATACCGGAAAAACCTCCGTATCCTCCCGCTCCGCCGTACTCCCCGTTGCCGCCTTTGCCTCCGTTCCCACCCTCGCCTGAATATGCGTATCCCGAACAACCATCTCCCCTCTGAAGGACTTTTACGTTTCCGCCGGTTCCGCCTGGTCCTCCATCACCAGCGGCACCGTAGAAATTGTCAGTGCCATTGGCTCCATTACCTCCTCTGCCGCCGACAGCTATCCCGCATCCCCCCTCCGGAGCGACTGAGGTCGCATTACCGCCGTTTCCACCGCGGTCGCCATTTCCATCGGGAAGCACTCTGCCGTCAAGGCCTGCTCCACCGACTGCAACCACCATGCTCCCTTTGTGCGGTTTCTTATCCGAAAGATCGCAATCTAATCCGTCCATGGATACCACGACTAGGATTGACCTTCTCTTCCCGAAATCGTCATACCAGTTTCCTTCGAATTCTCCTGGTCCATATTTCTCGGCAAATTGCTCAATAGGTAATAGGTATTTCCCCCATAGGTGTTCCCCTTCGTCTATTTTGATACTCGGATGGCTTCGTGTCCCATAATTTGTGACTCCCATCCTATCGGGCAGGTTTGCGAGATCTTCCAAGTAGTCTGCATATGCGGCTAATTGAGAAAAGAAAATGAACGAGAGGAACACAAGAGCGGACAGATTTCTTTTCATGGCAGTCACCTCCTCATAATTACAGCAACAAAGACCTCCAAGTACCCTGGATGTAATCTACCCCCCCCCCCCCCCCATTTGTCAATTAAGAATTGTAAATCCCCGGGCGTTTCGCACGGGGTTTTTTCTTCCACTTGACCTGTCAACTCACTGTGTGAAAATGAGATTCAGTCCCGAGCGTTCAATGTGTTGTTACCGATGGCGTGAGGAACGGACCTTTTCAGGAATTCAGGATGAAGAAGCATCTCGATGCCGACAGGAGAATCCTCAGCGCTATTCTTCCGGGTAAATCGGCAGGAACCTGCGTGACCTGTGCGACATGATCCCGCACAGGTTCACGGGGATCCATGCATAAGAAGACAGCGACCGACCGCGTGGCGCTCGCGATGCGGAGGTTCGGCCTTTTGACCGTCAGCATCGAGCCGTTCAGGTTCGAGGGATGGACAATGACCGGGCAGTCATTGCTGACCGTGAAGACGGATCCGGGGTGGACCACGAAACCCGGGCTGGCTTTGTCCTTCAGGTCGTTGCGGAAGCTCGCAATCCCCCCGGCCATGGCGGGATTGGGAGTGGATGAAAGCTTGATTCGCCCGTGAAAAGCCTCGAGGACCGGCGAAGCGGGTTCATCTGAACATATCGCCCCCGACTTCCTGCGGGACCGTGCGGTCGGCGAATAACGCGGGCATGAAGGACAGGAGGAAAGTCGTGTTCCTCTCCCCTCGGTCGTAGACCAGCCCGCATTCGAGCACCCAGCAGTGGAAGATCCGCTTGATTTTTATCCCGGTTTCCACGATCTCGCCGCGCCGGAAGTCGTGAATCTCGTGCATCTTCACGGAATACCTGGGGCTGAATTTGATGTCTAGCGAAGCCGCCATCGACGCCACCGACCCGGCGACGTTCGCGGACGTCAGCGAGAAGACGAACGGACCCGCCGACGCCGACGCCCCCAGGTTCCACTCGTTCACCTTGCCGAGATTCATGTCGTATTCCACGTTCACCCACGCCGATACCGCGCTCGCCGGCTTCACTCGGAAGTCGATCCTGAGCGGGGAGAACCATTCCCCGCCGTTGTCCCTGTCCGGCTTGGGGAAATAGTCGAAATAGAGATCGAGCAGGAGGGCGTCGTCGACCGCGGGCCCCCCCTGTTTCCCGGCTTCGTCCCCGCCTTCCCCGCCGCGCTCGCCAGTCCTATGCGCAATCACCCTGTTCTCCAGTCTGAAGGTGATCTTCTCGACGCGGTCAGCCTCCTCGATCTCGTCGAAACGCACGAGATCCGCGGGCCGCGCGTCAATCGAGAACAGGTTCCGGTACTCCACCTGCGGGGTGACGACGTGCATGAGCTTCCCGATGCCCAGCCAGGGAATCGAAAACTCGAAGAAACGCCATGCCCAGCTGATCGCCTTGAATCCCCATTCCCACGATGTCCTGTTGACCGCATCCCCGTCCGGCGCGGCGGAGATTTCGAATGCCGTGAACCTGGGCTTGAGCCAGCATGAAAACGCCAGGGGACCCCAGAGCCCCGACGCGGACAGGCAGGGCTCAACGTCGAACCTGAAGCCCTGCTCGGTGTGGAGTCCGGGAACAGAGTCGTCCGTCCTCCTCCTCGCCCTCGAGACCTCGACGCGCGTCCCCAAGTCCAGCCAGTCCCAGACCAAATCCTGGTTCATGAGCCAGAACCTGAGCCTGGGCAGATACTCGACCTCTTCCGCGAATGGATTCATCCTGTATTTGGCCAGCGCCGCCATGCCGAAGGACCCCGTGTTGCTCCTCAGAAGCGCGTAGCTCTCCGGCGGCTTGCGCTTCTTCCACTCGTCCTCGAAGAACTCGAGAAGGAAGTTCCTGTCCGAATAGGAGTTCAGCTCGAGATCAAGGTCAAGACCGTCCAGGAACTCCTGCCTGTGCCAGAGATAAACCCGCCAGCGGTCATGCATCTCGAGCGGGTAGAGCCCCCGGGCAGCCGCTTCGCCCCTTTTGTCGCCCCTGTCCCTGATGTAGAAGGCGTCGAACTCGCCCCCGAGGTCGCCGAGGGTGGCTCCGCCCCCGGAGTCATCCCTGTGCTTGTATTCGGCCCTGCCCCCGGACGACACTCCCCTTTTTTCGAAGTAGCCCAGCGGCAGCCAGAGCCTCGCCACTTCCTTTCCGGTGCCGCCCGGACTGAAATCCTCGTTCCCGGACTCCTCCTCCCCCTCCTCGAGGAACCGCATTCCGATTGCCGAATCCAGGAAGAAGCCGTATTCCGAACTGAATCCCGGATGAAGCCTGACGAGCGGACGCCAGTCGAGCTTCCAGCCCAGCACGGGGAAGTAGAACCACGGAATCCCGAAGAAGCGCGGCGCAAGCCCCTCGGCCGTCAGCCAGCCCTCGTCGAACCTCTTCCCGGCGGCGGCGGAGATCCTGGCTTCGGAGACCGCGAGGTCGTAATGGGGTTCCGCGAAGGTGCAGTCGGAAAAAGCCATCCCCTTGAGCACGATTTCCCTGGGCCCTTCGGGATCGAGGCTCATCATGGCTTCCTCGGCCCTGAGCACGAACTCGGCCTTCTTCCGCCTGCCGCGGCCCAGCTTGAGACTGGTGTCAATCCTGCATTCGGACGCGTAGCCCTTGCGGGAGGAGAAATCGTAGATGAGCCTGGCCGCGCGGATTCGATCGGTGCCCCTCGTGAAGACCACCTCTCCTTCCGCGTAGATCTTCAGGTCGGTCTTCCGGTCCGCCTCCCCTTTGCCGGGCGCTCCCGTTTCGCCGGCGCCAATCCAAATCACGGCGGCATCGGCCGCAAGGACGTATTCCGCGGTCTTGCCCTTCTTGAGGCGCTCCTCGACCTTTATCGTGACTCCGAAGCACGTGACCCTCGAGAACCGTCCGGATTTGGCTTCCGAAAGGTTGTAGCCCTCAATCCGTACGGAACCGTCCTTTCCGACCGGCAGATCAAGGGCGGATTTATCGGCGCCAACAGCCGCGCCGCATGCGCCGAGCACAATCGCGGAAAGCATGGCCAGTCTGCCCGTATTTACCGTCCTGTCCATCCCGGGAAGCGCACCGGTCCGGGACGGCGCAATTCTAACCCGTCCAATCCGCGAATGAACACGAATTCCACACGAAGCGCGGGGCTTCAAGCTTCGTGTGGAATAAGTCTTTCCCAAACCCCGCGACTCCCCGTACGGACGCCGGCCCGACCGGCTCCGCGCCCGACTCTTCAGCGCTGCCGTCCGGGTTATCCGGTTGCGGAATCGGGAGGCAATTTGGTTTAATTGGACCCGTGCGGACCTGCCTGCCCGGGGCGGCCCCCCGGCGCCGGTCCGATTTCCCGCTTTTCCGGCCGGATTCGGGACAGATGCAGCCTGCAGAACTGAAAATCGATTGTTCCGCCGTCTCGGGGGACGATTTGGCTCCCGCGGCAGAAGCCGTTGCCCGCGGCGGCGTGGTCGTGTTCCCTACCGAAACCGTCTACGGCATCGGCTGCGCGGCCGGCTCGGCGGAAGGCATCGACCGCATTTACGCGGCCAAGAAGCGCGACCGGAGCAAGCCCTTCGCGACGTACCTGGCCCGCCCCGCCGACATATTCTCCCCGATGCACAGGCTCCCTCCGCAGGCCGCAAGGCTAGTCCATGCTTTCTGGCCCGGACCGCTCACGGTGGTGACCGGCGCGGCGGGAGGCGATTCCGAGGGGTTCCGCTGCTCGTCGAACAGAGTGCCGGGGCTCCTGTCGTCGCTCGCCGGAACCAGATTCGTCGGCACTTCCGCGAACCTGTCCGGCGGCCCCGAACCTGCGTCTTCCCGTCAGGTCCCCGACGAGATCAGGGCATGCTGCGACGTGTTCATCGACGGCGGCCCCGCCGGATCCGGCAAGGCCTCCACGGTGGCCAGGGCTTCCGGAGGGAGCATCACAATCCTCAGGGAGGGAGCCATATCGGCCGGGGCGGTGGAATATTTCGACTACTTCATGGTTCTGTTCGTCTGCACCGGGAACACCTGCCGGTCCCCTATGGCGGAGGGCCTGCTCAAGGTGCGCATCGCGGCGAAGCTCAATCTCCCCCCATCCGCCCTCGCGGACGCGGGCATAATCGTGCGCTCGGCCGGCACCCACGCCTTCGAAGGCGGGCCTGCTTCCGATTACGCCGTGATTGCCGCCGAGGAATACGGCGCAGACTTGTCCATGCATTCGAGCAGGGGGGTATCGAGGCGGGAAACGCTCGAGGCGGACATGGTGGTGGCGATGACGGACTCGCATGCAAGGCACGTCAAGGCGATGACTCCGGAATGCGCCATGGAGCCCATGCCGCTTGATCCCCGGGGGGAAGGCATCCAGGACCCCATCGGCGGCGATTTGGCGCTGTACAGGAGGATTGCGGCCAGGATTGACGGGCTTCTCAATCCGATTGCCTCCGCCGCGGCGCGGTGGTTCCAGGAGAAACAGGCCAGAAGACCCTTGTGAAGCGGAACTCCGCCGGGCCTTACCGGCGTTCCCCGCTCCCTTTGTCGGAGGAAGTCCCCGTGAAAATCGCGATTGGAACGGACCATGCGGGATTCGAGGCGAAGGAGTTCCTGAAGAAGGAGCTCGAGAAGAAAGGCCATGAAGTGCAGGACATGGGCGCGCGCGGGCAGGACTCCGTGGACTACCCCGATTACGCCCTGTCGGTCGGCCAGGCCGTTTCCTGCGGCGCAGCGGATATGGGCGTCCTAATCTGCGGGACGGGCATCGGAATGTCCATGGCGGCGAACAGGATTCCAGGAATACGGGCCGCCGTATGCCATGACGAGTTCACGGCCAGGGCGAGCAGGGAGCACAATGACGCGAACGTGCTCTGCCTCGGGGCGAGAATCCTTGCTCATGCGGCCATGGCGAGAATAGCCGAAGCATGGTTGAAATCCTCCTTCGAGGGCGGAAGGCACCAGGGGAGGGTCTGGAAGATTATGGAAATGGCGGACAGGGCCAAGAATGCCCCATCCTGCTAGGCGTTGACCCGCAGGGGTCAATGCTCGGCAGCTTCCGGCGCTTCGCATGTCGAAATAATCCTGTGGGAGATGATTTTCGGCGGAGTTCCGGACCGCCCCATCAAGCCCGGAACATCCGCCTCCCACAGATGCCTTGCCTTAACCCGGCTTATTCATGAAATCTCGTGACACGAAGCGTCGACAACTCGCAAAAATCGGCAGACACAAGGTTTGCGTCGATATGAG
>DYIT01000113.1:0-12424 GCA_020723505.1 Candidatus Kuenenia stuttgartensis
CGCCGATTGGTCAATGTGGGGGCTACGCAGGGTCTTCGAGGGGCGATTATCCCACACGAAGCGCGCAGCCCCGAGCTTCGTGCGGAAGTCGTGAACGAGAAAAAGGAGGTGAACGAGCACGGGAACGGGAACGAGCATGTCAGGATGGCTGTATTAGCGGACGCGTTATTCGCAGCCAGGTCAATACCCGTCCTCGGGGTACACGCGATTCGGGATTTCGCCCGTCTCCGCCGCCTTGCACAGCAGATCTGCGAGGTGTTCTGATCTCAATAAATCGTTCTCCTCGACGTGCCCCGCGCGATGCGGGCTCAGGACCACGTTGTCGAGCTCGTGGAACGGGAATGAGGACGGCATGGTCGAACGTGCGGCCTCCGCGGATTCCGGGTACCTGTACCAGACGTCGAGTCCCGCGCCCGCGATTCTTTTCGCGCTCAGCGCGTCGAACAGCGCCTTCTCGTCCACTACGTTCCCGCGGCCCACGTTCACGATTATCGCGTTTCCCGGCAGCAGGGCGATTTCCGGTCCCCCGACCATTCCCGCCGTTTCCCTCGTGCGGGGAAGACAGACGAGAAGGACGTCCGAACGCGGAAGGAGTTCGCGGAGGGATTCGGGCCCATGAACTTCGAATCCGGCATCGCCTGATTTGCCCGGATTCCTCCGGATTCCGGTGATCTTCATGCCCAGTCCCCTGCACATGGCCGCGGCATGCGAACCGACCGCGCCGAGCCCGAGCACGAGAACGGTCTTCCCATGGATAAGCGTCGATGGGTTGGCTTCGTAGCGCGAACTCCAGTCCCCTCTCCTCAGCGCGCGGTCGAAGGGCACGATTTTCTTCGCGACCGCGAGCAGCAGGGCGACGGTCATCTCCGCCACCGGAACCGCGTTGTGATGGATGTTGTGGACCGTCACCCCGGGACGGGCTGCAACCGCCTCGAACAGCCCGGCATGGACGCCCGCCCAGGGCACGACCACGGCATGCAGCCTCGGACTCGCATCCAGTTCCTCGGCGGTGGGTTTTCCCGCCACCAGGATCTCGAATTCCGCCGGGACGGGAAGCGCAGGCCCGAACGTTAGGCGCACCTTGCCTGAGCACCGGGCCTTCAGTGCCTCCATGGCCGCCTCGTCCCACGGCCTCGAGATGTGCGCAAGAATATCCACGACCCAAAGGATAAGCATTCGCGGTGTGTTGCGCCATACCGCCGGGGACTGACCCGCGTTGCGCGGCAGCACTGGATAGCTCCGCCTGCGAGACGCCTTCCTTCCCAAAGCATCGCAGCCCGGGTATCCTATGCGACATGAACGGCGGGGATAAAATCGAGTTCTCGAAGCTCAATCCGGATTCCGGTGATTCGGCGAGCATAGAGTTCGCCTTCATGTTCCCCTTCTCGGACGAGGCGGTCAGGAAGTTCCGGGCTTCCCTGGACTTCTCCGCGTCGCGGGGACTGACGGCCGTCCTCAGCCTGAAAACCGTCCGCACGCTCTCCGAGGCGATGAACCGCCGGAGTTTCGGGGGCCCGCCGGTGAGGCCCGGCGACCTGTGCGCCGTGGGGCTCATCTGCAACATCCTCGACTTCGTTTCCGCGCTCTACAGGAGATCCCGGAATCCCTCCATGCTCGAGAACGCCTGGAAACGGGCTTCGGACGTCCTGGGGGCCGAGACGCTGGAGCGGACGGTTTCCGGATTCATCGCCTGTTTCCCTCCGCCGCCGGTGGCGGCAGGCGACGTCGGCGCTGACCGGTTCGCGGCGCTTGCCACCGGCGGAATCCAAAACCGCCTCCTCGCCGTCGAAGCGATGCTCCTTCTGAACGTCGCGAACCGCAATCCCGCATTCGGGCCTTTCCTGGACCTGTTCGGCGATTCCTATCTCCGCGCAGGAACCGCCTACGGCAGGGTCGTCTCGGCCATCGAGGAGTTCCTTGACACGCAGCCCGGGTTCGGACCCTTCGACCAGAGCGTCCATGCGATGCTGAGGGCGCCGGCCGAAGCCTCGCCCTACTCCCTGGAAGGCCAGCTCGACTACATGAGAAGGCACTGGGGTCTCGATCTGCCCGAAGGCATGTTCTCCATGCTCATGCGGGGCCTCGACCTCCTCAAGGAGGAACGCAACGTCTTCTTCGCCGGTCCGGGTCCCGCGCAATCGGCGTTCCTCCAGAAGCCGGCATGGAGCGCGGCCGACGAGCCGGAGGCGTTCAGCAGCGACCTGGACTGGATGCCGAGCCTCGTGCTCATCGCGAAGAGCGTCTACGTGTGGCTCTTCCAGCTGTCGAAGACCCATGGCAGGCCCTTGACCCGGCTCGATCAGATACCGGACTCGGAGCTGGACAGGCTCGCGCAGTGGGGTTTCACCGGGCTTTGGCTCATCGGCCTGTGGGAGAGGTCGCCTGCTTCGAAGGAGATAAAGCGCCGCTGCGGGAATCCGGAGGCGGAGGCGTCGGCATATTCGGTCTACGATTACGAAATAGCGCAGGACATCGGCGGGGAAGGCGCTTTCCAGGACTTGAAGGCGCGGGCGATGAGAAGAGGCATCCGCCTTGCCGGCGACATGGTGCCGAACCACATGGGGCTCTATTCGAAATGGACCGTCGAGAGGCCCGGGCTCTTCATGAGCAGGGAAGCGCCGCCGTTTCCATGGTACACGTTCACGGGGCCCGACCTGTCCCAGGACGGCAGGGCCTGCATCCAAATCGAGGACAAGTACTGGACCAGGCAGGACGCGGCGGTCGTGTTCAGGCGATACGACAGGATATCCGGCAGGACCGAGTACGTTTATCACGGCAACGACGGCACCGGCATGCCGTGGAACGACACGGCGCAGCTCGACTATCTCAAGCCGGAGACGCGCAAGGCGGTCCTCGAGGCGATACTGGGCGTGGCGCGGAAGTTCCCCATCATCCGGTTCGACGCGGCGATGACTCTCGCGAAAAAGCACTTCCAGCGCCTCTGGTATCCCGAGCCGGGCGAGGGCGGCGCGATACCGACCCGGGCCGAATTCAGCCTGTCCAGGACAGGGTTCGACGAACGGTTCCCGGTCGAGTTCTGGCGGGAGGTGGTGGACGCCGTGGCCGCACAGGCCCCGGACACGCTCCTGCTCGCCGAGGCCTTCTGGCTCATGGAAGGCTACTTCGTCCGGACGCTCGGAATGCACCGCGTGTACAACAGCGCGTTCATGAACATGCTCAAGGCCGAGGACAACGCCAAGTACAGGCAGGTCATGAAGAACGTCATGGAGTTCAACCCCGAAGTCCTTCGCAGGTTCGTGAACTTCATGAACAATCCCGACGAGGACACGGCCGTGGCACAGTTCGGCAGGGACGACAAGTACTTCGGCGTGGCTGTGCTCATGTCGACCATGCCCGGGCTTCCGATGTTCGGACACGGCCAAATCGAGGGCTTCACCGAGAAATACGGCATGGAGTACCGCAGGTCCTATTACGACGAACGGCCGGACGAGGGCTTCATGCGGAGGCACGAGAGGGAAATCTTCCCGCTGCTCCGGCGCCGGAGGATTTTCAGCGGGGTGGACAATTTCAGGCTGTTCGATTTCGAAGCCCCGGACGGATCGGTGAACGAGGACGTGTTCGCATTTTCGAACCGGCTCGGCGACCAGAGGGCGGTCGTGGCGTTCAACAACCGCTGGAACCGTGCGGCCGGCAGAATCATGCATGCCGTTCCTGATCGCGGCACGCTCGTCCAGGCCCTGGGATTCGCCGCCGATCCCGGATCCTGCGTAGCATTCCACGACGTCCCCTCCGACCTCCATTTCCTCCCCAGATCGTCCGAACTCGCCGAAAAGGGGCTTGCCCTTGATCTCGGCGCCTTCAAGTATTGCGTGTTCATGGACTTCCGCGAGGTCCGCGGGGAAGACTGGCTCAGGCTGTCCGACAGGCTGCACGGAACAGGCGTCCGCAATCTCGACGAAGCCTTCAATGCAATGCTGGCCGAGGAAGCTACGGGAATCCTGGAGGCCCTGTGCCGCGCGTCGGCTGCCGACTGGGCCGAAGGGAATCCCCTGCACGAGCATGCCGCGGACAGGTTCCTGGATGGAATGCGGTCCTTGACGGCGAAGCTCGGGCGCATCCCGGGATTCAAGACCCCGCAGGCCGGCATCTTCGAGGAATGCGCGCGCCTGCTCCGCAGTGCTCCGGCGATTCCGCGCGGCAAATCCGGGCCCGGCTCGAAACAGCTGGCGGCCGCCCGGCAAGAGCGGGTATTCTCCCGCGACTTCGCCGCGGCTTTCGGCACTGCGCTCACGTGCGCCATGGCCATGCGAATCATCGATTCCGCGGGAGAGGGAAAGCCCCTGCTGTCCGCGCCCGGAATCGCAGGCCGCGCGGCGGAGTCCGTGAAGCCGGGGTCGGGCAGGGCGGCGGCTGCGCTCGCGGAAATCCTGCACGCCCGAATCGGCGGAGTCCGCAAAGACCCGATGCCCGGCGATTTGGGCCTTGGAGCGCTGCTCGAACTTGAAGCCGCGAAGGATTTCCTCGGATTCAACCTCTGGGAAGGGAAGACCTGGTTCTCCAAGGAATCTTTCGAGGACCTGGTTTCAGCGCTGGCCGCGGCGGAAATCCTGATGGCCGTATCGGCCGCTTCGACCACGCAGGATATCGAAGCCGTCGTGGAAAAGTCCGGGACCGCCGCCGGGAATCTCGCCGAAGCCGCTGCCGCGGCTGGATACAGGGTCGATTTGCTGGAAAAGTTCTTAACCCGGATAATTCACGAAGGAACGTGAATTATCCGGGTTAATGGGCCTCTTTGGATCTCTCGTTTTTAACCCTGTGGGAGGCGAATGTCCCGAGCGGAGTCGAGGGACTTCGCCGATTGCACCGCACTCGACCCTCGACCCTGTACCCTCAACCCTTCCCGGGGCATCGACCTTGGACCTTAGACGTTGGCCTCTCCCTTCGGTGCTTTCGGCGTCTTCGGTGGTTAATCGGACAGTCAGGTTGACACTGCGTGCCTGGATTCCGGCTTTCGCCGGAATGACGTTCTGGCAAAGCCTCCTAGAATTAACCACCGAACACGCCGAAGACACCGAAAGAGGCCTGGTGAACTGTAAGCAGTAAACGGTAAGCTGTGAATTCTGGGAAGTAAGCTGTAAGCAGTAATACATCCATTCCATTTCCCAATGCGTTACGGTTTACTGCTTACTGCTTGCTGCTTACGATTCACTTCTCAAGTTGCCTGCCGCCTTGTTCGGCCTGCCCCCGTTTTCGCGTGAAGATCACCCTGAACTTGCCCGGATTCGCCTTGTAGCATTCCGTGCAGTCCGCGCCTGCGAGGTCCTCGGCTTCCAGTGGCTTCAGATACACGTCCTCGCCCAGCTCCCGGTACATGTCCGCGGCTTCCGACAGCCTCGGCTCGTCGGCGATGAACCTCTTTCGAAAGCCGATTGACCCCAGATCCGCCTCGGTAAGCGCAATCTTCGGCGCCTGCTGAGCGAGAGCGGACAGCTTTCCGATGAAGTCCGTGGATGAATGGTCCTTGGGATCGCCGGCAATCTCCACCTTCCCCCCATAGGACAGCACCACGTCCCTCTCCGGCACCGTCTCGGCAGTATAGTCCGTGCCCTTGGCCTGGATGTCGGGCTTCAAAAGCATGAGCAAATCGCGCGGATTCGGCTCGCCGAACACGTGCACGTAATCGACGCACTCGAGCGCTGCCAGTATCTCGCATCGCTCCGCCTCGTTGACCACGGGTCTTGCAGGACCCTTGAGCCTGGAAACCGATTCGTCGCTGTTCACGGCGACGACGAGAACGTCCCCTAGCTTGCGGGCTGCCTCGAGGTATCTCACGTGGCCCACGTGAAGGACCTCGAAGCATCCGTTCGCGAACACGATGCGCTTGCCCTTGGCTTTCAGCTTGTCAACGATTCCCTTGAGCTTCCCCCGGTCGGAGACGATTTTGTTTTTCATGAAGTTTCTGCCATCAGCTTTTTACCTGTCAGGTTCGGTTGAAACCGGCATCGCTTCTCTGGATTCCGGCTTCCGCCGGAATGACCATGCATGCGCTATGCTAACGTGCGTCACGGCTTCTCTTCGACCTTGGACTTCTGACGCCTTTATCATCACGAACGCCCGCATGCTGTTGCCACGGCGCGGCGCCTGCCCTACGGAGCCTTCCGAGTTACTCCGGCGAAGTAGGGCCGCCGTGATCGCCCGCGACCTCGCGGTCGCGGCTCCGTCGTGTGCCACACGTATACCTAATGCCCGGCCGTTACCTCCATTCGGTGTTTTCGGTGTCTTCGGTGGTTCCAGTCTCCGGTTCACGGTCTACTGCTTACGGTTTACAGCTTACTGCTTACAGTTTACAGTTCACCCTTTCCTGCCGATGGCCGCCAGCAGCTCCGCCCTTGAAACAGTCGCAGTTCCCCTTTTCATCACGACCACTCCCGCGCCATGGTTGGCAATCATGGCCGACTCGTAAGCCGTGGCGCCGGACGAGAGCCCCAGGGCCATGAGCGCCGTAACCGTGTCGCCTGCGCCGGACACGTCGGTGATATCGTCGGTTCCGGAAATCGGGATGACCTTCGGATCGGCTCCGGGTTCGAACAGAATCATGCCCTGGTTGCCGCGGGTTATGAGGAGGAAGCCGAAACCCATGCGTTGAATGATCCTGCGCCCTGCCTCGAGAGCGTCGGCCTCGCATTTGATTTCCATACCCGCAAGCCTGCCTGCCTCGCCCTCGTTCGGGACTGCCCCGAACGCGCCCGTGAATTCCGCAATGCGGTCGTGCGAGTCCACAATCACCTTGGCCTTCCTGGCGGCGGATTTTATGACCTTCACCGCCGAGTCCGAAATCGTCGAATAGCCGTAATCCGATACCACGAGGACTTCGACCTCCTCCGCCGCCTTGCGCAGGGCGGATTCCAGCGAGGACCTGCTCTTCTCCGAAGGCCTGAATCCCGAGTCCCTGTCGATTCGGGCGACCTGCTGCTTCACGGTGTTCAGGTCGCCGCCGAGTATCCTCGTCTTGGTGATGGTCTCGATGCCCGGATCCGCGACGATGCCGGACGTATCCGCGCCTGCGGCCCTAAGGAGCCTCGTCACCGCGGATCCCATTGCGTCCGCACCGACGATTCCGAGCGGCCTCACCGAGGCGCCCAGCACCGCGGCGTTGTTCACCGTGTTGGCCGCGCCGCCGGGAACCACCTTGGACGACTCGTACCTGAGAATCGGAATCGGCGCCTCTCGCGAAAGCCTGACCGGCCTTCCGGTCACGTACTCGTCCGCTATCAGGTCGCCTATGACCGCTATCCTGCAGGACGAGAACTTCTCGATGACTTTTCCGAGCCCTTTTCCGGTCATGTTGCACCTCGTAATCGCTGCAAGTCGGAACCATGCCGGCCCCCATGCGCGTCAATTTGAAGACTGCCATTTTGACGCTGAGAAGCGCTGAATGTCGAATGCCCTCTTTCGCTTTTCTCAAGTTGACGTACAGGTGCCAGCCCCAGGGTTCCGACTTGCAGGTGTTATAGCATGCAGTCCGTGCAGGGTCAAAACCAGCATCGGGCACTCCTGAGAAACGCCGGAGTCGGAACTGCAATGGCGAGCGATCACGGCAGCCGAGTGCCGTGGCTTCAGCGTCGCATACTGCTTCCGGGCTTTCATAGTCGACGTATCTGCGATGCGCCCCAGATGTTGTGCCGGCCGCGAAACTCAGTACAATTCCACAATCAATAGGCACAGAGCGAACCGAGAAGACGCGCCATGGGAAAGAGAATCACACTCCAGGACGTGACGATTGCCGGCAGCGGGTCGTTCCTGCCGGGAGACCCGGTACCTCCCGGGAGGATAGAGGAGTATCTTGGGAAAATCACCAGGGCGCCACAGGCCGTGATGAGATGGATTGAACGGAACGCGCCCGTGTTCCGGCAGATTCTAGGCATGGAGAAGTACTACTATGCCATCGACCCGGAAACCGGGAAGTTCACGGAAGACAACGTCACCATGTCCGTGAAGGCCGCATGCAAAGCCCTGGAAGCCGCGCGGATGGAAGCCCGGGAAATCGAGTTCATCGCCTACGCCTCTCCGCACATGGACCAGATGCCTACCGCATCGGTGAGGATTCAGGAAGCCCTCGGAATAGAGAGATGCGCAGAGATGAGCATTCATGCGAACTGCTCGTCTGCCTACAAGGCGCTCCTGGTCGCCCACAACCTCCTCCGGTCGGGCGTGTACCGGACGGCGCTGGTCGTGTCTTCGAACATCGCCTCGTCGGAGCTCAGGGCGGACTACTACAACCAGCCGCTAATCGAGAAGGAAGCGCTCTTCCTGAGATGGTTCCTCTGCGACGGCGCGGGCGCGCTCGTGCTTTCCGTCGCGGACGGGGCGAAAGGCCGGCTCGTGCTCGAGCATACCCATATCGAATCGGTCGGCGGCCGCCGCGGCATAAAGATGTTCAACAGGAGGCCCGCGCTCTGGATGAACCCGAAGGAGGAGTTCGAGAAAGGACTGCACCACCTCTACCAGGCCTTCAGGAACCAGCTCGCAGGCCCGGACTTCCGCGACGGGGACAAGAGCGTTTTCGCCGCAGGATTCGAGCGCATGCTGGAGGCCGGCGGCATCAATCCCGCGAAAATCCGGTTCTTCCAGCTCAACCTGCCTGCCAAACACATAGCCGAGTCCGTGCGCGAGGAATGCGCCGCCTTGGGGGTGAGCCCGGGGGCATTCTACAGCGGTCTCGAGGACATGGGATACTGCGGCCCGCCAATGGCGTTCCTCGGACTTGACAGAATCATGAGAGAGGAGCGCCTGAAGAAAGGCGACATCATCGCCAGTTTCGCGCTCGAGGTGAGCAAGTTCATGCTGGGCGGATATGCGGCGGTTTGCAGGTGAGGTCGCGGGCGTTCATGCCGGGGATACGTGTGGCGCAGAACGGCTGTTGACTGGCTGTAAGCTGTAAGCTGTAAACGGTAAGCTGTAAACGGTAAACAGTAAGCGGTAAACCGTAAGTCCTGGTTTCAGGTTGACACTGCTTGCCTGGATTCCGGCTTTCGCCGGAATGACGACGATGATTGCTGCTCACCTGTTACGGCCTACGGCGCATAGCGGTCGCCATTGAATCGGCGGGAAGCCGAACACCGATTCAATGCCTCCCACAGTCCAGCTTGCTGCGCCCCTGTGGCCCCTCAACCTGCAACCTGAAACCTGCACCCTGCCCCCAATGCCTCACGGTCCACTGTCTACGGCACCCGGCGCCACACGTATACCCGACTGATCACCGATGACACCGATCACTGCCCACGGCTGACTATTTACGTTTACTGCTTACTGTTTACTGCTTACTGCTCACAGTATACTTCCCACGGCCTTACGGCCGCGGCTGCGCGTATTACCGTTTACTGCTTACCGCATACTGCTTACTGTTTACCGCTTACGGTTTACGGCTTACGGACGTCTTTCGACCTTCGACTTTCGACCTTGAACTTTTGGCTTTAGACTTTGGACCTTGGACTTTAGACTTCATACTTTCTTTCGGTTCTTTTCCCATGAACGCATACGTTTTCCCCGGAACCGCGGTGGATTTGAGCGGCCTCGAGAGAGGGTTCGCATCGAAGAACCCCGCGCTCTTCGACCGGCTCCTTTCAATCGCCGGAGATTTCTCGGGATACGACCTGAAAGCCGCCCTCGCGGCCTCCGCGGAACTGGACGACAAGTCGGGGCAGTATTTCACGTACGCCTTCTCATGCGCGGCTTTCGAGACGTTTGCCGGAAACGGCAGGCCCCCCTCCATGGCGGCCGGATACAGCATGGGCGTCTACGCCGCATGCAAGGCCCTGGGCGCCTTCACGTTCGAGACCGGGCTCGAGATCATCAGGACCGCCTATGACCTCATGTCCTGCAGGTGCCGGGGAATGAGTCCGGGCATGGGGGGAATAATCGGCCTTGCGGAGGACGACGTGCGCGGCCTCCTGCCCTCCTCGGGCGAAGTCGAGATCGCCAACGTCAACAACGCAAACAGCATGGTGATCACCGGATCCTCCGCGGCGGTGGGGGAAGTCCTTCGAACGGCCTCTAAGGAAGGCGCCCTTTCCGTAAGGACCTTCCCTGCCTCGCTCCCGTACCATCACTCCATGTTCATGAAGGGCGTGTCCGCGGACTTCGCGAACGCCCTCGAGTCCCTGGACCTATCCCCGTGCGGTCTTCCCCTGTTCTCATGCGTCGACCGCACGCAGGCCCGGTCAAGGGCGGAAATCATCTCCGCGCTGGCCTCGAACCTCGACCGGAACATCAGGTGGGGCGACACGGTGGAGGCCATGGCAATGGCAGGGGCGGACGTCTTCATCGAGCCCGGGCCGGGCCTGAGCCTCTCCAAGATACACAAATTCGTTCTCCCGAGCGCGGCCATGATCAGCATGAAAAGCATCTGAGTTTCCAAATCGCCTACGATTCGGTAATCCTCGGGCGGCATGCCCGCTGCTCTTCGTACACATATTCCACACGACGCTTGCGGTCTCGCGCTGCGTGTGGAATATCCGCATGAATGACCGATACTCCTTGATTCTCCCGCGAAAAATGTAGAATCCCGCATATCTTGAAGGATTCCCCATGAATCATGAAATCCGGAGCGCGGGCGTGGCGGGCTGCGGAAGGATGGGATTCGATCTCTTCCTCCTCCTCGAGTCCTGCGGCGTCCGGACCTCGCTGCTCGGCAGAAGGAGCGAATCCGTCGAGCGGTGCAGGCTCTCGTTCCTGAAGACGCTGGACTTCTCCCTCAGGGAGGGCGTCATCACCGCAGGCGAATTCGCGGACCGCAAGAAGAACGCGGTCTTCACCGTGCGCCATAAGGATTTGGCAGGCTGCGATCTCGTGATTGAAGCGCTCCCCGAGAACCCCGGGACCAAGCGCGAGGTCCTAGGTGCAATCGACGGCGGCTCGAAGGCCGAGTGCGTGTTCGCCTCCTGCTCGTCATCCATCGTGCCTTCGGAGATTGCCCCGCCCGGCAGGCGCCGCGCAAGGACATTCGGGCTCCATTTCTTCCATCCCGCGAGATTCACCGGCATCGTCGAGCTCATAAGGCCGCCCGGGGCTGACGACGACGCGCAGGAAAGCCTGCTCGGACTCCTCGACAGGCTGGGAAAGTCGCATCTTCTGGAAACCGAGGACGAGCCGTTCATCGCGAACCGTGCCCTGCTTCCCCTCCAGGCGCAGGCGTACAGGTTCGCGCAGGACGGCAAGGCCGATTTCCGCGGGATTGACGATATCGCCCGGGAACACGTAATGCCCCATGGCGTGTTCGAGATGTTCGACAGGATTGGGCTGGACGTTGCCGCTCCCTCCGTATCGCGATACTGCCTCATGCAGGAGGATCTGCGCCCGTTCGCGAAACCCCTGGAAGACGCGCTCGCCGCGCTCGCCGGCGCCGGCAGGTTCGGGCAGAAGAGCGGCCGCGGATTCTACGAGTGGAAGGACGGCAAGCCGAACGCGCCGAAGTCCGATCCGCCGTCCGGGGAGGTTTACGAGGAAATCAGGAGGCGCCTGGTTCTCGCGCTCGCGAACCAGGTCTGCTATTTCGTGGAAAAGAGGGCGGCGCTCGAGGCGGACGTCTCCGCGGCCCTGCGCGACGCGTTCGGAATCGAAACCGCCGCGTTCAGGTCCGGGACGCTCTGCGGGCTGGATGATCTCGGCAGGGAACTCGACTCGGCCTTCAGGGAGACCGGCCACGCCGCGTTCAGGCCCCGAGGGCCCTGCGCAGGCCGCGGCCCGGAAACCGGACCGAAAGGATCCGGGAACGAATGAAAACATCGCAATGGCAACGCATCGGCCCGCTCGGAGTAATCACCCTCTCCGCACCCAAGGCAGCCTCGGACGTTCCCGCATTCGCCGGCCCCGACGAGCTCGCCGCCTGGCTTTCCGAAGCCGACCTCAAAGGCGCGGCTATCTGCGGCGAGGGGAACCGGTTCTTTCCCGGACCCGGGACGGAATCCTCCGGCGGCCAACGCGGGCGCAAAGAGCCGGCCCGGAGAGACGGGGAGGGCGTCCGCCTGCTGGACGTCATCGAATCCGCGTGCGTGCCGACCGTCGCCGCGGTTCGCGGCGAATGCCTGGGACCGGGGCTGGAAATCGCGCTCTCGTGCCTCTTCCGGGTCGCGGGGAAGAACGCGGTCTTCGGCTTCCCGGGGGCTCCTGCCGGCGCGATGCCCGGGCCGAGAGGAACGGCCAGGCTCGCCGGGGCGATGTCCAGGCCGGGCGCCTTCGAGCTTCTGATGTCGGGCAGGACCATCGGTGCGGCCGAGGCCGAGGCGGCCGGGCTCGTCCACGCCGTGGCGGAAGACGGCAAGGTGCTCGACGAATCGCTTGCGATGCTCGGCAGGCTCACGTCGCACGTCGATCCGCAAGTGGTCCATGCTGTGATGAAATCTCTGAACTCCGGGCTTTCCATGCCGAGAGGGGACGCGATGAGGCTCTCCGCGGACATCTTCTG
>DYIT01000113.1:12434-13474 GCA_020723505.1 Candidatus Kuenenia stuttgartensis
TGCGGTCTTGCCAGGGGAATCGCCCGGCCATGATTGAGAAGAGAACGGTCGAAATCATGCTCGAGGATCCCGAGCTTGCGCGGCTTGCGGCGAATCCGTCGGGGGCGTTCACGCAAAGGGAGATCGCCGCCCTCGGAGACGGCCGGGCCCGGGCGCAGCGAATCGCGGCAAGGATGGCGGCGAAACGCGCGTTCATCGGGCTTTTCCCCGGAACGGGATTCCTGGGCCTCGAAATCCTCGCAGGGCCCGGAGGAAAGCCCTGCATCATCGTCGCTCCGCCGGGACCGGCGGGGCTCGTTTCCGCGAGGGTATCGCTGACGCATACGAAAGCGAGGGCCGCGGCCATGGTCGTGGTCGAACGGAATGAAACCGGTCGAATGGTCGATTGACGGCGGAATCGGGTTTCTGAGCCTCTGCAGGCCGCCCGGGAACCTGATGGACCCCGAGTTCTTCGATGAACTCCACCGCCTCACGCGCGAGGTCGTCCCGCGTTCCGGGGTCTCCGCGATAGTAGTTCGCGGATCGGGCAGGCATTTCAGCGCCGGGGCGGATCTCAAGTCCCTGATAGAGGAACTCGCCCGGGAGGCCGGGGGCGGGGCGGATTTCCCGGCCCGCCTGGCCAGGAATCTCGAGAGCTTCGAGTTCCTTGATAACTTCCCCGGACCGGTCGTGGCGGCCATCCAGGGCGCCTGCCTTGGCTCGGGGCTCGAGCTCGCGCTCGCCTGCGGGACGAGGATTGCCGCCCCCAACGCCGTCTTCGGGCTGCCCGAGGGCACGTTCGGCCTGATTCCCGGCTGCGGCGGGCTCCAGAGGCTCGTGGAAACAGCCGGAAGGCCCGCGGCCGCCGGGATTGCGCTTTCGGGCGCCACGTTCGGGGCCGGGCGCGCGATGGAACTCGGCGTCATCGACGCCGTGGTCCCCGCGCACGAAATCCTGCGGACAGCCATTGCCCGTGCAGGGCGCGGCGGGAGCCGCAAACCGTAAGCTGTTTACTGTTCACACTTACAGTTCACAGTTCCCCCTCGACCCTCGACCCTGAA
>DYIT01000008.1:0-10146 GCA_020723505.1 Candidatus Kuenenia stuttgartensis
ACCAGGATCCAACCGTCCTTCTGCAGCATCCTCATGACCTTCCTGACCTTCATCGTCTCATTCTACCCAAGCTCTCATCTTACTCGCAATACGGTCTTGCCTGTGCGCCGAACGCCCTGCGCGTCAGCCGCGGCCGGCCAACACCTGCAACTTTCCGCTGAATTCTGCGTTCCGGGCCGACTCCGCTTCCGGGCATGGCGCGGAGGCTACGGAGGGCTTCGTTGCGCCTTCGACCCTGCCTTCATGACCTTCCTGCATGCGGTTTCAATCGCGCGGTACGAGACGTCCGCAAGAAGCTCCAGGTCGGTGTTCGAAATCGACAGCGGAGGCATGAGAACAAGCACGTCTCCTAGTGGACGCACGATCACCCCGAGCTTCCTCGCCTCCATCGCGGCCTTGAATCCGACCCTGGCTTCCCGCGGGAACGGTTTCCTCGACTCTCTGTCCGCGACCAGCTCTATGCCCGCCATGAGCCCGATTTGCCTGGCTTCCCCGACGCATTCGAGCTCACGGAACTTCTCAAGCAGCCTGGCAAGCCTGTTGATCCTGTGCTGCAGCATCTCGATGGTCTTCTCCTTCTCGAAGATCTCGAGGCTTGCAATCGCGGCCGCGCATGCGAGCGGATTGCCCGTGTACGTGTGCCCGTGGAAGAACGTCCCCTCCGCGGGATTCGAATCGAGGAAGCCCTCGTACACCTCGTCCGTGGCGAGGGTCGCCGCCAGGGGCAGGTATCCCCCCGTGATGCCCTTCGCGACGGCCATCAGGTCGGGTTCGACGCCCTCGTGCTCGCAGGCGAACATCCTCCCGGTCCTTCCGAAACCGGTTGCCACCTCGTCGGCAATCAGGAGGACCCCGTGCTTCCTTGCAAGCCCCTCGAGATGCTTGAGGTATCCCGATGGCTGTATCACAATCCCCGCCGCGCCCTGCACGACCGGCTCGATTATGACCGCCGCGCACCTGTCGCCCCATTTCCCGAAGGCCCGGTCGAGCTCGCCGAAGCATTCCTTCCCGCACTGCCCGTCCTTCTTCCCGAAGGGGCAGCGGTAGCAGTACGGCGCCCTGACGGAGACAGTCCTGAACGTCAGGGGCTCGAATGCGGCGTGGAACAGGTCAATCCCGCCCACGCTCACCGATCCAATCGTGTCCCCGTGGTAGGCGTTCGTGAACCTGAAGAAAAGCTCGCGCTTCTTCCGCCCGCGCGCCGGCCTCCTCTTCCAGAACTGGAAGGCCATCTTCAGGGCGACCTCGGCCGCCGTGGATCCGTTGTCGGAATAGAAGACCTTCCTCATCCTCCCGGGCGCGATGCCCGAAAGCTTTTCCGCCAGCAGCGCCGATGGCACGTTGCCGAGCCCGAGCAGCGTCGAATGGGCTATCCTGCCGAGCTGCGCGGCGACGGCATCGTCGATTTCCTTCCTGCAATGCCCGTGCACGTTGACCCACAGCGACGCCGTGCCGTCGAGATACCGCCTGCCGTGCACGTCGGTAATCCAGGACCCCTTGCCGCTTTCAACCACTATCTGCGGCATGCCCTCGTATTCGAGCATGGGCGTGAAAGGGTGCCATACGTGCCTCTTGTCGAGCTCCTCAATCCTCTTCGCCTCTTTCGAATCCATTTTCGGCAGCTCTCAAGATGCAACCAAACCGGCAGCGCCGGGGACCTTTACGACCCTGATTTACATGATTTCTCCGCAGATTCAAGGTTGGTCATTCCGGCGGAAGCCGGAATCCAGGATGCTTGCGAGTTCATATTGGAATTCGGACTGAAATATCGCCGCAAAGAGGCGCAAAATGGAACCAATGAAGACACCGCTCTCGCGGAAGCATCAAGCAAAGGTGGTGAGGGCTTTGCTGCGAATCAACGCGAATGCGGATCGGCTGAACGGGATTGAAGTCACTGCGGCTTGCCGGCGGGGGCACGGGAACGCACAGCGGGTCTATTCGTGCCCCTGGCCGTGAAGCGGCCGTATGGCAGTGGCGAAGAAGGACCGGAAGAACTTGATTTTTCCGGCTGCACGTTCTTCCGCGCCTCCTTCGCCACTGCCGTCGCCGGCAAGCGGGAGATCCGTGTCGCATATCTTTTCCGTTGTGGCGGCCGTCTTTGAGCCCTCTTGCGCTTTTTGCGCCTCCTTGCGGCGAAATGGAATCGTCCTTTCCCGATGTTCCTGAATTCCAGATTGTCTTCTTCTCCTGAGCCCCGGCCGTCGGGTGCCGCCGAGAGGCACCGCGCCCCCGGACTTCAATTCCTGATTCTCGCGAACAGCCTGTCGGATCCGCCCGGATTGAGGATTTTACTGAAAAAAACGGCCGATCCGGCGAGCCCGCGAGGTTCGACGTACGCGTTGGGGAACACGCTCCAGGAATAGCCGGCCGTGTCGACCGGCGCCGGATTCGAGTTGTCCACAAGCTGGGGGCCGGTCGAAGAAGCCGAGGCGGCGTACCATGCGGCTCCGTCGAACTCGTTGTACCAGATGTGCCCTCCCTGCATGAAATACGCCCCGACGACCGATCCGGACGCGAAGACCTCCGGGGACTGCGCGTCGGTGTCCTGCCCCGAATCGATGTCCTTGGGTTTCGTCGACCCGTCAACTGCAGGAGAGAAGCACGCGCCGTCGGCGGCGGCCTTCGTCATGTCGAAGACCCTGTGCCTCAGCGCGGTCGATCCCTGGGAATCGAGGTACCTGTACTCGGTCAGGAAGACATGCTGGGCGGCGCCGGCCCAGCCGGGGCTGTTCGCGATGTCGGCGTTGCGGGGGACCGTGACGATTTTCATGCCAACCGCCTCCCTGGGCGAATACGTCCCGACCGCGCCCACGAGGGAGCCGATTTCGAGCTCCGTGCCGCCCGGCCTGAGCATCACGGCCCTCCTCGACTCCTGCGGGGCGACCGCCGCGTCCTTGATGAAGTAAAGCGCCGCGTCCCCCGCCGCGGCCTGCGCGCTTCCGGCCTCGGCGACGATAACGTCCGCCGCGGCAAGCGTGTTTTCCGGGAACGCGACGGCGTTCGCAGCTCCGGGAATCGTGAGCGACGGCGCCGCCCCGGGCACGAATGTGATCTTCTTGGACTTGAGCGTGTCCTGGAGCGCCGTGACCTCGTGCTTGTACGCGACGGTCACGGCGTTCGGATTGCTCTGTATCCCCTTGTACCCGACTTCCTGCTGGAGGACGAAGAAGTCAACAAGCACGGTCGTGACCGAGGAGTCGACCAGCACGGCTCCCGCGTCGGAAGAGCCGATGGCCGGGGCGGTCCCTGTGCGGGTCGTCTGGAGGGCGTTCACGAAGAGCACGGGCATCGGCGGAGCGGGGGGGGGCGAGGCGGGCTGGAACCACAGGACTCCAATCCAGGTGCCCGTCCTGTTCATGAAAGTCTTCCATCCCCATGCGAACTGCACGTCGTAGGGCGGGCCGGGCGTCCCGCCGCCGTTGTCGAAGTCCATCCGGTCGTTAGCCTCGTTGAACGCGGCTGCCGGAGTTCCCGACGCGAACTGGAACGCGAACAGGCTCTCCTCCATCAGATTCGCCGCTCCCGTCACCCTGAAGAACCCCGCGACGTTCACGATTCCCTCGTCCGGGCCGTAGAGGTTCTCCCTGCCGGGAAGGTACTGGACCGTCGGGAAGGGACTGGCGGCCGGGCCGATTCTATGCGCCGCGGAGATGAAATCGGGCGTCGCGGCCGAGGGATTGAACGCCGAACCCATCATGAAATAATCGGCGCCAACTATCTTGAGGAAGAACACGCAGTTCTCGTACACGTCGATTTCCTGGCTGTAGACGTAGTCCGTCGCCGCCGCGCCGGAATCCAGGGCGATTTCGATGGTCGGCGACCCGAACGTATTGGCGGCGTTCGTCTCGGTCAGGTCGAATTTCCTCCTGTAGAGCCTCGGGTAGGACGTCGAAGCGTTGGCCTGCACCCATCCGACCGCGAGGTATGAGACCGCGTCCCCCTGCGAGAACGCCGAGGCCTCGAGATTTCCGACTCCCTGGAATTCCGCCGCGCCCCTCAAGCCGTCCGTCACGAAGAACGCGCAGGTCACGTCCGATCCGATGAAGGAGTCGTCGGTGAGGTCTATAGGGGCGGCGAGGGTGTTGAAGCCGTACCTGATGTCCGGGTTGAGCGAATCCGCCGCGGTCTTGCACCCGCTCCTGTCGAAATAGGACGCGAAAAGCCTTATGTTGGGGCCCACGACCGGATTGGAGTTGCCGTCGTCGTCCAGGTCCGTTCTCATGAATCCGACAATCGCGTCGCCGTCCCTTGAGTTGCCCGGGAAAAGGAACGCGACGAAGGCCTGGTTCAGGTTGGCCTCCGCCGTCGGGTCCTGGTTCTGCCCGACCAACTCGACCGGGGGGGTGAGGGTCTCCCCGTCGAGGTACGACGCATACAGGTGCTTCCTCCCGGACTCCTCGGTCGTGAAGAGCACTACCGCCGTGTCTCGTCCGGAGTCGAAGAACCGGAGCGCCTTGACGTCCTCGCCGGGATTCGACAGCGCCCTGCCGTCTATTGCCAGGTTGGAAACCGCCTCGGGCGTTCCGGGAAAGCTGCCGACCGGCGCGGGCTGCTGCTGGTAGATGTTCGTGACGTTCTCCTCGTCCGGGCAGCCCGCCATGAGCGCAACGGCTGCGCAGATAACGAATGCGGTCGAAAAACGTGCGGCGGTTTCCATAACTCCCACCTCAAAATCCCCGGCTCCGCGCCTCCCGGCACACTGGATTACGCGGCTCCAAGAGCCCTTGGAAAGCATATTCCAGCCCGCTCTCCTTGGCAACCATTAATCCGCCTCGGCCGGTCCATTCACCGCCCCGCGATGACCCTGCCGACGTGCAATTCTCCTCCAGACCGCTTTCGCGTCCTTCGGCCCGTCCGGAAAGTACCGGAGGTCGACCCTGAATCTCGACGCCCCCGCGCGCCATAACTCCGGGAGGGACGACGAGAGGTCGTGGGGCTTTCTCATGACCACCGCGGTCCTGCACCCCTCGTTCACGGCAATCAAATCGTCGCCGAAATCGGAAGCGATTCCCATGGCCGACGCCCCGCATGCCGCCTGCCCCGGGCAGCTTCCCCGGGCCGTGGCAAAGACGCAGGTCTCGCTCAGGAAGAGCGGCGGCCGGGCGTAGGCGACCACCTCCGCGAAGCCGCCGAACCGCCGGATTAATTCGCGCATGTTTTCCGTTCCATCCTCCGGAGAAAGCGTGAATCCGGAAGCCCCCATCGAAAGAATCGCCGCCGCGGCCGCCCGGTTCATGGCGTACACGGGCCAGTCCGCCCTCACGTCCGGCCTGCCGCCCGCCCCCGCGGCGGCGAGTTCAACCAGGCCGAATCCCGAGACGTTGGACGCCTCGAACTTCCTGAACCCGCGGGAGGCTAAGGCCGACAGCAGCCGGACCGCTTCAGGCGCCTCCGGGTCGCGCACCACGGGCGGGAGCGCGATGCGGATCTTCTCCCGGCCGGCCCTCGAGGCGAGCCGCTCGACCCGGTCGATGATTCCTTCCCCGGGACATGCCCGAATCGCCACGGCGATTTCGTCAGCCGACCCCAGGTCCGCGTCCTCGAACCCGTCGAGCATCGCGGGATTGTCCGTCTTCAGGGACCAGGATTCGCGAGCCCGCCCCGCCGCCGGTCGGAAGACATCGGCGTCCGCGTCCGCCCACTCCTCAACCTGCTTCCTCTCGGCCGTCTGCGCCGCAGCGAGGGCCTCGTCGAGGGCGGCTATCAGTCTCCTCCGAAGGTCGTTCAGGCCCGACTTCGGGACGAACAGGCCTTCGGGATTCCGGACGGCGAGCTCCCCGAGGGAGAACCTGGTGCCGCCCAGCCGGCCGAACGCCTCCTCTGCCGCGGCCGTTGCCGCTCCGGAATCCCTCGCCTCCCCGAAAACGCCTTCAAGGACGGCTTCTGCATGGGCCGCAGGGCCCTCGCCTCCCGCGGCCAGCCATGCCCTGGCCCCGGCGCCTGCCCTTGAAATCGAAATCTCCACGCCTGCTTTCCTGCGAGCCGCGTACTCGCCCGGCTTCGGGACTGACCACCGGAACCTCCTTTTCAGGGCCTGGGACGACGACCGGAACACCGCAGCCCCGGCCGGCACCCGCGGGGCGCCGGAGGGCAGCGGCACCTCGATCTCCTCACCGGCGCGGCACTCGTTGAGCAGCCTCCCACCGCCAGCAGGCCTCATGGATTCGACCGGGAATCCGAAGGGCTTGTCGGGGCCTTCGAGCTCGACCTGCAGGCCGTCGCGCCTCTCGAGCGCCCTTCCGGGCCGGAACCTCGCCCAGAACCTGCCGGACCAGTCGCGCGCGACGTCGATCACCTCGCCGACGCGAGCTCCCCTGTGCCCGGGGAATTCGGTATCCACGGCCCCGTTCCAGGCGCGAGAATCCGCGTAGAGGCGCGTCCACAACCTGCTGTAAGTCGTCTTCGCGTCCTCTTCGGCGGCGACTCTCGCCTGGTCGTCCAGACCCCCGTCTATTGCCCGCCTGTAGAAATCCGTAACGACGGCGGAGTAGAGGGGGCCTTTCATGCGGCCTTCAATCTTGAGGCAGGCGACCCCCGCTTCGAGGAGCTCGGGCACCCGGTCGGCCAGGGCAAGGTCCTTCAGCGAGAACAGGTATTTCCTTCCTCCGCGGGCTTCGGCCCCTTCCTGGGCCCATTCCGGTTCCGCGCGGTAGAGGCACCTGCAAGGCTGGGCGCATGACCCGCGATTGGCGCTCCTCCCCGTGACGAAGGCGGAGAAGAGGCACAGGCCGCTCACGGAATAGCACAGGGACCCGTGGACGAAGGTCTCGATTTCAAGCGGTGACCGCCGGCAGATGCGCCTGATTTCGTCCAGGGTGAGTTCGCGAGCGAGGGTAGCGCGCGCGAACCCGAGTCCGGCCAGGGCTTCGACTCCCGGCAGGCTGTGCACCGCTAGCTGGGTCGAGGCGTGCAGTTCGAGGCCGGGGAAATTCCTTCGCGCAATCCTCGCGACTCCGAGGTCCTGCACTATGACCGCGTCGGCCCCGGCGTCGCGTATTTCAGCCAGAATCCGGACGATGTCGCCAATCTCGCATTCAGCGGCCAAGGTGTTGACGGCGACGAACACGCGCCGCCGGGGCGAAAGGGAATGCGCGTAGGCGGCTATTTCCCCGAGTTCCCCGGGGGCGAAGTTCACCGCTTCGGCCCTTGCCGAGAACCGCCGCAGGCCGAGATATATCGCGTCCGCGCCGCACGCCAGCGCGGCGTATCCCGCTTCCGGTCCGCCCGCGGGGGACAGCAGTTCTATTCGGCCCTTCATGAAGCATAAGTCTAACCCGGATAATTGGCGAATGACCGTGAATTATCCGGACTGGTGACCGGAGTTTAATGCCGTAAGACCAAGAGACTAAGGCCGAAATCGCATTTCAAAGGATGGAAAATGTTCAATTCATGGAAAAGGGCTCTCACGGAGGCACGGAGACACGGAGATGAAAGAAGATGGAAAAGATCAAGCATGCAGCCGTGGGAGCCGCCGTGGCATTCCTGACAAGGAATTGATTACAGTCTGTGGGAGCCGCCGGAGCATTCCTGACCACGCGAGGCGGCGATTTCCCGCCTGAAGCATGCTCTGCGATTAATCAGGGCAAGCGCCCCGCCGGCATGCCGAGGCAAGTGCATCCAAATGCTTGAATTTGATATGATTCGCCAGTCCTTGGGGCTTTTTACGGGCGAATCAAGATTCCCTTTTTTCGCGGCTATTGGTTGCGTCCTCCACGTGCGGATGGCACCGGCTTTTTAAAGGTGATTCGATGAGGAAGGGTGCGGACGGCGAAGGGAAGAGCAAGGGGCGGGCCGGAGGAGCCGGGTTCCGGAAATCCGTCCGGCATGCGGGGGGAAAGGCTTCCCGCAAAGGTCGCGCGGGGGGACCGGACGTGCCGCCCGCCGGCACGAGCCTGGCCTCCATGCTCGAGACTCTCGGCGCCCACGACCATCTGTGCCTCATCCACGAGACCAAGGAAGAGTGGCGCGGCGCCGTGATTCCGTTCATTTCCATCGGCCTTCTGCGCGGCGAGAAGTGCCTATATATAGTCGACACGAGCACGGCGGAGGAAATCCGGCAGGACCTTTTGGGCCAGGGTTTCGACGTCCGGGCTGCCGAGGAGTCCGGCAGGCTTTGCATCCTTCACGAGTCGGAAGCCTATACCAGGGACGGAGCCTTTGATCCGGGCAGGATGATTGGCCTCCTCGCCGCCGAGACCGAAAGGGCAATCAAGGAGGGATATCCCGCGCTCAGGGTCACCGGGGAGATGACATGGGTGCTGCGGGGCATTCCGGGATCGGACAGGCTGCTCGAGTACGAGGCGAGACTCAACAGCGAATTCTTCCCTTTCCATGCGTGCCTCGCCCTCTGCCAGTACGACAGGTGGAAGTTCGATCCGGAGATCATAAAGGGCGTGGTGATGACCCATCCCCATCTCGTGAGGGGCGGGCGCGTCCACCGGAACTTCTACTACATACCGCCTGAGGAGTTCCTGAACTCTAAGCGCGCCGAACTGGAGGTCCAGCACTGGCTCAACAACCTGACGCGCGAGGATGAGATGCGCAGGGACCTCGGCGCGAGCGAGGAGCGATGGCGGATCACCCTGCTCAGCGTGGGCGACGGGGTGATTGTCACGGATTCCCGCGGCGCTGTCGAGCTGCTCAACCCGGCCGCGGAGGCGCTGACCGGCTGGAAGGAGGCCGACGCCCGCGGGAAGCCGCTTGAGGAAGTGTTCCGAATCGTCAACGAAGGCACGCTGGAAAAGGTCGAGGACCCGGTGCGGCGGGTGCTCCGGGAAGGGAGGGTGGTCGGCCTCGCGAACCACACCGTCCTTATTACCAGGGACGGCTCAAGGCGCTTCATCGCCGACAGCGGCGCGCCGGTTCGCGGCGCGGGCGGCGTCGTGACCGGCGTCGTGCTCGTGTTCCGCGACCAGACCGCGGAGAGGGCCGCTGAGGCCGCCCTTGAGGAGTCCGAGGAGCGTTTCAGGAACTTCTTCGACAACGCGCCAATCGGCAAGAGCATGACGGCGCCGGACGGGAGGCTGCTGCGCGTGAATCCCGCAATCTGCGGCATGCTCGGGTATTCGTCCGAGGAGATGCAGAGCATGTCTTTCGCGTCAATCACGCACCCCGACGATTTGGCCGAGAGCGTGGAATGCGTGCGGAGCCTCCTTGCAGGCGAGCGCGACACGTGGTCCATGGACAAACGATACGTGGCGAAGGACGGCAGGCACGTCTGGACCCGCGTCACGACCCGCCTGCAGCGCGATGCATCCGGGAAGCCGCTGCATTTCCTGACCCACGTCGAGGACGTCACTGCCCGCAGGCAGGCCGGGGAAGCGCTCAAGGAGTCCGAGGAGCGGTTCAGGATTGCGGCGCGATGCGCGACCGACCTCATCTGGGAATGGGACATCCCGAGCGGGTCGCTGCAATGGTTCGGGGCGGTTGACGAGATACTGGGGCACGAGCCCGGCGGGTTCCAGAGGACAATCGAAGCATGGGAGGGCATCATACATACGGACGACCGCGACCGGGTCATGCGGAACTTAAGGCTCCACCTCGAGACAGGAGCGCCGTATTCCGAGGAATACAGGGTTCAGAGGAAGGACGGCACGTGGACGGACTGGACGGACAAGGGGGTCGTGCGGAAGGACGGCAAGGGGAGGCCGTTCCGGATGATTGGGGTCTGCACGGACATTACCCGGCGCAAGCAAGCGGAGGAGGAGAAGAGGAGGCTCGAGGAGCAGTTCGCGCAGGCGCAGAAGATGGAATCCGTGGGCAGGCTTGCGGGCGGGGTGGCGCACGACTTCAACAACATGCTGGGCGTGATAATCGGCCATGCAGAGCTCGCGCTGGCCCAGGCCGGTCCGGACCATGCGATGCGCGTGAACCTGGAGGAAATACACAAAGCTGCCATGCATTCCGCGGACCTGACGCGGCAGCTTCTCGCGTTCGCGCGCAAGCAGACCGTCTCCCTCAAGGTGGTGGACCTCAACGAGACGGTGTCGGGGATGCTGAAGATGCTGCAGCGCCTGATCGGCGAGGACATAGTGCTCGCATGGACGCCCGGCGCCGGTCTGTGGCAGTTAAAGATTGATCCGGCGCAGATTGATCAGATACTCGCCAACGTGTGCGTGAACGCCAGGGACGCGATATCGGGCGCCG
>DYIT01000008.1:10156-14357 GCA_020723505.1 Candidatus Kuenenia stuttgartensis
ACGTCATCCTCGACGAGGTCTACCGCGCGAGCCATCCGGGGTTCTTCCCGGGCAGCTACGTGATGCTCGCGGTCAGCGACAACGGGTGCGGCATGAACAGGGAGGTCCTCGACCACCTGTTCGAGCCGTTCTTCACGACCAAGGAGGTCGGCAAGGGCACGGGCCTCGGCCTTGCCACCGTGTACGGCATTGTCAGGCAGAACAACGGGTTCATCAACGTTTACAGCGAGCCCGGCAAGGGGACGACGTTCAAGATATACCTGCCCCGGTTCGAGGGCAAGGAGACCGACGTCCGGAAGGCCGGCTGCCCTGCGGAAATCCCGACGGGCCGCGGCGAGACCGTGCTGCTCGTCGAGGACGAGGGGGCGATTCTGAGGCTGGGCGAGGCGATGCTCCAGAAGCTCGGCTACGCGGTCCTCACTGCCGGGGTGCCCGGCGCGGCGTTGAAGATAGCCCGGGACCGGCAGGGGAGGATAGACCTGCTCATCACCGACGTCGTGATGCCTGAAATGACCGGCCGCGAGCTTGCCCGGGAGCTCTCCTCAATCCTGCCCGGCCTCAAATCCCTGTTCATGTCCGGCTACACGGCGAACGTGATAGCCCACCGCGGCATACTGGACGAGGGCGTTCATTTCATACAGAAGCCGTTCTCGCTTTGGGACCTGGGCGCCAAGGTCAGGGAAGCACTCGAAGGCGGAACGGAAACCCCGGAAATGCATTGAAGGAGCGACTTGCATGGGATCCGAATCAACGCTTTCTTATTTTCCTGAGTTCCCGGGTTCCGGATTCGCTCTCAGTCCTGTTCCTGAGTTCCTCAGTTCCGGATTGGCCCATCTTCATCCGCACGGGTTCCCGCCGGATTCGCGTCGCGCCCGCGGTTTCAGCGGCGAATCTCCGCGGCTCGCGCGCATCGCGACATGCGTGGCTGCAGCGCTCCTTGGGCTCGTCCAGGCTGCGTGGGCAGGGAACGCCGCCCTGGAAAAAGCCGTAAAGGACCACTCGGACGGCCATCTCAAGCATGGCGAGTGGTGCGCCTCCCAGGGGCTTCCGGGCGAGGCCCATGCCGCGTTCGAGGAAGCCCTCCGCATCGATCCCGGCAACGGCAAGGCAAGCGAGCGCCTCAAGGCGAAGCCCGCCGCCCCCGCGAAGGACTGGGAGGGCAAAATCGCAATCTGCGAGAGGAAGCGCGCGAAGATCGACGCCGACTGCCTGAAGAGGTACGTCTCCCTCGGAAAGGACCTGGCGAAGAAGAAGCAGGCCGACGACACGGCCGAGGCCTTCCGCAGGGCGCTCGACATCGATCCGGACTCCGCGGACGCGAGGCAGGGGCTGGGCGAGGCCCTCGTGAAAGGGGTCGGATGGTTCCCGAAAGCGGAGGCCGACAAGCTGAACTCGGGGCTCAGGGAAATCGACGGGCAGTGGAAGCCGAAGGAAGAGGTCGAAAAGGCGAGGAGCGGCTTCGATAAGGCCTGGAAGGTTTCCGGGGAGCGCTTCGAGGTCGCGGCCAACCTGACCTGGGAGGAGGCGCAGAGGCTTTCGCGCTCGGCCGAGGGGCTGGCGCGCGCGTTCGTGCGCATATTCGGCGTGTCGTGGAAGCTCAAGCCGCCCGAATCGAAGATGAAAATCAGATGCTACGCCACGCAGGACGAGTACAGGAGCGCGGTGGAATCCGTGGAGCCGAGAGCCGTGAACGCCCCGGGGTTCTACAACACCGGGACCGAGACCGCCTACTTCTTCAGACGTGACGAGTACGTGACGACGGTCCTGCACGAATGCACCCACCAGATCATCCACCTCATGGCCTCGTCTCCCGGAGGAGTGGCCGCCAAGCCGCAATTCTGGGTGTTCGAGGGCCTCGCGTCATACTTCGAGACCCTCGAATGGGACGGCGCGAACCCGGTCTTCTTCAGGAAGCAGACCCAGAAGATGCTGGGGCTCAAGAAGATGCTCCAGTCGGGCGGGCAGTTCCCGTCCCTTGCGGAGTTCACGGCCATGACGCAGGAGGGGTTCATGGGGAAGCAGGACATGTATTTCCAGGCGCTCGGGCTGGTGCATTTCATGCTCTGCGCCGAAGCGGGGAAATACCGCGCGAGGTTCCTCGAGTTCACGGCCAAGGTTGTCGCGGGCGAGGGGAGCGCGGACCTTTTCGAAGCGACGTTCAAGGACGATGCCAAGGCGATAGGGGAGAACTGGCAGGCGTTCGTCAGCGGGAAGCTGGGGTGAGAGGGAAAACAACGGTCAGCAATGATTCGCCCGAAAAAGCCTCGATGGTGGGCGAATCATGTCAAAAGGTTGATTCCGCCGGCAGCTTGAATCCGGATTTTTGCGGCGGAATCAATCATGCGAGAATTCTGAGCTTCGTGTGCCTGGCAATATTCGTGAAGTCCCGGTCATTGTGAAGCAGGCGGACATCGTATTCGATGGCAACCGAAGCAATCATGCAATCAACCGGGTTTCGAATGGTGATGCCCTTTTTCCGAAGAGACCTGTAGATATCCGCCGCTCTCGAGAAAGTCGTCCTCCGCATGGGGAGGAAAACCAGATCGCCAAGATATTCCCTTGTTTTCCTGAAGACAGCGTCGGATCTGATTCCCTGGAGCACCTCCGTCAGAACGACTCCGCACAAGGACAAATCCTCTCCGCTCTCGATGAGCTTCTGAAGAGTTTCCACGTGCGGCTCGGTTCGACCTGTAAAAAAGTCAATCCAGACGGTCGTGTCGACAAGCACCATCACTCGCGCGCCTTCCGCCATTCGGCGAGGTCCCCCTCCCATGCGACGGCACCCTTCAGTTCGAGCAGGCGCTTCTGGCGACCACGGCGGCGGACTTCATTCAGCGCGTAGTCAATAAGGGCGCGGCGCGTACGGATTCCGGTCAGTTTTCGACATTCATCGACTAGGTCATCATCAAGCACGACGTTTGTTCTTCCCATGCGGTCACCTCCGGTCATGTATACACATAATACGATATGTTTTTGTGTATGTCAAATCGAATCATGATTGAACCCGTGCGGAAACCGAGAAGGCCGAGAGGAGTAAACGAGAAGTTCGCGGCTCAGGTGGAAATGTTCCTGGAAAAATACAAGCCGGCGCTCAGGGAGCTGGCCGGAAAATGAAGTACCTGCCGGCGGAACAGATTCTGTTCATCCATGCCGGAATCATTGAGTCAACGGGGGGAGCGCATGGGGTTCGCGATGCGGGGCTTCTGCGTTCGGCGGCGGCCCGGCCCCGGGCGACTTTTGGGGGAAAAGACCTGTACGCCGATGTTTTTCTAAAGGCAGCGGCGCTCGCCGAGTCGGTTGCGCGAAACCACTGTTTCATTGACGGCGACAAGCGGACCGCAATCGCGTCTGCTGGCCTGTTTCTCCTGTTGAACGGTCATCAACTGGAAGCAGGACAAGGTGAGGTGGTCCGCTTCACATGGCACGCATGATATCGCGGAGATAAATATGGCGTCCCCGGAATTCCCGGAATTCATGCTGTTCTCAACGGCCGTATGCGCTCGAACTTCGCCTTATGGACCCGGTTGGCTTCCCATAAATCCACAGCGCGCTGCGCGTTGAGCCAGAACTCCGGCGAGTTGCCGAAAAGACGCGAGAGCCTTAGAGCCATCTCCGGACTCACGGCCCTGCGTTCACGAAGCAGTTCGTTGACCGTCTGGCGGGACACATCCAGGGCTTTGGCGAGACTGAAGACCGTGAGCCCATACTCCGGAAGAAAATCCTCCCGGAGCATTTCGCCCGGATGTGTCGGACGGACCGTTCTCGCCCGTGTGTTCGTTATGCTCATATCGCACCTCGTTTCAGTGATAGTCCGTGATTTCGACATCGTATGCATCCCCGTCGATGAACCGGAAACAGATGCGCCATTGATCGTTGACGGATATGGAGTATTGTCCTTTCCGATCCCGTTCGAGCTCGTGAAGCTTATTGCCCGGAGGGACTTTCAAGTCGTCCAAGGCATTGGCCAAATCCAGATACTCCAGCTTCCGTGTCGCCCTCCTCATGATGTCGGATGGTAGCCGTTTCGATCTGCCTGTCTCGTACAACTCCTGCGTGCGTTTGTCTGCGAATGTCCTTATCATTTTCCAAGTGTATACCGTCACGTGACGCTTGTCAAATCCCTCCCGCGGGATTCGCAAGGTCCGCGCTTCTTGCGCGTCTTCCCGCCCTTCGCCAGCTTACCCCACGGCGAGCAGGGATG